>NZ_RKSM01000001.1:2527573-2843519 GCF_008729015.1 Haloarcula sp. CBA1129
CTGGAGTCGGTCGGAAAACGATTTCGGAGCAGGAGCTACGGGCCAACTGAAAAACAGCGAAAAAGGCGTCAGTTACGCGTAGCGTTCGAGTTCCGGACGGTCGAGTTCCGTCAGGAGGTCGCCTGCAGTGTCGTCGAGGAGGCTGCGGCCCTCGCCGGTGACGCGGCGGCCGTCGTTCTCGCTGGTCTCGACGTAGCCGGCGTCTTCGAGCTGCTGGAGCGCCGTCCGGATGATGTTGCCCGAGCCCTTGGTCTTCTGGTGGGGGCGGACGCGGTAGCGGGTCGTGCCCTGTTTTGAGGTGCCGTACTCGGAGCGGAGCGCGTTGACGCCGACGGGGCCGTCGACGGCGACCTTTCGGAGGAGGCTGGCCGCGCGCCGCGCCCAGAAGTCCTCCTGCTCGGGTGGGAGTTCACGGTCGACGCCGGTCTTGGTGTACTCTGCCCAGTCCGGCGCTTCGATGTCGTCTTCGTCTGCGAGCGTCTCCGTGAGTGCCTCGATGAGTTCCTCGGGGGGAACGTCGTAGAGTGTAGCCATTGCAGATTTCTTTCCGTCGCCGTCATTTAAACGCGTCGTTCGCAGTCGGCGGGCGTGAACCGTTCACTCGCCTGTAGGGCAGCGATGCTCCCTCCAATCGAGAACCACAAGGTGTCACTCCTCGGGCGATGCGGCCCGGTCGACACTGAGCGCAGCGGCGACGCCGCCGCCGATAACCGTCGGCAACAGGTAACTTCCGACACGGTGGATCAGCACCGCCGACGTGGCGACAGCGGCCGAAATCGGAGCTGTCGAGACCAGCAGCGTTACGAGCACCGTCTCGATAGCGCCGGACCCGCCGGGGAGCGGCACGACGCTTGCGATGCTCGCGACGGGGACGACGAGCAAAACGACCTCGGCCGACACCGGCGTCCCAACGGCGTACAGCGACGTCCACAGCGACGCCGACAGACAGGCCCAGCCGAACGCTGAGAGGCCGAAGGTCTGGAGGACAGTCCGCCGGTCGGTCGCGATGCGCTCGATAGCCGAAAAGAATCCCCCGATTCGCGCCTCGATGTTTTCGGCAGACGGCGGTGACCACCGGGGAACGACGTTCGACAGCGCAGCGAGGGCCGGTACGACACCGCGAATGACCGCCGCCTGAACGCGGTCCCGGTGTCGCCAGCCAAGGACGGCGACAGTGGGGATGCCAACAGCGAGCACCGCGACAGCACCGGCGGCAAACGCCAGATTCCGGGTCAACTGGACCGCACCGGCGGCGACAAACGTGAAGCCGACGATGGCATACCCGACCGACGGCAGGAAGTGGACCGTGTCGACGGTGGCGATGGCCGCTAGCCCGGTCTCGTACTCAGTGTCGGCGGCAGTCGATATCAACAGCGCACTCAGTGGCTCGCCGCCGGCCTGCCCGAACGGCGTGACGTTGTTCGAGAACACGGCGGCGACGAACACGAGAACAGCAGTGTGTGGCGCCATCGGCGCGCCGAGCGCTTGCAGGACCGTCCACAGCGCCAGCCCCCACGCGGCGAGCCAGAGCATGGCGATGCCCGCGACGGCGAGAAGCGCCCACGGGTCCGCCGTCGTGAGCGCGTCCAGCGTCTCGCCGATGCCCACAAGCCACACTAGCCCCGCGAGGACGGCCAGTGCCGCTGTGAACCCGACGACCGTCGCCATCCGGTTCCCATCCATGTGGATTGGATTGGCGGTCTCCGGTTTCAACCCACCGACCCTGTCCTGCCGGCCGATATCCCCGAGGGTTTAGCCCCGGGGCCCCGACGGCCGGGTATGGACGAGCGGGCTGCACTCGCCGACCTCGCCGACCGGCTACCCGACGCGGGCGACGACTGCGCCGTCGTGGACGGGCAGGTCATCACGACCGACATGCTCCACGAGCGGACGGACTTCCCACCGGGGACGACCCGCTATACGGCCGGCTGGCGGGCTGTCGCCGCCTCGCTGTCAGACGTGGCCGCCATGGGAGCCGACGCGACAGCCGCGGTGGCCGCGTACGGCGCACCATCGTTTGAGGCGGATGAACTCGCGGCGTTCGTCGACGGCGCACAGGACGTGTGTCGCGCGGTCGACGCGGAGTACGTCGGCGGGGATCTGGACAGCCACGACGAGTTCACCGTCGCGACGACGGCCATCGGGTCGGCCACGGACCCGGTCCGGCGCTCGGGCGCTTCACCCGGTGACGCAGTCTGTGTCACCGGCACGCTCGGCCGGTCAGCCGCCGCCATCGAACTGTTCGACCGGGGTGATATTGGCCGGGCAAACGAGCTGTTTCAGTTCCAACCTCGCGTGCGCGAGGGTATCGCGCTCCGACCACATGCGACGGCGATGATGGATTCGAGCGACGGGCTGGCTCGCTCACTTCACCAGCTTGCCGAGGCCAGCGGCTGTGGCTTCGCTGTCGAGGAACCGCTCCCGATAGACCCGCAGGTCGACGAGCTCGCGGAGACCGAGCAGGAACGCAAAGAGTTGGGCGTCTTCTTCGGGGAGGACTTCGAGTTAGTGTGTACGCTGCCCGAATCCGACGTTTCCGCGGTCAGAGAAGCCGTTCCGTGCCCGCTCCACCGGATCGGAACGGTCACTGAAGGCGGCGTCACGCTCGACGGCGAGGCGCTGCCTGACCGAGGCTACTCACACTGAAAGCGGGTCGGCGCGACGCGGAAGCTATTAGACCGCGCTGATCTCGAACGGGACCGGCGTGAAACAGGCCAGCCCCAGCAGGAACGTGAACAGGCCAAGCAGCGTCCGCCGTCGGTCAAGCGCCGCGTCCACGGTCGGGCGGGCCGGACCGGCGTACGCAAGCCCGGTAGCGAACAGGCCCCAGAACACCCACAGCCCCCAGACGCCGAAGCCGACCGGCGGCGGGTCGCGAGTGAAATACAGGTAGCCGGCGAGTGCAAACAGCGCACCGGGAACGGCGGCAGCGATGGTTTCCTGACGCTGTCCAGCGATGGACCGCACGATGTGGCCACCGTCGAGTTGCCCCACCGGGAGCAGATTCAGGAACGTGAAGAACATCCCAGCCCAGCCTGCAAATACAATGGGGTGCACTGACTCGCCGGGGCCGATCTCAGATCCGAGCCCCAGCGCGTTCACCAGAGCGTCCAGCGCCTGAAACAGGAGTGGATAGTTGAAGGTGATGAGAACACCGGTGTCGCTGTTCGCCACGCGTTCCGGAACGGTAATCGGGTCTATCGAGAGACCGATGACCGTGACGATTGTCGTCGCGACGAGTCCGGCGAGCGGGCCGGCGACGCCGATATCGAACAGCGCCGTCCGGTCGGGGATGCGCCCGCGGATGTTGATGACCGCCCCCATCGTTCCGAGAAACGACGGGAACGGAATGAAGTACGGAAGCGTCACGTCGACGCCGTGGTAGCGGGCCGCGGCGTAGTGGCCCAGTTCGTGGATGCCGAGCACGCCGAGCATCGCGACCACGAACGGCCAAGCTTCGAACACACGAAGCGGGTCTTCGGCAACTGGGATGTAGTACCAAGCGGTCGCGCCGACGTAGAGGGTCGACGCGATGGTCGCGAAGAGAAGCCCGATGTTGAGCCACGGGATGCCGCCAGTGTCCGTGTCGGCAGGCTCAGCTACCAGTGCATATTGGTTCGGGCGCGCGTTCGACGCGCCACCGGTGGCGGCAATCGAGTCATCGACGCCCGGACCGCCGACAACAGTAGTGCCGCCGTTGCTCGCAGGGCCGAGTTCTTCGAGCCGAACGTCGTAGCCCCGCTGTCGGAACACCGGCCTGAGTTGCTCAGCGACGGCGGCTGGTGGCACTAGCGGGTCGCCGATATACCGAACGGTTCCATCTGTCCGCCGCACTGACGAGACGGAGAATACGCCGGCCAGTCGATCAGGCGACGGCGGGTCGGCGGCGGAGCCACTCATCAGCTACTCGTAAACGATGCGGGCACAAATACTCCGCGAACGATCACACCGCTGGCAGGTATGGTCAGCCGAGAACTGTACGCGGGGACCAGTCACCTACGCCGGCTCGATACGCCAAGTGGTCGCGCTCGTGTACGACCACTTTTCGACATTGATCTCGGACGCGCTGTCCTTGAGCTTGACCATCAGGGCACCGATCTCTTTTGGGGAGAGACCGACTTCATCAGCGATGAACTTGCTCTTGAAATACATCTCGCCGTCACTTGCCTTCTCTGCGAGGAACGATTTCAGTCGCTCTTCTTTGGAGGGCTCTTCCTCGCCGGAGGGCGTTGCGGTAGCGCTCATCTTTGTCACCTCACTCAATCGTAACCCCGCCGGGAGTATATAAAGGGAGGAACCTTCAGGTCACTTCGGTCACTTTCAGGACAAATCGAGCTAAAACGCATTTTTTACGACGGTTCCAGATTCTTTTAGACGTTTTACAAAGCATTCTTAGCCCATAGATAGGGTCTGGTTCCGCGGTGTTTTGAACGGTCTGTGAAAGAGAGATATCACCTTCTGGGACGCCAATAAACGGCATATTTCGCTGGTAGAGTGACAGAATCGTCAGACACGCGTCAGCACATCGGGCGCACGTCAGACGGACGGTCTCCGGGGTATGCGACCAACAGCAGAAGCTGTGGGGAACAAAAAGTCTGACTAGAGAGACAGCGATCAGTGGCCTTGACAACCCTTAAGAGTGCATCGCGGTTACGGCGGGCTAATGAAAGTCGTCGTCTCCATTGGCGGAAGCGTACTGGCCCCGGACCTCGACGCGGACCGGGTCGCCGACTACGCTGACGCCATCCAGTCGCTCGATGCACAGGGGCACACGCTTGGGACCGTCGTCGGCGGCGGACCGACCGCACGGGATTACATCGGCAGCGCCCGAGACCTCGGCGCGAACGAGATCGAACTCGACCAACTCGGCATCGCCGTCACGCGGCTGAACGGTCGGCTGCTGATCGCCGCGCTGGACGACCGCGCGGCACCCACGCCCGCCGAGAGCTACGACGAGGGCCGAGAAGCCATCCGTCGCGGGGACATCCCAGTCCTCGGTGGCATCGTCGCCGCACAGACCACCGACGCTGTGGCGGCCGCTTTTGCAGAGTATGTCGGCGCGGACCTACTCGTGTACGCCACGTCAGTCCCGGGCGTCTACGACGCCGACCCGAACGAGGACGACGACGCGACGCGGTTCGACGAACTGAGCGCGAGCGAACTCGTCGACGTTATCGCCGACATCGAGATGGACGCTGGCAGCAGCGCACCTGTCGACCTGTTGGCCGCGAAAATCATCCAGCGGTCCGGCATCCGGACGATGGTGCTCGACGGCACCGACCCCGAACGCGTCGTGCGTGCGGTCGAAGACGGTGAGTTCGACGGGTCCGAAATCCTGCCGGAGGCATAGATGGCGGAAGATCCCTACGAGGTCGGTCGCGGCGGTAGCCGAGCGTTCTGGGCCGATTCCGTCGCCGACGCTATCGAAGCGCGGGACCCGGACGAACCGGTCGTCATCAAAGGCGGCGTCTCCCCCTCGGGTGTGCCCCATATCGGCCACTTCAACGAGATAATGCGGGGCTACTACGTCGCCGAGGCGCTTCGGGACCGGGGCCACGAAGTCCGGCAGGTGTTCACCGCCGACGACAAGGACCGGCTGCGGGCGGTCCCCCGCCAGCTCGCCGACCTCGACTGGAACGTCGTCGGCCTCGGTGAGGTCGACGCCGGCGCGCTCGGCCGGAACCTCGGGAAACCGTACACCGACATCCCGGACCCCTTCGGCTGCTGTGACTCCTACGGTGCCCACTTCACGACGCTCCTGCGGAAAAGCGCCGAACTGGTCGGCGTCGACGTGGAGTTCGTCTCGAACACCGAGCTGTACGCCGACGGCGAGTTCGAACCCGTGACCCGTCGCGTGCTCGAACGCGCCGACCGGGCCCGCGACGTGCTCGCGGAGTACCAGAACAAGGTCGACGACGACTACGTCCCGTTCCTCCCCCAGTGCGAGGAGTGCGGGAAGCTCACGGAGGGCGTCACGTCGGTCGACCTCGACGCCGGCGAACTCACCTACGTCTGTGAAGACGTCGAGGCCGGCGACCAGACCATCGAGGGCTGTGGCCACGAGGGGACGGCGTCGCTCCGGGACGGAAAGCTCCCGTGGCGCTTCGAGTGGCCCGCCCAGTGGGAGATTCTGGGCGTCGACTTCGAGCCGTTCGGCAAGGACCACGCCGAGGGCTCCTGGCCCTCTGGCGAGGACGTGGCCGAGAACGTACTGGACATCCAGCCGCCGGTCCCGATGGTGTACGAGTGGTTCACGCTCGACGGCGAACCGCTCTCCTCTTCTTCCGGGAACGTCATCACCGTCGACGAGGTGCTTGATATCCTCGAACCGGAGGTGTTCAAGTACTTCTTCGTGAAGGACCCGCGGAAACAGCGGGACTTCTCCATCGAGAACGTCGACCAGCTCGTCGACGAGTTCGACCGGTTCGAGCGACGCTACTTCGGTGAGGCAGACGGGAGCAAAGACGAGATGGAACTCGCAGAGCGGGCCTACCCGATGGTCGTGGACGAACCGCGCGAACAGCGGGTTCGGATTCCCTACACGTTCGCGGCAGTCCTTGGCATGACCGACGACCCCGAGCTCCGGGAAGAAATCGCCCGCAGGGAAGGGCACATTCCCGACGACGCACCGGAGTGGGCCGTCGAGGGGGCGCTCGCCCGCGTCGAGCGCGCCCAAGAGTGGGCCAGTCTGACAAACAATGAGTTCAACTATGAGCTCAAGCGCGCCGAGATCCCCGACGTGTCCTTCGACGACGCGACGGCGGCCGCGCTGGACGAACTCGCCGATTTCATCGCAGAGGGCCACGACGGCGAGGCGATTCAGGCCGAGATCTACGAGACGGCGAAACGCAACGACATCGACATCGGCGAGTTCTTCTCGGCCGGCTACCGGCTCCTGTTCGACGACACCGAAGGCCCCCAGCTCGGGACGTTCGTCGCGAAACTTGACCGAGAGTTCGTCGTGGAGCGCTTCCGTCGGAACGAGTAGCCGGGGTAGGAAGTCCCTACCTGTCCGTAGCAGCCTGTTGGAAGAGCAGCTTCATGGCGACTGTTCCTGCGTCTCGGCCCGCTCAAATATGGGCCCGAGGCGCTCGTCGTAGCAGTCCTGACAGACGTACACGTCGATGACGCCCGTCTCGCTATGAGTGTGAATCATCGCGTGAACCGTAGCGTCGAACGGAACCGTCTCGCCACAGATACCACAGGTTTCTGGCATTGCCGGACACTTGTTTGCGATACGTTCTCACAGAACATAGAACGGGTGGTTCGTACACCTATCAGGTCGGCCGGGGCGTCACTAGCACGGGCACATCGATAGTTCGGAGCAATTGCGAGGTGACGCTGCCGAGCAACTGGCGTTTCAGGTTCGAACGGCCGTGGGAACCCATGACGACGAGATCGATGTCGTGGGTAGCGGCATACTCGCGAATCCCGGCAGCGACGCCGTTGAGCGTGTCTGCTCGTGTCACTGCCGTTTCAACCGATGAGTCTGGGGCCGACGTCTGGAAGGCGTCAGCAGTTGCTGCGACGGCGTCACGCCCGTTGTCCTCCAGTCGTTCGATGAACGTCTCGTTCAGCCCACCGGCGTTGAACGCCCCGCCAGCTGCCTGAATATCCACGACGTTGAGGACGTGTACTGTGGCGTCGTAACAGTCTGCAACCGCCGCGCCGTGTCGTGTCGCCGTGTTGGCGTTCTCGCTACCATCAGTCGGAACGAGTATCCGCGAGTAATCGAATCCGTTCGTTCCTGTCCCCTCCGCTCCCGGAACGACGAGCACAGGTACTGCAGTTCGATGCAGGACCTGCTCGGTGATGCCGCCGAGGAGTCGCTTCCCGAGACCGGTCATCCCCTGTCGGCCGAGGACGATGAGCCCTGCATCGGTTTCGCGAGCGTACTCGTCTATCCGCGCGCTCGGTTTCCCTTCCAGCAACTCTGTCGTGACGGACTGGCCGATATCGGCAGCGAGTGACTCGATGTCCGCGAGGACAGACTCGCCGTGTTCCCGGAGGTGTCCGCTCTCGCGGTCCGTTCGGGTGAGTGAGAGTGCGCGCTGTTCGACGACGTGGACTGCCTCGGCAGTCGCGTCGAAGTCCTTTGCCAGTGCGAGACCGCGCCGTGCGGCCGCCGTGGATTCGTCGCTTCCGTCGACGGGAATGAGAATGTGGTCGTACATTGTGTGGCTGTTTGCGACGCGGTCACTTCACCGTTGGCTGCTATGTGCCAGCAGTGTGTCCCAAACCAAACCCTCTTGATTGGCTAAACCCATTTTCTGATAAATGGTGAGTACGCTGACGTGGGTCCTCGCGGGCCTTGTCGCTTACACCCTCCTCGCGATGGCGCTACGGACCCGCGGCGTTATCCCCGAATATATCCGGTTTAGCGGCCCGATTACGACGATTCACACACAGAAGGGCAAGGCGGTGCTCGACTGGCTCGCACGGCCAAAGCGGTTCTGGCGAGCCTGGGGGAACCTCGGCGTCGGGTTCGGTCTCGTGGTGATGGTCGGCTCGTTCCTCCTCGTTGCGCTCGGTGCCTACCAAGCGCTCGTCAATCCCCAGCCTTCCGCACTGAACGAACCGCGGAACGCGCTGGCGATTCCCGGCGTCAACGACTTCCTCCCCCTGTCGGTCGCGCCCGAAATCGTACTCGGGTTGTTACTCGGCCTCATCGTCCACGAGGGCGGGCACGGACTGTTCTGTCGCGTCGAGGACATCGACATCGAGTCGATGGGGCTTGCCCTGCTGGCGATTATCCCGATTGGGGCATTCGTCGAACCCGACGAAGACGAACTCCTGCGGTCCGACCGCGGCGCGCAGGCCCGGATGTACACGGCCGGCGTGACCAACAACTTCGCGCTGGCGATCATCACGCTGCTGTTGCTGTTCGGGCCGGTCGCCGGTGCTGTCGCCGTCGTCGACGGCGTTCCGGTCGGGAGCCCAGTCAACGGGACGCCTGCGGCCGAGGCGGGTATCGTCTCTGGCGATGTCATCACGGCGGTCGACGGCCAGTCCGTCGAGAACCAGCAGGAACTCGAAGCGGTGCTCGCCGAGAGTGATGCTCAGACTGTCGAGGTGGCACGGAAGGACGCAGAGACCGTCACCGTCGAGCGGTCCGTCGTCGTCTCGGCGGCCCTCCAGAGCGCACCACTTGGCACCGGCGAGACGATTGTCTCCGTCAACGGGACTGCCGTAGCTACCAGCAGTGAGTTCGAACAGACGGCCAGCGAGCATCCCGTCGCGACGCTCGAAACCGAGTCCGGGGAGACAGTCACGACCCCGCTCGGTGCATACGTCTTGGTCGCGGAGGACGGCCCGCTCGCAGCAGAGGGGGCACCAGACGGCGACGGCATGATAATCACCGAAGTCAACGGCGAGCGAACGCACAGCGGGACCGCGCTGATGCAGGCGCTTGAGGGTGGCGAACCCGGTGACCGCGTGACTCTCATCGGCTACGTCGACGGCTCCCGCGAGACCTACGAGGTGACGATGGCCGAGAGCGAACAGGTGGACAACGGCATCATCGGCGTCAGTATCCAGCAGGGCATCAGCGGCATTCAAGTCAGTGACTTCGGCATCGACGCCTACCCCGCCGCCGCGTTCCTCGAATTCCTCGGCGGATCGCCAGACACGCCCACGTCAGTCTCTGAGTTCTCGTTTGCGCAACGGATTTTCAGCACGCTCTTGCTCCCGTTCATCGGCGTCGCCGGTGGCTTTGGCTACAACTTCGCCGGCTTCACCGGAATCGCGACGAACTTCTACACTGTGCAGGGCCCGCTCGGCGCACTCGGAACGACGCCGGTGTTCCTGCTCGCGAACGTCCTGTTCTGGACCGGCTGGATCAACCTCGTCATCGGCCAGTTCAACCTCATCCCGACGTTCCCGCTCGACGGCGGCCACATTCTTCGGGCGTCGACCGAGTCGTTCGTCTCGCGGCTACCGGTCTCGGACGGCCGGCGGGTGACGACAGCCGTCTCCATCGCCATCACGGTCTCGATGATCGGCGGCCTCCTGTTGATGGTGTTCGGGCCGCGGCTGCTGACCTGAGACGGACTGATATCACTGTTTCGCCCGACGACCGCCCGGCTCGCGGCGGTCGACGTGGACACGACGTACAGGAGTCCGTCTGACACGGCCGGGGTTTCGTTACCCATTTACTCCCCGCCGCGAAAGCCCGGCGTATGTTCCTGCAGCTCCGTGCGGAGGTCGAGGACGCCCTCGCCGACGCACTCACAGCCCTCGACCTGCCGGCCGAGGACCTCGGTATCGAGGAACCTCCGGAGGACGTCGACGCCGTGCTCGCATCGAGCGTCGCCTTCCGGCTGGCCGGCGAGGTCGGTACCGCGCCGCCGAACGTCGCCGGTGACATCGCCGACGCGATTGACGCCGACGAGCTCACCTACGTCCGCGACGCGACGACACAGGGGCCCTACGTCAACTTCCTCCCGAGCGAGGCGTATTTCGCCGAGACCCTGCAGTCAGTCACGGACGACACGTTCGGCCGACTCCCCGACCGCGACACGAGCGTGGTCGTCGAACACACCTCCGCGAACCCGACCGGACCGGTCCACGTCGGGCGAGCGCGCAACCCCATTATCGGCGATGCTGTCGCCCGTGTCCTCGATTACGCCGGCTACGACGTGGACCGCCATTACTACGTCAACGACGCAGGCCGCCAGATTGCGGTGTTCACTTGGGCCTACGAAACCTTCGACGAGGCCGACCTGCCCGAACCCGAGCGCGAGTCCCCGGAGTACGAGATGGTCCGGTACTACCGCAAGGGCAACACCGTTCTCGAAGAGGGCGACCCCGAGGAAGTCGAGGACGCTGAGGCCGAAGTCCAGTCGATTCTGCAGGGCCTCGAAGACGGCGACGAGGAGACCTACGAGCGGGTCGCTGAAGTGGTCGACACCGTCCTCGGTGGGATGCAGACCACGCTCGAACGCCTCCCAGCCGAGTTCGACGAGTTCGTCAAGGAGACGCGGTTCATGCGCAACGGCGACACAGACGACTTAGTCGACCGGCTGAAGGAACTCGACTGCGCTGTCTACGAGGAAGACGCTTGGCAGTTGGATCTGCCCGACTTCGAGAAGAACCTCGTCTTCCTGCGTTCGGACGGCACGTCGCTGTACACCACCCGGGATCTGGCCCACCACGAGTGGAAGTTCGACACCTACGACCGCGCCGTCACGGTGCTGGGCGAGGACCACAAGCTCCAAGCCGACCAGCTCGACGCCGCGCTGGGCCTGCTCGGCAACGACACCGACCAGCTCCGGCAGGTGTTTTACTCTTGGGTGAACCTCCCCGAAGGTGGGATGAGTACACGCGAGGGGACCGGTATCGACCTCGACGACCTGCTCGACGAAGCCATCGACCGCGCGCGTGAGGAGGTCGAATCCCGACTTGACGACCGGACCCGCGGCGACCTCGACGAGGACGACATCGACCGCATCGCGCGCCAAGTCGGCATCGGCGCGGTCCGCTACGACATCGTCTCGAAACAGCCGACCAAGGGCATCACCTTCGAGTGGGACCGCGCGCTGGACTTCGAGGCGCAGTCTGCCCCGTACGTCCAGTACGTCCATGCGCGCTGCTGTGGCATCCTGAACGACGTGGAAGCCGACATCCCCGACGAACCCGACCTCGACCCGCTGTCGGAACCGGAAGAGCGCGCGCTGCTCCGCGAACTGGCCCGGTTCCCCGCGGTCATCGAGGCAGCCGCGGATGATTTGACGCCACACACCGTCGCGACCTACACCCGCGACCTCGCCGAGACGTTCAACGCCTTCTACCGGGAGTGTCCGGTTCTCGACGCTGACGACGAGACCCGCGCGGCACGGCTGGCGCTCGTCGATGGGACCCGGACCGCGATTGCGAACGCGCTCGACGCGCTAGGTGTCGAAGCGCCGACCTCGATGTAGGTTCGGGGTATGACAGGCTGTCGCTATTAGTTTGCCCGAACAGCCTATTTCTGCAGGAACGTGTCGACTTCCGCCGAGACTAGTTCTGGTGTCTCTGCGGGGCCGCTGTGGCTGACACCATCGAACTCGACGAACCGGCTGTGTGGCAGTGCGTCGTGTACGTTTCGAGCACTCCGCCGAAGGAAGTCCGGACCGTTGGTGCCGGACAGGACGAGAGTGGGCGCGTCGACATCGAGGCGGTCTGGGAGCCGGTACTGTTCGACAGACCGGTTCATCCGGACGACCTCTTCGGCGAGGTCCACGCAGTCGGGCCAGACGGGCCACTCCGCCAGCCAAGCGTCGAGGTCGTCGATACCGTCTGGGTGGAGGACCTGCTCGACGTAGCGTTTCACCGCCGCTTTGCGTTCCCCGTTCTGTACGAGCGACGCCATACGGTCGGCAAGGTCGGCCTCCGTTCGGTACGTGTCGGGCAGTACTGCCGGTTCGTAGGCGATGACGGCTTCGACCGGTGTCTCTGTCGCGGCCTCAATAGCGGTGAGCGCCCCGTAAGAGTGTCCGAAAAGGACCGGGTCACCGTCGACGGCGTCGGTAAGCGCTCGGACGTAGCTGGCCTCGCGGTCCAGCACCTCACCAGCGCTCGTTTCCGCGGGGGAATCGAGGCAGGTCCCGAACCCCGGACGCTGTGGGACAACAGCGCCGTATCCTTCGAACTGTGGAATGACTGGCTCCCAGTACGCCGTGGGTGCCATCCCGCCATGTAAGAACAGCAGCGGCTGGCCGTCACCGTAGCGTTCGAACTCGACTTCAATCTCGTCTGCAGACTGTGTCGGCTGCATACAATATGACGGTCGGGTGCAGTCGGGCTAAGCCGTTCTCTCAGTGCTTGGGCCGTTTAATAGGGGTCGAAAGTGGACGCCCAACCGACTCGCTGTTCCGACAGGTGCTTCAGCATCGGCGGAGAGCGGTACCCCATGGGGCTTATCGCAGAGTTTCAGATCGAGTGTGAAGCGCTGCCGCTCGTATCGGTCGCGCACGCGGTTCCCGAAGCGTCGATTTCACTCTCGCTCCAGTACAACCACGGTCGCCGCCCGCTGTTTATTGCAACCGTGACGGGCGGTTCGAAGCGGGCTATCGAGCAGGCACTCACCGATGCCGACGACGTGCAGGAGTGGACGCGTATCGGGACGGCCGGCGACACCCGCCGGTATCAGGCAGTGCCAGCGCTGAGCTTCGAAGAGCAACTCGGTGGCCAAATCGACGACCTCGACGGGCTCGAAGCGCTCGCCACTGCAGACGCCATCATCGAACAGATAACCGTGACTGTGGACGGATGGCAACAGATGGGCTGGTTTGCCGACCGAGCGGCATTCACCGAGTTCACCTCGTTCTGGCAGCAAAACGCCGGCTTCGGATTGGACCGGCTGACCCGCGAGACGGAACCAAAACCGCCCGGAAACGGGCTCACCGACCGCCAACTGGAAGCGCTACGGACGGCGTACGAAATGGGGTATTTCGAAATTCCGCGACGTGCATCACTGGAGGCCGTGGCCCAAGAACTGGACATCTCTGCGTCGTCGCTCTCCGAGCGACTGCGCCGGGCACAGACCCAACTCATCCAAGAAACAGTCGCAACACTGTGGCCGCCGCTTCCGGAGTGAGCCAGCACGCCAGCGACGGCAGTAAAATCAGTTAAACAGGCCGAACACGCCGCCAGAGTCTTCATCTTCGTCGACATCAGAATGGTCCTCGGTGTCTTCGAGGAACCACTCGTCGTCAAGTATTGTCTCGATATCAGCGTCGGGGCTCTCACCACGGAAGAACACACCCTCCAGCGCCTCTGTCAGCCGCTGATAGGCGTCTGCAGCCGTGCTCTCGGGGGCGTTGAGTACGAGTGGTTCCTCGGTTGTCGCCTGCGGGTCGTCCGGGATGACCGCAAGCAGCGGGAACTCCATCTGCTCGGCGATGGACGCGACATCCGTATGGCGGGTCGCGCGGTTGATTATCGCGCCCAGAACGGTCCCGTCGATGCGGTTCGCTAGCTGGGCTGTTTTAACGGTATCGCCCACCGCAACGTCGTCAGGAGTCGTGACGAGGACGATACCGTCAGCCAGTCCCAGCGGCACAGCGACCTCATGGCTTAGTCCAGCGCCGGTGTCGATCAACACCACGTCGTAGGCATTTCGGAGCGTCTTGATGACTTTCCTGAGCTTTGCGGGGTCAGCGTCCGCGAACGCCTCCAGCGACTGTTCACCCGGAATCACTGTGAGCCCACCCGGCGCATCAGTCAACGCCTCACTCACGGCAGCCTCGCCGGCCAGAATCTCGTGCAGGCTCTTTTCTGGCTCTACAGAGAGCATCGAGCCGAGGTTCGCCATCCCAAGATCTGCGTCGACGACGGCGACATCGTAGTCCATCTCCTGAAGCACAGCCCCGAGATTTACCGCGGTCGTCGTCTTTCCGACGCCGCCCTTGCCGCCCGCAATCGTACACACATACCCCGCCATAGTCTGATTGCTTGGGTACAATGCAGGCAGTCATATAAATGCGACTGTCATTTGTTGGACCACCACGAACCAGACGCACCCGAGAGCCGTCGGTTCTACGGCCAATCTGAGTACCCGATTATCACATCTGCCGTCACGGCCGTACGACTCTGTTGTTCGGGCACAACGCCCACTCTATTCGTCTCCCTCGCTGCTCGCGGGACGGTCCTCCCCGCTCGCAATTCCGAACCCCTTCGTTTCACTCAGGGTTTCGCTGCTCGCGGCTCATTTCATTCGCCGCTCACTCGTCCTGCGATTCTCGCTCTGCTCGAATCGCACAGCTGTCAACAGGTTCTTACGCCACCTCGGCCAAAGTAGAGTAATGAGCGAGCAGCAGGAACAGGAGCAGTCGGACAAACAAAAATACGAGTTCCGGAAGGTAATCGAGGAGCTCAAGGACTATCAGGGCTCGGGGACCCAACTCGTCTCTATCTACGTGCCCGAGGACAAGCAGATCAGCGACGTCGTCGCCCACGTCACCCAAGAGCACTCCGAAGCCTCGAACATCAAATCGAAGGACACCCGCACCGCGGTCCAAGACGCGCTCACCTCTATCAAGGACCGACTCCGATACTACGACGTGCGGCCACCCGACAACGGACTGGTCGTGTTCTCGGGCGCGTTCGACACCGGCGGCGGCCGGACCGACATGGTGACCAAAGTCCTCGAATCACCACCGGACCCCATCGAGTCGTTCCGCTATCACTGTGACTCGGAGTTCCTCACCGAGCCGCTGGAGCACATGCTGGCCGACAAAGGGCTGTTCGGCCTCGTCGTGCTCGACCGGCGCGAGGCCAACGTCGGCTGGCTGAAAGGGAAACGAGTCGAGCCCGTCAAATCCGCCTCCTCGTTGGTACCGGGCAAGCAGCGAAAAGGTGGCCAGTCAGCCCAGCGATTCGCCCGCCTCCGGCTGGAAGCTATCGACAACTTCTATCAGGAGGTCGCCGGCATGGCGAACGACCTGTTCGTCGCCGACCGCCACGAAATAGACGGCATCCTCGTCGGCGGCCCCTCGCCGACGAAAGACGAGTTCCTCGACGGCGATTACCTCCACCACGAACTACAGGATATGGTGCTCGGGAAGTTCGACGTGGCGTACACGGACGAGTCAGGGCTGTACGACCTCGTGGACGCGGCCGACGAGGTGCTGGCCGAACACGAGATGCTCCGGGACAAGGAGCTCATGGAGGACTTCTTCAAGCAGCTCCACAACGGGGACAAGGCCACCTACGGCTTCGACCAGACGCGCCAGAATCTCAACATGGGCGCGGTCGAACAGCTACTCATCTCCGAGGACCTCCGGAAGGACGTGGTCGCCTACACCTGCGAGAACGGCCACGACGAGTACGACCTGATCAACAGCAACGCCGAAACTGACGACCACGAGTGCTCTCGCTGTAGCGCTACCGTCGACGCCGCGGACGGTGAGCGCGAGGACGCCATCGACCATCTGATGGAACTGGCCGACCAGCGCGGCACCGAGACGGTGTTCATCTCGACAGACTTCGAGAAGGGCGAACAGCTGCTGACCGCCTTCGGCGGCGTCGCCGGCCTGCTGCGGTACTCGACTGGCGTCTAACGCACGTCGTTCGCTCTCGTATCTCCAGCAACTCTTCGGCGTAGACGACGACACAGTTAGTTTCGCTGAGACCACAGCAGCTCTGTCTATTGCGGTTCGAGGAGAATAGGCGATCCAGCCGCTCACAGCAACTGTTCGAGCTGCCGACGACGACGGCCGAGGTCAACGTGGGCCGCCTCCCCATAGCTGGAGTCGAGGCGGTCTAGTACCAGTAGCGGGTCGACGCCCTCGCGCTCGACTCGCTCCAGCAACGCGGTGATTTCCTCGCGGTGCATCGCAAGCGAATCGAGCAGCCCGACGAGCAACAGCAGCGGGACGGCTGCGCCGTCGTCGTCTGGAATCGCGTCACTGAGCCCGAAATCCGGAACAGCCTCCGGAGGGGCCGTCTCCGGCTGGAGCGCAAGGCAGACCCGGCAGACGCTGGCCCCCCGTGCGTTTCCGGGGAGAAACTGCCGGAGGTCAGCCGGGACTGGGAACGAAACGAGGTCGCCGCCGCAGTCGGGACAGGACATACTCAAGCACGAGCGTGAAAGCGCAAAAACGATACCGGTCGGACGGACACCGCGCTCAGTCGTCAGCAGTGACCGGCTCGGTCTCTTCTTCCGCTTCCTCCGCGGCTGCGAGTTCGTCCTCTTCCTCTTCTTTCTTGGCTTTGATCTTCTTCATGCGGAAGATCTCCTCGCGCTCCTGCTCTTCGAGTTTCTGCTCGATGTACTCTTGATTGTCATAGAGGTCGGGCAGGAGTTTGAATTCAAGGGCGTTGACGCGACGTTTCGTCGTCTCGATCTCTTCGAGCATCTTCTTCATCGCCGTCTCGACTTCAGCGGCGAGGATGATGTTCTCGAGCAGTTCCTCGTAGGCCTCGGCGGCCTCGTCGATTCGAGCCGAGGTCCCCATGACGCCGTAGCCGCGTTCGTCCAGCGACTTCCGGACCTTGCTGGACTCGATCTGCGGGACGACAACACCCATGATGTTCTTGGACTGGGTCGTCAGTTCCGGGTGTTCTTTCAGCGCTGCGGCGGCCCCGCGGACGGCCACGTCGCCCTCCATCGCTCGGGCCATGTTGATTGCGCGCTGGGCCCGCTCGTAGGAACCATCGAGGTCTTCACGGACGTCCTGTGCTTGGTCCAGAATGTCCATGAACTCCATGATGAGGCCATCACGCTTCTTCTCCAGCGTGTCGTGCCCACGCTCGGACAGCTCGATGCGGTCCTCGATCTGCATCAGATTCTTGCGCGTGGGTTTGACGTCCTTAGCCATTACGGGACTTTTTTCGACGTAGGCAGTTAACGGTTTCCAGTTATTTCGGTTCGAGTGCTGCCGCTTCCGGACAGACACGCAAAAAACGAAGTCGGCGAACGGCAGTCGTTAGTCGTCTGCAGGCGTTGCGCCAGTGCTGGTCGATTCGGCAGCGCCGTCAAGCACGCCGTGGCTACGGAGCAGGATGATACCGAAGCCGACCTTTGCGACCAAGTCGATGACCATGAAGCCGGCCGTCTCGATACCGATACCGACGAGGCCGAGCCCTTCACTGCCGACAAGCCACCAGACTGGGTAGACCAGCCAGACGACAGTGACGAGGTTTCGAAGTGTCTTGAAGGTGCTCCGCGTGTCGCTTGGGAGGTCTGCGACCCGACCGGACAGCGAACTGAACAGGAAGTACAGCAGGACCAGCAGGAAGGCGGTGCTAATGCCCCACCAGACCAGCCGTTCCGCACCGGCCGACAGCACGCCGCTACCTGCGCTCAGCGTCGCGACCACACCGGTACCGATCATCAGCACGTCGAGGCTGACGAGCGAGTAGATGGTGTTTCGGTCTGCGCCTGCGAGCAGTCCGAGGTCATACAGCAGCAACGGCGTCGTGAACAGCCAGTCGGTGTATCGCGCCCAGTAGATGGGGTGTTCCGACCCGCCGAACTCGATAAACGTCAGGCCGAACCCGAGTGCCATCGCGAGGTAATTCACGAACGCGATTGCCGTGATAAGTATTGTCGCGATGTAGAACTTCTGGCGTCTACTGTCGGTCTCACCCCAACCGCGCGCGATGAAGTATAGCATGCCGAGGAACATGCCCGCTGTACCTAACCACAGCCAAATGGCTTCACTCCCTGGTTCTGGCATAGTGCATCCTAGTGTAGGGGGTCAACGCTAAACAGTCGCGTACCCAAAATATATGGTATAAATCGCAGGCTGCCGGAGAAAGTAAGCCGTGCCGTTAGGCTTCGACAGCTTCGGCGGTCTCGTCCTCGCGGTAGTGCTCCTCGATAAGGTCCTCGTCGATGCGGTTCAGCGCATCTTTCGGGAGCATCGAGAGCAGGTCCCAGCCGAGTTCGAGCGTCTCGTCGATGCTGCGGGCCGTGTCGGTCCCTTGATCGACGAACTCCTCCTCGAAGCGGTCGGCGAAGTCCAGATACTTGTTGTCCAGTTCCGACAGCGCCTCGCGACCGACAATGTTCACGAGGTCGCGCAGGTCCTCACCTTCCGCGTACGCGGCGAAGATCTGGTCTTTCACGTCGGCATGGTCGGCACGGGTCAGCCCCTCGCCGATACCGTCGTCCATCAGCCGCGACAGGCTTGGCAGGACGTTGATCGGCGGCTGGATGCCCTGGCTGTTGAGGTCGCGGTCGATGTAGATCTGGCCCTCGGTAATGTACCCGGTCAGGTCCGGAATCGGGTGCGTGTCGTCGTCGCCCGGCATCGTCAGGATCGGGAGCTGGGTCACGGAGCCCTCGCGGCCCTCGATACGACCGGCACGCTCGTAGAGCTGTGCCAGGTCAGTGTACATGTATCCGGGGTAACCACGCCGGCCCGGGACCTCCTCACGCGCGGCACCGATCTCACGCAGTGCCTCGCAGTAGTTGGTCATGTCCGTCAGAATTACCAGTACGTGGTAGTCCTTCTCGAAGGCGAGATACTCGGCAGTAGTCAGCGCCAGCCGCGGCGTGATCGTCCGCTCGACGGCCGGGTCGTCCGCGAGGTTCATGAAGACGACAGAACGTTCCAGCGCGCCGGTGCGCTCGAAGTCGTCCATGAACTCGTTTGCCTCTTCAGCCGTGATACCCATCGCGCCGAAGATGACGGCGAACTCGGACCCTTCGTCGTCGTCGCCTTCCTCCTCTTCCGGCACCGTCGCCTGTCGCGCGATCTGAAGCGCCAGATCGTTGTGTGGCAGACCGGAGGCGGAGAAGATCGGCAGTTTCTGGCCGCGGACGAGCGTGTTCATGCCGTCGATAGCCGAAACACCCGTCTGGATGAACTCCTCGGGGTACTCCCGGGAGAACGGATTGATCGCTTCGCCGACGATGTCACGGCGTTCGTCGGGGACGATCTCCGGGCCGCCGTCGATGGGCTGGCCGGTCCCGTCCATGACCCGCCCGAGGAGGTCCTCGGTGACGGGCATCTTCATCGTCTCGCCGAGGAAGCGAACCGAGGCATCGCGGTCGATCCCTTCGGTCCCCTCGAACACCTGAATGGCGACGTAGTCGCTCGCGGATTCGAGCACCTGACCACGGCGGGTCTCGCCGTCGCTGAGCTCGATTTCGACGATGTCGTCGTAGCCGACCGGTTCGTCGGTCTCGACGAACACCAGCGGTCCGCTGATCTCCGTGATTGTCTGATACTCTTTCATTGTTAGTACAGCTCCCGCAGTTGAGACTCGATGTCGTCTTCGAGGTCGTCGATGTACTCGTTCCAATCCTCTTGGACGCCGATACGGTTGAGCCGTGGCGCGGCGTCGATGTCGGTGATCTCCTCGACCGGGACACCGGCATCGAGCGCCTCGAAGGCCGCATCGTTGTACGTCTTGGCAGCGTCCATGATGCGGTAGGTCTTCTCGGGCTCACAGAACGTGTCCACGTCGTGGAAGGCGTTCTGCTGCAGCCACGCCTCGCGCAGGTAGCGGGCGATCTCAAGCGTCAGCTGCTGGTCTTCCGGCAACGCGTCCTTCCCGACGAGCTGGACAATCTCCTGCAGTTCCGCTTCCTCGTCGAGCGTGTCGATAGCCCACTGGCGGGTCTCCGGCCAGTCGGCCCGGACGTTGTCCTCGAACCACGGGTCGAGCTGATCGCGATACAGCGAGTACGACTCGTTCCAGTTGATAGAGGGGAAGTGCCGGCGTTCGGCCAAGTCCGCGTCCAGCGCCCAGAACGTCTTGACGATACGCAGCGTGTTCTGGGTGACCGGCTCCGAGAAGTCCCCGCCCGGCGGCGAGACGGCCCCGATGACAGAGACGGAGCCCTCGGTGCCGTTGATGTTCTCGAAGTAGCCGGCGCGCTCGTAGAACTCACTCAGACGAGCGGAGAGGTACGCGGGGTACCCCTCTTCACCGGGCATCTCTTCGAGTCGGGACGAAATTTCACGCATGGCCTCGGCCCACCGGGAGGTGGAGTCGGCCATCAGCGCCACGTCGTACCCCATGTCGCGGAAGTACTCCGCGATGGTGATACCCGTGTACACGCAGGATTCGCGTGCGGCGACGGGCATATTCGACGTGTTCGCGATGAGGCAGGTCCGATCCATCAGCGCGTTACCGGTGGTCGGGTCCTCAAGCTCCGGGAAGTCCTCGATAACCTCGGTCATCTCGTTGCCACGCTCGCCACAGCCGACGTAGACGACGATGTCCGCGTCAGCCCACTTGGCGAGCTGGTGCTGCGTGACCGTCTTCCCGGACCCGAACGGGCCGGGAATGGCGGCCGTCCCGCCCTTCGCAATCGGGAACAGGCCATCGAGCACGCGCTGGCCCGAGATGAGCGGTTCCGTCGGGGTCTCCTTCTCGACGGTCGGGCGCTGCTGGCGCACCGGCCATTCCTGGTGCATCTGGATCTCTTCGCCGCTGTCGAGTTCGACAACCGTCTCTTCGACGTTGAAATTGCCGGACTCGATGGCGACGACTTCGCCGCCCTCGGAGTCGGGCGGGACCATCACCTTGTGGTCGATACTCGGCGTCTCGGGGACGGTGCCGACGATGTCGCCGGCCTCGACCTCGTCGCCTTCCTCGACTTCAGGGGTGAATTCCCAGGTCTTCTCCAGGTCAATGCCCGGTGCGTCGACACCACGGTCGAGGAATGCCGACCCCATCTTCTCTTCGAGCACGTCGAGCGGGCGCTGGACACCATCGTAGATGGCGTCGAGCATGCCCGGCCCGAGGTCCACGGAGAGGGGCGAGCCCGTCCCTTCGACGGGTTCGCCGGGGGAGACACCGGAGGTCTCCTCGTACACCTGAATCGTGGTGATGTTTCCTTCGATCTCGATGACCTCGCCCATCAGCCCTTCCGAACCGACGTAAACGACGTCGTTCATCCGGGCGTCGAGGTCCCGAGCCGTTACGACCGGTCCCGAGACGCTTTCGATAATGCCGTCCTCGCGGACGTCTGTGTCTGTTGCTTGACTCATGGTTAGTCCTCGTCCATCAGGTCGATACCGATGGCTCGCTTGATCTGTTCACGCAGTCCGCCGCTCCCAGTACCGCCGCCGAGCGTGACCATCACCGGCTCGACACTCGTCTCCGCGTCCTGCCTGACACCGCGTGAGAGATGCGACAGATCGTCGTCGTGCATCACGACGATGCCGATGTCGTCGTCGTTGAGCATCTCCTCGACGGCGTCGTCGAGCTGCTCGTCTTTCTCGTCGGCAGGCACGTCCGCGAACTTGCGGACGCCCGCCAGCCGAAAGCCCGTCGTGAACTCCGGGCTTCCGATGACACCTATTTCCTGGCTCATAGTATTACCAGCTCCTGTTCGATTTCATCGGGGCCGAGGCCGGCCTCGCGACCGCGGGCGATGGCCCGGATGTTGTCGACCTCGCGCTCCTTGGCGAGGACGTAGGACAACACCGGACAGACCGACAGGGGATAGCGGTTCGAGAGCCGGTCGGCGTATTCGAGCAGCGCCGCGTCCAGCGCCCGCTCGAAGTCGATGAGGTTGTCGGCCTCTTCGAGCGCCGACAGCGCCTGATCGAGGTCGTCGCCGTACTTACTCTCGCGAACGGCGCTGACCAGTTGGTCGAGATTCGTCGATAGCTGTGCGACCTCCTGTGCGTCGAACAGCTGTCCACCCTCGATGAAGTACTCCGAGGGGTCGATATCCGTACCACTACGGGCCAGACGGAGCGCGTTCCGGAGGTTTCGGAAGTCGACTTCCGTCTCCAAAAACTCGACGTACAGCCCGGTCGGGCTGTCGATCTCCGGGTTGTCCGGAAGCCCCGACAGCAGCGTTTCGTAGAAAGCGCGGTCGAGCGCGTTCTCCAGTGGCACGAGGACGCCGCTTTCCTCGTACACATCGAACGCTTCGGCCAGCGTGTCACCGAAGATAGTGTCGTCGAGCTGCTCGACAACCTCCTCGATAGAGCCGGCGTTCAGCAGGTCCTCAACGCGCCGGTCGGTGAACTCGCCGGCCCGGATGAGGTCGTCCTCTACCTCGGTTCGCTCCGCATCCGAGTAGAGCCCGCGGATGACGGTCTTGACGTTCCACACGTCGAACTTCCGCAGGTAGCGGGCGATATAGTCGTACAGCGCCCCCTCGGACCAGCGAAGCAGGTCGTCGAAGTGTTTCGCGAGGTTGCGGTTCAGCGCGTACTCGACGAGGTCGACGCCGTCGTACCGGGAGCCGAGCGCGTTCATTTCGGTCTCGTACTCGGTTTCCTCCATGAAGCGGGCGATCTCGCCCGTCCCCATGCGGACCAGCTTCCGGTAGTCGTCATCGTCGAACAGGGATGCGCTGCGGGCGCGAACCCGTGCGATGACGTACTCGTAGTTGCTTCCCTGGCCGCTCGTTCCCGTTCGCGAACTCATTGGTCTTCGAACAGGCGGTCGCTGATTGCTTTCAGGTTGTCCTCCCAGACGTCCTCAAGGATAGAATCGAACGTGTTGTTCACACGGACTCGTGACTCGCTGCTCTCGACGACGACGCCGCCGAGGCAGTCCCGCTCGCCGGCGTACGTCACGTCGTCGTAGTCTTCGAGTACATCCTTGAGAAGCGACTGGTCAGACGCACGGCCGTACACCGACAGCTCGTCGCTGTCGTCGAATTCATCGACGGCGGCGTCAAGCAGTGCGCGTGTCAGTTCCTCTCGTCGATCCCCTTCGAGGGCCGCAAGCGCGTCCTCGACGTCGCCACGAACGTCTTCGAGGATGTCACGCCGGGCGTTGAGTCGAGCCTGCTTGGCCTCGAGCTTCGCGGAGGAGAGCCGCTGCTCTCGCTCCTGCTCGATGGTCCGCTCGACCTCAGCCTCGCGTTCCTCACGGATCTGCTCGGCGTCGGCCTCGGCGTCGGCGATGATCTCCTCGGCACGTTCGTCGGCCTCGTCGCTAATCTCCTGAGCACGCGCGCGGGCCTCGTCGCGGATATCCTCTACGACTGTTTGAAGGCTCATTATTGGAAAAGGGAGAAGTGGTTAACCGAGGATGAAGACGACGACCAGCGCGAGAATGACGAGCGTCTCCGGCAGGACTGTCAGGATGAGCCCACGGCCGAACATGCTCTCGTCCTCCGCGATGGCGCCGACGGCGGCGGCCCCGATACCACGCTCTGCGTACCCCGCACCGAGTGCAGACAGTCCGACAGCGAGGGCTGCAGCAGCCCCCGCAGGGATAGCCGGAGCAGCAGCGCCACCTTCTTGCAGTACAGCGTTGACAACGAGTGCGATAGTTTCTATCATGTTGTTGAGATCCTCTCTGAGGTTGCTCGTGTCCGAACAGGCGTATGTGACTCCACGGACTTCATAAAGCTTCCCAAAACACTTCGTCAAGATGCTGTTCTGAGGGTTTAGCCACTCTCTCAACCACGGTTGTCATCTGGTACCAGCCCCCGAGTATGCTACGTTAGTGCAGGAGCTACCGGGAGACCGACAAATACGGAAAGCAAAATCGATAGCGGTCAGTCGTCAGTGGTGTAGGTCCGCTCGTAGCCGAACGGATTGTACCGCTTGCCGCCGCCCTCGAAGAACTTGCCGAAGAACTCCACGTACTCGAGACGCACACCCTGCAGCCCGGCGCTGGTAATGCCCAGCACGAGGACGAGGAGGTGCCCCAGCACAAGGACGAGCAACCCACCGACGAGACCTGCGATGCCCGAGTGCATCAGGCCACCGAACATGACCTCTGTGACTTCGTGGCCGTGGTAGACCCCTTCTTCGAGGTAGTGGCTCGGTGCATGGCTGATACCGAAGTGCCACGCTCCGTCTTCCGTGACGAACACGCCGAAGAACAGCAGATTGACCACGAAGGCCATCCCGGCCTTCGCAAGGAGCACTGCTGCCAGTCGCGTGTACGACAGCACGTTCACGAACACGTTGAGGAACTCGACGACTTCGATGGGGTCAGCAAGCGCCAGCAGCACGAGGCCGGCGAAAAACACCAGCAGCCACGCTGATATCGGGAACCCACCGACGCTGAACAGGTCAATAGCCGGGAGCCCAGCGAAACCAAGCGGGAACGGGTTCCCAGCGAAGATACCTTCCTCAGCGGTGTAGAGGAAGTCCGGTGCCGAGCCAGCTGCGCCGGAGAACACCCACGCCCAGAGCCCAAACAGCATCAGGAGCCATGAACCGCTCTCGGTGACTGCGTCCCAGAGGCCGTGATTCAGGTTCTCGACGAAGTCGAACGTCCATCCCACAGCGAGGTGGAGCATCCCGGCCAGAAGGCTCAGCGTCAGCCATCCGATAGCGTACTCGCCGTACGCCGGCTGCAGTCCCTTATGGAACGGCGCCCCTTCGAACCCGAGAGCGGGCCACACGACGTTCGAAATCGTGTGCAGGCCGAAGATTTCGCCGTACAGCAGGCCGAACAGCATCGTAAATCCACCGGCCCACATTCCAACGCCACCGAGACTTTTCAGCACATCGCTGTCAACCGCTGAGTACAGCCCGTAGCCAAGCACGAGGTACAGCAGTCCATAGCCGACGTCACCGATCATGAACCCGAAGAAGGCCGGGAACGTCAGGAAGAAGGCGACTGTCGGGTCGAACTCGCCGTACTTCGGGCGGTTGACGACTTCGACAAGGTCCTCGAACGGACGGACGCCGCTCGGGTTGTCCTGAATGACGGGCGGCGCGTCGTCACCCATCGTGATGACACCGCCATCGGCGACGGTCTCCTGTGGCTGGCGTTCGCTCTCCGGTTCAGGTGCGTCAACGGAACTGCCGACCGGTTCGCCGCCGTTGCCGCCTTCACCTTCGACTTCTTCGTGGGACTCCGCGTGTCCCTCGCTATCGTACTCGGCGATTTCGATCCGATCAATGTCGACGGCGTCGCCGACAGTACTCGAAAGGGCCCGCTGGAACTCCTCGTAGCGCTCGTTCGGAATCCAGCCCTCGGCGATGAAGGCGTTTTCCGTCGTCGCGAACGTGAGCGGGGCTTCGCCCTTCTGGGCCTCGATAGCCAGTTTCTCCTCGGCAGCGAGCAGGAATCCAGCGTGGTCGAGGCGGAGTTCATCGAGTTCGTCCTCGACAGTCGAGAGCTTCGATTCGAGCTGTTGTTTCTCGTGTTCCAGCTCTTCGAGATACGCCGTCGGGTCGCCATCGCCCTCGGGGACTTCGAGCCGAGAGAACGTGGCCCCGACGAGCACGTCCTGCAAGGCGTCTTCCTCAGCCTGTGCGAACACGGCGACAACGCTGTCCTCAGTGAACAGCTCGAACGTCCCGATGTCGCTGTCTGCGAGGACAGCCTCGATCTCGTCGCTGTCACCCTCGCCGACGACGACAGACAGCGAGTCGTAGCCACGGAGCAGGTCGAGATCGATGCCGAGCGTGACGAACGGCGCCATCGTATTGATCTGGTCCTCGACGGCGCGAAGTTCGTCCCGAACATCGTCGCGCCGGTCGTCAAGTTCGTTGACTGCCGTGCGGACTTCTTCGAGTTGGTCCTCGATTGCCTCGTCGGTGACGACCCGGGTCGGACCCGCGTCTTCCTCGTTAACGTCCAGAATCGACTGTAGCGAGCGGACCGTAACGAGCTTGTCCGATACCTCGTTGGTGCCCTCGAGTGAGCTCCCGGGTTCGAAGCCGTCCCAGGAGTCGTCATACTCGGTGACGTGGAGCATATCGAGGTCGTGGACGGCCTCAATAGTCTGCTCCATCGTGCGTTTCGACCCCGTCACCGAGACGCGGCACATCTTCTCAGGTCTGAGCATGTACCGCCTCCTCAAACAGGTCTGTGACGTATTCGACTACTTCGTCGATCTGTTCACTGGCCTGCTGTTCGAGATCGTCGCGAGCGCTCTCACCGTCTTCGATGATCTGCTCGCGCTCGGCCTCGATCTCTTCGCGAGCCGCATCAAGACGGTCTTCGGCAGCCGTCTCAGCCTCTTCCCGCGCAGATTCGCGGATTCCTTCCGCCTCTTCGCGAGCCTCCGCGATGCGGTCTTCGCGGTCTTGTTCGGCCTCTGCGACGATCTCGTCGGCCTCCTGCTCGGCCTCCTGTATCCTGTCAAGAACTTCTGGCCGTGGCATTCTCTAATCACGTGAGCGTTGCCAGAGCGGCTATTTGGTAGTTGCGAAGTTTCCCTGTGTGATAGACCGGCCAAAATCCGGGGAATTATCACCGCCAAGTCCTAAGCTGGCAGTAATGGGAGTCCTCGAGAACAAGGCCCGCGCGCGGACGTTCTACAAGTATCTCTCGAAGGTGTACGACCAGATCAACCCCTTCATCTGGGACGAACGGATGCGCGACGAGGCGATCGCAATGCTCGACCTTTCGCCCGACGACAAGGTCCTCGATGTCGGCTGTGGCACCGGCTTCGCCACCGAGGGTCTGCTCGAACACGTCGATACGGTGTACGGGCTCGACCAGAGCCCGCACCAGCTCTCGAAAGCGTTCGAGAAGTTCGGCAAGTTCGGCGACGTACGCTATCATCTCGGTGACGCCGAGCGACTTCCGTTCAAAGACGACAGTTTCGACGCGGTGTGGTCCTCGGGATCCATCGAGTACTGGCCCAACCCCGTCGACGCGCTTGCTGAGTGCCGTCGACTGACCAAACCCGGTGGTAAGGTCCTCATCGTCGGCCCCGACTATCCGAACTCGACTGTCTTCCAGAAGATGGCCGACGCCATCATGCTGTTTTACGACGAGGAGGAAGCCGACCGGATGTTCACCGAGGCGGGGTTCAAGCAGTTCGAACACCATATCCAGCAGTCTCGGCCGGGGAGTCCGCGTGCGATTACGACGATTGCAGAAGTCCCAGAGTAATCCGCCGCCACGAGCGAAGCGAGTGGCCGCTTTTTCGCCCACGTTTTTGCGGTGAGGGTGACCAGCAGTCACCCGAACCGGAAAAAGGTGGTCTGGCAGTCTCGGCCGGGGAGTCCGCGCGCGATTACGACGATTGCAGAAGTTCCAGAGTGACAGCGATTGTAGAAGTATCGCTACTGTCTCCGAGTAACAGCAGTTGATTCGCGACAGGTGGAGCCGATCAGTCTCGCATCGCTACACCGATTCACTGACCGTGACCCAGACTCGGTCGCCGTTCTGTGTTGTGGCAGTAACCGTGTACGCTCCACGAGGTTCGACCGTCCAGAGAACGCCGTCTGTGCCGGTCGTCCCGATTCGTTTCCCATTTACTCTGACAGTCGCATCTGCCGTAGAGCCCGTACTGTTGTCGGTGACCGAGACGAGCAGTGGTCCGGACTCGAACGATTGCTGGACGCGGACGCGAACTGACTGGTTCACGTTCGTCGCCACCTCCGATCGGTCGATGGTCGTCAGTTCGAGGGCCTGCGTCTCGTAGAAGACGTTCGTCGTACCGCCGTCGAGATAGGCTGTCAGTTGTCCGTTCGAGTGATCAGCCTGAATCTGGTAGATAGCACTTCGACCGTATGTCTGAACGGACGGGTACTGCTCGCTGTAGAGCCACGGGTAGAGCGTCTCAGCCCGTGTGTTGACCGCGCCGAGGGAGTCGTTGGTCTGTGCGAACTGGTCGACTGCCGTCTGTTCGCGGTCTTGCCCGAGATATGTTTCACGCGTGTACTGGCCGTCCACGACTGTCGACAGCATATATCCCTCCGAGGACGCCTCAACGTACACCGCGTTTGGCTCAACCTTGCCGGCAGTTTCAGCGCTGATACGCTGACTTATCGGGCCGCGGTACGTCTTGAGCACGCCCCTGTTGTTTTCCAGTCGGAAGCGCTGGGCCGGAGACAACGAGTAGTCCGGTGCGGTACCGGTGGCCGTCCGAATCCGTCCAAGCCGAGCAGCCAGCTGGCGGGACGTAGCGTCGACCAGTGCCCGCTGTCGCAGGAACTCCGTAGCGGTTATCGCACCGTTGGCGTACTGCCGTATCGCGATCTGATTCCGTTGTTCCAGACTTGTTCGCTTGCTTTCGATATCGGTCAACGTCTCGTCGACGAGGCGGTCGCGAGCGGCCTCGCTGTCCTGCTGGAAGAACTGCCGTTCAAACGTGGTTGTCGCGTAATCGCTCCGAAGGTCGCTGGATCCGGTTGCAACCGCCACGCCGACATCGACCGAGGATCGGTTGTACGTCGTCGTCCGAACATCACTAGCCGGGATAGCGAGATGGTTCGTCGTGTTGTCGACAGCCGTGATCTGTGGCAACTGGTCACTGCCGTCAGCGGTCTGGGCCGGTGGGGCGACCCCGGTTACGGGGGTCGCCGCGGAGACGACCATGAGGAGGATCACACCGACTGCGGGGAGGAGACGCATCAGCACCGAATACTCGCCCACCGTACAAAAATCCCCCCATTCTCCATATCACAGTAATCACCTGAGAGGCCACGAGACCTTTCAAAGCGTCGTCTGACGTTTTATTCTCGGATGGAAAGGGTTTTGCCCCCAGAACGTTCATCGATGAACGAGAATGACCCCGCGGGTATCAGGTGCCCCCCTCCTCCTCCTTGTCCTGTTTGCCCTGTTGGCGACCCCACCGCTTGCGGCAGCAGCGGTGGATACCGTCGCTGCCCAGCAGACGACCGGGACACCGGCACCGGTTGCGGAGAACACGACGTTTGCCCTTCAGATACAATCGAACGGCGATGCCAAGTGGACGGTAACGGATACCTACGCGCTCGACGAAACCGAAACTGAGTCGTTTAGAGACACCGGCGAACGGTTCGCGAGCGAGGACACCGAGGCAGAGTGGCTGCCGTCGTTCCGGAAGGCGAGCGACGAGGCCAGCACCGTCACCGGCCGGGAGATGGAGATTACCGGCGTCGACCGTCGATACGAGGTGTCAGACCGCAAGGGGCAACTGATCCTCGAGTTTACGTGGACGAACTTCGCTGTTGTTAGCGGCGAAAATATCGTCGTCGGCGACGCGTTCAATTCGACGGACGGCACATGGTTCGGGACGCTAACCGCAGACCAGCGACTCGTTATCTCCCCGCCATCCGGGTACGGGGTAGAGAGTGCCCCCAGCGCTGTCGACGACGGAAAACTGGTTTTCGAGGGGCGGCGGACGTTCGAACCGGGGTACCTGTCCGTCGTGTACACTGGTGAACAACCGACTACCCAGACGCCGATGGAAACCCCAGAATCGATCTTCAGCGGCATCGGTTCGGCTTGGATCGGCGGGTTCGTACTGCTGTTGCTGCTCGTTGGGGCCGTCGGTTACATGTTCAAGACTGGATACACTGACGCGCTGCCATCGGTTGCAGCCGGGGACGACGATGGAGACGACAGTGCTGGGGCGACAGTCCCAGTGGACGACACCGCGGCCTCGGACGATGTCGATGTCGAACTCCTGAGCGACGAGGAACGCGTCGAGCGACTCCTCGAGGAGAACGGCGGACGGATGAAGCAGGCCCGTATCGTCTCTGAGACCGGCTGGTCGAACGCGAAGGTGTCGCAGTTGCTCTCATCGATGGACGAGGAGGGCCGCATCGACAAGCTCCGTATCGGTCGGGAGAACCTCATTTCGTTCCCGGACGAGGATATAACCGACTTCGACGAGTAACTGTCGGGACTATGTGAGTGTAAACAAGCCGGGCGTGGTTTCTGGTTCGAAAACGTTTATTCGCTGTCCGGTCGGACCTCCAATATGAAAATCCTTGTCACGGTAAAGGAGGTGGCAGCCGTCGACGACGAGTTCGAGATCGACGGACTCGAAATCGACGACCGCTACGTCACGGCCGACCTCAACGAGTGGGACGAGTACGCTGTCGAGGAGGCCGTCCAAATAAAGGAGGACCACGACGACGTCGAGGTCGTCACCGTCACCGTCGGCCCGTCCGAAACGGATGAGACAATCCGGCAGGCACTGGCGAAAGGGGCCGACCGTGCGATCCGTGTCTGGGACGACGCACTCGACGACGCCGGCCTGCTGGACCCCGAGACGAAGGCTCAGGTGTTGGCCGCCGTCGCAGCCGAAGAGGAACCCGACCTTGTGCTGACCGGCGTCCAGTCCGCCGACGACGGGTTCGGGGCGACTGGCGTCACGCTGGCCGATAAGCTCGACATGGAGTGGGGCGCTGTCGTCAACGATCTCGACTTCGATCCGGAGGCAGGTGTCGCTAGCGTCCACCGAGAACTGGAAGGCGGCGTCGAGGAACTCACCGACATCGAAACCCCGGCCGTGCTGACGATACAGACCGGGATCAACGACCCCCGCTACGCGAGTCTTCGGGGTATCCGGCAGGCCCAGAGCAAGGAGCTCACGGAGTACGCCCTCGCGGATATCGGACTTGACGCGTCCGGAATCGAGAGTCCGCTCGAACAGACCTCGCTGTACGAGCCTGAAACCGAGGGTGAGGCGACAGTGTTCGAGGGGAGTGCCGAGGAGACGGCGACCGAGTTGGCTGAATTGCTCGCAGAAAAGGGGGTGACCAGCTAATGTCGGTCCTTGCTATCGCCGAACACCGGCGCGGGGAACTCCGACCAGTGAGCTTAGAACAGTTGGCAGCCGGTCGCGACCTCGCCGATCAACTCGGCGGCGAGCTACACACTGCCGTCATCGGCGGCGATGTCGAAGCCTTCGGGGCGGACCTGAACCGCGAGGGCGTCGACGCTGTCCACACCGTCGACATCGGTGAGGAGTTCAACCACGACGTGTACACGCAGGTCGTCACGCAACTGGCCACGGAGCTGGATCCGACCGTCCTCCTGATGCCAAACAGCGTCAACGGCCTCGATTACGCGCCGGCGGTCGCCAATCGGCTGGACAGGCCGCTCGTGACCGACGTGGTCGATATCGACGCCGAGGACGGCCTTACCGCCACCAGAGAGCTGTACGGCTCGAAAGCCGAGACGACAATCGACGTCCACGCTGAGCAGGCGGCCGTGACCATCCGTCCGGCCGAGTGGCCGACCATCGAAACGGACGGTGACGCCGCCATCGAGGCGTTCGACGCGACCCTCGACGAAAGCGCAGTCAGGTCCACAGTAAAAGGCTTCGAGGAGGTCGGCGGTGGCGACATCGACATTACCGACGCCGACGTGCTAGTGTCCGTCGGCCGCGGGATCGAAGAAGAAGAGAACTTAGACATCATCCACGACCTTGCGGAGGCACTGGACGCGACGGTGTCGGGTTCGCGACCCCTCATCGACAACGGCTGGCTAGAGAAGGACCGACAGGTCGGCCAGAGCGGGAAAGTCGTCACGCCGGACGTGTACATCGCCATCGGTATCTCCGGGGCCGTCCAGCACGTCGCCGGGATGAAGGGCTCGGATACGATTGTCGCCATCAACACCGACCCGAACGCGCCGATCTTCGATATCGCCGACTACGGCATTCAGGACGACCTGTTCGAGGTCGTCCCAGCACTCACCGAGCAGTTCCAGTAACGGCCACACACTGAATCGCGGGTGACAAGGTACTTTTTGTGGTAGTCCTAAGGAAGCGCTAATGGAGTATCTCGAGCGCCGGCGAGACCGGGTCGAGGAGCGGTTGGAGGCGGTTCTCGACAGCGTGGAGCCGGACGAACTCGCAGATGAAGTGCGTCACGTGGCGCTTTCCGGGGGGAAGCGGGTGCGGCCGACGGTGACAGTGCTAGTCTGTGAGGCGCTGGGTGGGGAGCCGTCCGATGCCGTCGATTTCGCAGTCGGCATCGAACTCGTCCACAACGCCTCGCTGGTCATCGACGACATCATCGATGAGTCCGAACTCCGTCGGGGATCGCCGGCCGCTTGGGAGGCCTTCGGTCACGGCCCAGCCATCATCGCCTCCGACGGTCTGCTCGGCGAAGCGTTCAACCTGTTTTCCACGGACGAACGCGCCATGCAGACCGTCTCCGAGTCGATGGTCGAACTGGGCGAGGGCGAGGCGATGGAACTGGTCGCAGAGCCCTCCAACGAGAAGGAGTACATGGAACTGGCCCGCCGGAAAACTGGCGCGCTGTTCCGCGCCGCGGCGGAGCTGGGTGCGATTGCTGCTGACTCAGACCCGTACACGGTCGAGGCGGTCGGCCAGTACGCCGAACGTGTCGGTGTGGCCTTCCAGATGCGCGACGACGTGCTCGATGCAACGGCCGACGCCGAAACCCTCGGCAAGCCGGCCGGGACCGACGCAGAGATGGAACGACCGTCGCTGGTAGAAGTGACAGAGCTGACGACCGAGGAGGCAAACGAGCGAGCACGGGCTGAATCCGACGCCGCCTTAGAGTCCCTATCGACCATCGACGCTCCGGAGTCCCAGTCGATGGAGTACCTGCGCGACCTCGCGGAGTTCGTCGTCGTCCGCGAACGCTGAAGACCGATCCGAACGGGAGGGCTTTTGCCCGCCGCTCGATTACGCCCGGCAATGACAGTTATCGGTATCGTCGGGCTGCCGGGCAGCGGGAAAAGCGAGGCAGCGAACGTCGCCGCCGAGATGGGTGTGCCGGTCGTGACGATGGGCGACGTCATCCGCGAGGAGTGCCGTGACCGTGGGCTAGACCCCGCATCGGACCACGGGACGGTCGCAAAAGCGCTCCGAGAGGAGAACGGTCCCGCCGCCATCGCCGAGCGCTCGCTACCGATGATCGAGGCGGAACTCGAAGCGAACGACACCGTCCTCGTCGACGGTATCCGGTCGGACGTGGAGGTCGAGGCGTTCGAATCGGCGTTTGGCGACGCGTTCCTGCTGGTCGAGATTGACGCCCCGTTCGAACTGCGCGCCGACCGGCTCGATATCCGTGGGCGGGACGCCTCGGCCGAGGACGGCGGCGAATCGCTCGAGGACCGCGACGCCCGTGAACTCGGCTTCGGGATGGGTGAGGCTATCGAGAGGGCCGACCTGACAATCGAGAATACGGAGACGCTGGCTGCGTTCCAGCGCAACGTCCGTACACTGATTCGGGACGGACCGGAGGCGTTCGACCAATGAGCGCCGTCTACTCCGTGGACATCCGAATCGAAGCCCCGGTCAACGACACCGAGGTGACCGACCGGGTCGCTGACGCGGTCCGAAATCTCTTCCCCGAAGCGGACCCGACGCAGCAACAAGGCGCACTCGTCGCCGAGGTGCATACGATGGACGGGTTCTCCGAGCTGCTCCACCGGCGAGAAATTCTGGACACAGCCCGGTCGGTCTTTTTCGACAATCTAGAGGGGGACACGTTCGCGTTCGACGTCAAGAAGCAAGCGGCGTTCGAGGGGCGGATTAACTTCGCAGTCGGTGACCCCTCGGAACTGGGAGACATCCATGTGAACGTGACCGTCCACGAACCGTCGGCCGAGGAGTACATCGACTACGTCGCCCCGCCGACCGAGGACGGTCAGCCGGTCTACGACGAGGACACATGACGACGACCATCTGTTTCGATCTCGACGACACGGTCGTTCACTACCCGGAACCGTACAAGAACATCATCCGCAAGACGGTCGAGGCTCACGGAATCGAGTACACAGACGAGCTCCGGGCGGTGAGCAAAGAGGTGTTTTACACGGCCTTTGAGGCACTTGAGCCGGAGCCGTACCGCCAGTCGATGGCTGCCGTCGTCGAAGCGGCCGGGGCGGACATCGACCTCGATGCACTGGTCGAGACGCTCAGAGAGACCGAATACGCGTCGACGACCGTCCCCAGCGCGGCTCGGGACAGCCTGTCCGCACTTGCTGCTGACAACCAACTCGCGATTGTCACCAACGGCATCCGGAAGCGACAGCTCGGCAAGCTCGACCACCACGGGCTAACGGACCTGTTCGACCTCGTTGTCGCCTCCTATGAGGTCGGTGCACACAAACCGGACAGCGCGCCGTTCGACCGGGTCCGGGCGGAGCTACCGGCCGACGAGTACGTGATGGTCGGCAACGAGTACGAAACCGACGTCGAAGGCGCGCGCAACGCCGGCTTCGTGCCGATTCACTACGAATCAGGCGACAACGGCGGACCGGACCTCTGGGATTCTGTCGACGCGTTACTCTGACAGGCTGTAGACCGTCCCGAGACAGATACCGCCCAGAGCGGACGCGCCGTTCCGTCGGAGGTCACGACCGGGGGTAAGCGGATGGTACTGTCGCAGTGTCACCATGGAAGTGGAATAATCATCAAATAACTAACATCCCTGATTGGGAAGGGGGTATATGGTGGACATTGACAAAACAGGGCAAGCAGAGTCTATCGACCGCCGCCGCCTCCTCAGTGTCATCGGTGGCGGAGCCGCGACCGCGTTGCTCGGGACGGGAGTCGGTGCTGCGAAACCTGACCACGCGAACGGAAACGGGAACGGCGGTAAGAACGGCAACAACGGTGTCGGTCCGTGTACCTGCGACGGGTGCCCCGACGGAACGTTCTGCGGAAAAATCGAGGGGGCGCCGGAAGACGGCGAGACCTACACCTTCGAGTCGGACGGGGACAGTTTCAGCGTGACAGTCGAGAGCGTGACCGAGAAAGACGACGGCGAGGTCACATGCTTCGAGTTCTCCAGCGACGACGTGGTCAAGCAGGTGTGCGTCAAGGGCGGTCCGGACACCGCGACGTACGACGATGACCCGGAAGGGAAGCAACTGTGTGCGCCGGAGAACCCGGGCGGCCAGCAGTCGGAGATCAGCAACGTCTCATTTTGCGGAGCCAGACTGGAGTGTTACCAGATCGACCTCGTGGAGGGCAAGGTAATAGAGGACTTCGGCGACGAAGGCGCGTACGGCGACCGGAAGTTCGAGGACTTCAGCGTCTGCGAGGACGGGAGCAACGAGTATGGCCTCGAAGAACAGAACGACGGCTATGAGGCCGCCGGCTGTACGCTCAGCTGGGATGGGCTCGGCTTCGATGCGTCCGACAACACGGCACAGGTCGACGTGACGCTCAAATCAGCAGAATCCGAACCCTGCACGGTCACGCTGGCCGGCTACCTGCTTCCCGAGGGCGAAACGAAATTCAACCCGGAGACGCTCGAAGAGCAGGAGTTGCGAGGTTACGAGACGGAGGAACTCACCGTCGACGAGTCGGCAACGCTGAAGATCGATCTCGACGGCGGCGATTGAAACGCTCGTTCGGTGGTGCGAACCGACTCCTCGTCAGCCGATGACAGCAGTGAGGATGACACCGGTGTTCCACGCCGTCACTGCGACACCCAGAAGCGCCAGCCCGAGCGGGATACCGATGGAATACGGCCAAGAAACCCATTTCCAGATGGCGAAAAACCCAACGAGGACGGCCGCTTTCAGTCCGGTCAACACCAGCATCGCGTGCTGTTCCAACAGTAGCTTGACCACGGGGCTGAGTTCCGTCACGCCGGTAATGCTGTAGCCGACGAGTGTCGTGACGAGGTCGCCGACGCCGAAGAAGGCGACGGCGACCGCCCACAGGGCGACGGCGGTGTTCGACGGGCCGGCGAGTCGGGCGGGCTGCCGCCAGTTCATACCCCCGCTACCGCTCCACGGGACTTCGTTAGTGGTAGCTTCAGTGACAACTACGGATGGTAAGCTGCTCTTTCGGCCGGTGGCCCTGTCGTACTGTGTCGAGCGCCGAGTCAACGTAGAGGGACGGTGCGTCGGGGTGTACCCGTCCGAAGTAGATAGATACTGTAGGTAGTCTCCTCTTTCCACGCGGGACTGGCCCGGAAGAGAAGCGATCACCCCACTGTTGCGCATATGGACCCACTCAGAACCCGCTCACAAATATCGCGAGCCACTCCCCGAGTTCGCGGCGCTTGCTGACCCGCACCGACTCAACCCACTTCACCCACTGGAACCCCCGACGGCCGGGCGCGACGAGGCGGAGCGGGTAGCCGTGACCGTGGGCCAGTCGCTCGCCGTCGACGTGGGTGGCCAGCATAGCGTTACGGGCCTCCGACAGCCGAAGGCTCCATCGGTAGCCAGTGACAGAGCGGAACTGGACCCACGCCGCCGCGTCGTCGGGGTCAGCGGCGTCAAGCAGGTCCCCGACGCGAACGCCCTGCCACTCGTGGCCGGAGTACCAACCGCTCGTGCAGTCAAGAACCGCTGCTTCGGTCGCATTCGGTGAGAGTTCGTCGGCGGCATAGCTGGTTTCGCTGGCAACCCTGCCGGCGACCGATAGCGACCACTCGGTCGCGTCGACCGGGTCCGGGTCGTCTGCGACCCAACTGGTGACGGGGAACCGGTTTCCGTCGTCGGTTCCGTCCTCCCGTGACCCGGTATAGCGGCGGTCAGCGCCGGCCGTGTCGAGGGCGTCATTAACTGGCCCCTGAACTCGCCAGAGAAGTGCACCGGCAGTTACCAGCCCGGCATATCGAAGCACGTCTCGACGGCCGCCGCGGGTCGCCTGTGCTGGGGAATAGAACCGGGCGCGGAGATGTACCAGTAGCAGTGGCGGCACCAGCAGGCCGAGCGCGACGTGCAGGTGAAACAGCCCCCACGGGCCGAGGTCGAGCGTGCCGCCGAAAATCCACCAGACACCAGTGCCGAGCGCCCCCAGCGTCACCGCGGCCAGACCGACCGAGAGAATCCGAGTGCCGGTCAGCCGCGCTGGGGAGACGCGGTGGGAGACGCGATGGAGCTTCACCGGCAACAGGAGCGTCAGCACCACGCCGGAGAGCGCGTGAACGTCGATTACCCACGCGCTGCTGGGGATGCCTGCGAAGATGGTAGCGATACCGCTGGCAAGCAACGTCGCCACCGCCGCGAACAGCCCCCAGTCGACCGCCCGTGGCGTCGGCGTCAGCCGTCGGATGGCCATGGGAGTGATTAGCACTGGAGCGATTTATACTGTCATGGCGCGCTGTGGTCAGTACGACTGCCGCAGAACCGTCTCGCCGTCGGCGTTCCGGATGATAACGGTATCGCCGTCGTTGTTCCAGACCGCCCCGTTCCGGCCCCAGTAGCGTTCGGTGTCAGTATCGCTTCCACTGCCAGTGTATAGCATCACCGACGCGTTCGGCTCAAGGGAAAAGGGAGGGAACGTGTACTGGTGACCTGCATCGTCGCTGACCGTCCACCCGGACAGATCAAGCGCCGCGTCGCCGGTGTTCGTGAGCGTGACGTATTCGTCGTTCAAGTTCTCGTTATCGTTTCCAGCCGCGTTGGCGTTGATTTCCGTGATTGCGAGGCCGCTGGCACTCTCACTGATGGTCCCGCCGTCGGCGATAGCTGTCTGGGTCACAGCGCGTGGCTCTGTGCAGCGCCAGAGCCCGCGTCGTTCGGAGTGGGCCGACTCCTCGGCCGCGTAGAACCGCTCGGCTCGTTCGAATTCGCTGTCGTACACGCGCGCATGGCCGGTCTCGACGAGCCGGTAGTTGAACAGCGTCTCGTCGAGCACGACATAGGCCAGCAGCCGGTCGTAGTAGCCGCGCCGATTCAGGTTCGAGTCGAACGCGAGCCCGACCGTCTCGCCGAGGAGACGCTGCTTGGCGAGCGACGACGCGTTCGTGCCGGCCCCGCGGAGGCAGGACGCACCGGCGTCGGTCTCGGGGACGCCCTCGAACTCCGCTGGGTCGTTCTCGATGTGGACTTCGGGTGTGTCGACGCCGATGAGTCGGACCGTGTCACCAGTCCCGTTCTCGTAGGCGACCTGTATCGTGTCGCCGTCGACGACAGCGGTGACGGTCACCGTGACAGCGGGGTTTGGAACGTCGACCGCCGACCGGCCATCGACGGCGGTCCCCGCGGACTGAGCTGGCGAGTCGGTGAAGCCACTGCAGCCGGCGGCGACCGCGAGGAGGACAACGAGAGCGAACGTGAGCCGGTGCATCATCGGGATATCGGGAGCAGGCGACACAAGAGTGCCGGTGTCACCGGGCGGACTGTTATACGTCTGCCATGTCTGGCTTCCGGTACAATGCTCGTCCCGATGCTAGTCAGAGAGATCATGCGGACGCCGGTCAGAACCATCGGCCCCGACGCTCCAGTCGTCAAGGCGGCCCAGCGGCTCCGCGACGAGGACATCGGCTCGCTCGTCGTCGAGGACGACGGCGGCTGCGTCGGCATCATCACAGAGAGCGACATCGTCGCGGTCACCGCGGCCGAGGGTGACACCAGAGCACTGACGGTCGGCGACGTGATGGCCAAGGAACTGGTGACGGTTTCTCCCGATGCGGACATCGAAACAGCCGTCGAGCGGCTGCGGACGAACAACATCAAGAAACTGCCCGTCGTCGAGGACGGGACGCTCGTCGGCATCGTCACGACGACCAACCTCTCGGATTACATCCCACACCTCACTCGGACGAGAGGAACGGCTGACGGGCCGCCACAGCGAAAGCGGTTCACCCGGCCGGACACGCTGTACGAAGACGAGAGCTGGACCTTCGAGAGCTACGGGACCGCCGACGGCATCGATGTGGGTGATCACGTTCGATTCAGCAAGACGATATCCAAGGCCGATGTGGAAGCGTTCGCTGAGGCGAGCGGCGACACGAACAGGCTCCACCTCGACGCAGCGTTCGCGGACGGAACACGGTTCGGCCGCCGAATCGCCCACGGAACGCTCGTGTCCGGCATCATTAGCGCGGCCCTAGCGCGGCTCCCCGGGCTGACAATCTACCTCTCCCAAGAGCTGAGCTATCAGGGGCCCGTCGGCATCGACGAGGAGGTCACGGCCCGGTGTGAGGTCGTCGAACGCATCAAGGACAACCGGTTCCGTCTGGCCACGGCCGTTGACGATGCCGAAGGCAACTGCGTTATCGAAGGCGACGCCGTCGTAATCTCCGACCCGATTCCGGACACGGCCTGAGCCGACAGTCGGACACATCTCGTCACAGTCGACTGGAGGTGCTCTGAAAGGGCCTCAGTCGAATTTTGTGTTTTGTGTTACCAAATAGCAATTGTTAATATTCTGCTAGTATACATACCCGATATGGACGCTGTCGAACGGCCGACATTCGAGACGAGCGCGGCAATGGAGGTGTATCAGTACGTCGAGCGACACGGGACAGCGGCACGGCACAGAGTCCGTGAGATGGTAGACCTCTCGCCGGAGGCGTTCGAGGAAGCGCTGACACACCTCCTGTCGAAGGGGTACATCGAGGACGATGGCGGAACCCTGACGCTAGCGCTCGATGTCGGGTCCGTCGAACAACACACCACAGACGAATTGACCTACACGATTCGGCCGGCCCACAACGACGATTTCGAGGGGCTCGTCCAGACCATTCGGAACGTCTCCAGCGATGGTACGTACGTCGTCGCCGAGAGCGTCGCCGAGCAGTTGCTGTACGAGGACGCAGTTACACGGCACAACACGGTCGAATCGAGAGTGTTCTTCGTCGCCACGGTCGACGGCGAGGTCATCGGCTGGTGTCACCTCGACATCCCGCAACTGGACAAACTTCGCGAGACGGCCCAGCTCACCGTCGGCGTCAGGGAGGAGCAGCGAGGCCGGGGCATCGGCAGCCGGCTCATGCAGCGCGGGCTGGACTGGGCGAAGGCTAACGGCTACCGGAAACTGTACAACAGCGTGCCGGCGATCACGGAGAACGCGATGGTGTTTCTGGAAGACCACGGCTGGCACACCGAGGGCATCCGCCGGAACCACTACACCGTCGACGGCGAGCAAGTCGACGAGGTGATGATGGCCTACACCTTCGAGTAGCGACGCTGCACCGTTTCTGACTACAGCAACACGACCAGCGCCAGCGCGATCCAGACGATTTTCAGCCCCGTGTTGACGACGATGACTTTCGAGCCGAACTCCCGGCCCCAGATGCCGAACTGGAACGGGATCGAGCGCTTGAACGTCGAGACGGCAAACGAGATGATGCCGCCGACAAGCATCGTCGCCACGGCGGTCCGGGCGGTGAAGGTCCCGTTTCTGATGAGCGGTGCGATGACCGTCGCCCCGGAGGTCGTGTCGAGGGCGTAGGCGGCGATGACAGGGATAGCTGCGCCGGGCAGCCCTAACAGTCCCGCAAACCCGTCGGCAGCGGCGGTGACAGCGGCCCCGTCGCTGCCAGCGAGGGCAAGAATCTCGTCGCCGTAGGCCACGAGTAGCGAGACGACGGCGTAGATAGCTGCCAGCCGCGGCAGGATGTCACGGACTTTCTCGGCCGTCGCGTCCAAGGCCGTCCTGATGGCTGCTCGGCGGCTGTCCGGACGGTCGTCGAACACGTCACCTGCCTCGTCGGCCGTCCCGCCGTCGGGGGCCGGACCGGCACCGGCGGCCGACCCACCGACGTTTGACGCGTCCAGCAGGGCCGCACCGGCCGCGATGCCGGTCAGCGTTATCGCCAGCGCGATGAGTCCGCGAGTGGCGACGTACAGCACCCCGACTCTGAACCCCAGAATAGGGATCAGTATCGGCGCATAGAACGTGATGATATGCTGTGCGAAGCCGAAGAACGTGTTGATGGTGACGGCGATTATCGTCGCGCGGTCGGACAGCACGCCGGACTCGCGGAAGTCGGCGAGCATCCCGTAGCCAGCGGTCGTCGACGCCGTCGTCGTCAGGATAGCAGTGCCGACCTCGTCCGGGAGGTTCGCCGGCGACGTGAGATAGCGCGAGACGACGGCGATCTTCTCGACCAGCCCGAACGCGACCGCCAGCTCCGCGAGGAACACGCCAAACGAGAGGAAGAACGTGATACGGAGGACCCGGACGGCGACCTCCCCGAGGACAGCGACTACCGGATGGCCAAGCACTGCGGCGACGAGCGACTGCACGCCCGAAAGTAGCGGGCTGGCCGGCAAAGGCCCATCGGTAGCGACAGTCGCTTCGCGGGAGGGGCCGTCGCGTGTCCGCCAGCGGCGACCGCTCGGGACCGTCGATACTGCGGCGCGAATCCAATCTCAGACGAACACGCGGACAGCGCCGAACAGCACCACCACGCCCAGCACGTCACAGACGTTCGTGACGACAGGGATGACCACGTCGTCGGGGTCCAGTTCGAACCGGTAGGCGGCGTAGGTCGTCACCGTCGTCACGACGATAGCCAGCACAGCCAGCAGACTCCCGCTGACGAGCGCGACGAGAACGACTGTCCGGAGCGGGAGCGCAGTGCCGCCGATGACGGTCTGGAGGAGCCACGCACCGGCACCGACAAGCGGGAACAGCGTCACCGCGAGGGCAACGGTGGCGATAGCGTTGCCGGCGAGACGGTCGTCGGTCGCCGAAAACGACAGGAGTCCGAGATGGAACGCCGTCGAGAACCGCGCCGCGAGGATACTGCCGAGGTTCCCTGCCATGCCGATTGTCACCGGGACAAGCACGAGCAGCGACGGATACTGCAACAACGTTCCCTCGAAGGTATCGAGGACGAGCCCGCTCCCGAGTTCGATAGCGGTGAGCACGACCAGAATGGGGAACATCGTCCGGACGATTCCCGAAACCGACCACTGGGAGGCGAACTCCGCCACTCAGCCACCCCCCAGCGCGAGGACGAGTCGGGTCGCGCCCAGCAGCGTCGCGATGCCGACCACGTCGCCCGTCGTCGTCACGACCGGGCCGGCCAGCGTGTCCGGATTGAGCCCGCGGCGGTACCCGACGAACACGACAGACACGACAGCGAGAGTCAGCAACAGTCCGGAGACGAAGCCAGCGATAAGCGCAATAGCGACGAGAGTTGTGAGCGGGGCCGACGGTCGCCCGACCAGCGCGAGCAGGGCGACAGCCATCACCGCGGCGACGCCGCTGATGAGCACGCCGTTTGCCAGCGCCGCCGCGACGGCGGCGTTGATGCGGTCGTCGTCGAAGGAAAACCGCGGGTCGATGAGCCCCTGATGGAGCGCCGACCCCAGACGTGCGCCGAGCGAACCGTAGACGTTCCCCCGAGTAGCGAGCAGTGCCGGTACGAGTACGAGCAGCCCCGCAACATCCTGTAACTCTGCGTCCATGCCACCGAGGACAACGCCCGCGAAGAGGCCACCGACCGCACTGAGCGCCAGCACCGGGAGCGACTCCCGGTAGGCTTCGAGTGCCACCTCGCGGACAGTCATTGCAGGGCGAAGGACGGCGAGCGAAAAAAAGCCCCCTGATAGCGCTGGCACCCCCTCAACCGGGAGCCGATTGTGCTCTGTCACGCCACGGTGGCGGCCCGACCGTCGTGTTCCCGACCGCGGTAAATCTGACAGTTCTGGTGACGGTGACCGGTTCGCCCCCCTCCGTTGTCGTGTACGCAGTCCGGTAGTCGCGGACGAGTCCCGACCGAGTGACGTGGGCGACGAGCGTCGCATTCTCCCGGGACGCCCACGCTGTCGAGGTCGTGTTGTCCCGCAGCCGGTCGCCCCTGATGACGTAGACGGTGCCGTTTGACTGCTGGGACTGCAGGGTCCGGGTGTTAAACGGGGCGACGGTCCGAGTGACGTCAGCGGCTGGACGGCCGTTCAGCGCGGCGGAATGGACCCAGTACCGCCACGTTCCGGCGTAGCTGTCCGGCGGGTCGTACTCGTTGTAGACAGTCTGATTGTCGCGCACGAGCCGGCGGAGGTACGTGTCGCCGTCGGACCAGAACGACGCGGTCGCCGGCGGCCGACCGAGGAGCACCGGGGCCGCATGGCCGCGGACAGAGATGTTGGCGAGATGCGTCCGGTTCGCGTCCAGCGCGACACGAACGCGGAGGTGGGACCGCAACGACCCATTCGCATAGCGGACAGTTCGGTTCATCGTCAGCGTGTACCCGGTTCCGTTGAGTCGGTCGCCGTGAGCGGACCCGAGGAGCGATGGACTGGTGACGCCCGTGGATCCGACGCCAACTGGATACGGAGTCACGGAACCGGTCGGCACTGGGGCAGGCGTCACCGGCGTCGACGAGTCATCGGCATCGCTGAACCCAAACCCCCCACAGCCTGCAGTAAGGACGACAGTGATGACGAGTAGCTGCCACCCCATATCCCTCGTCATGGTATAACAAACCATTCAGGTCGGAAGAAGTCTACGGATCGCCATTTATTCGGAATCTGTCGGTATATAGATGTGAAATCGTTGATTAACCTACCGAAACTATTATGATAGATACAGACACCGTATGGAACATGCCAACTAATGGCAGATCGGTCAACCGACGACAGTTGCTGAAGAGTACGGGCGTCGCAGGTGTGGCAGGGCTGACGGGACTGGCCGGTTGTTCCGGTGGCGACGGTGGCGACGGTGGTGGCGACGGCGGCGATGGTGGCAGTGATGGTGGCGGCGACGGCGGCGACGACTACCCGGCACTCGGAAACTTCCCGGTCGAGGGCGACACGGTCACCTTCGGGTTCAACGTTCCACAATCCGGGCCCTATTCGTCGGAGGGACAGGACGAACTTCGGGCGTACGAACTCGCCCAGAAGCACCTCAACAACGGGGGTGGCTGGGTGGACACCTTCGAGGACCTCAGCGGCGATGGCGTCCTCGGATACACGGTCGAGTCGGTGAACGGCGACACAGCGACCGACGCCGACACCGCCCGGCAGTCCGCCTCGCGGATGATAAACCGGGACAACGTGGTGATGATTTCAGGGGGCTCCTCCAGCGCGGTGGCTATCGCCGTGCAGGGGCTCTGTCAGTCGGAGAACGTCATGTTCATGGCCTGTCTGACTCACTCCAACGACACGACCGGGAAAGACTGCGCCCGGTACGGGTTCCGGGAGATGTTCAACGCGTACATGACCGGACAGGCACTCGCCCCGGTGCTTGAAAGCGAGTACGGCTCGGACAACTCCTTCTACCAGCTGTACGCCGACTACTCTTGGGGCCAGACCCAGCAGGACTCGATGAACCAGTTCCTCTCGGAAATCGGCTGGGAGGAAGTCGACAGCGTTCCGACGCCGCTTGGGACCAGCGACTTCTCCTCGTATCTCTCGGAGGCCGCAAACAGCGGCGCGGACGTACTCGTGCTGAACCACTACGGGCTGGACGGCGCGAACTCCGTCTCGCAGGCCGTCGACGCCGGTATCGACGAGGACATGGAGCTTGTCGTTCCGCTGTACAACCGCCCGATGGCGCAGGCCGCCGGTGGCTCCATCGAGGGTATCTACGGGACGATTGCCTGGGACTCCCAGATCGACAACGAGGCGTCGAACGCGTTCACGCAAGCGTTCCAAGACGAGTACGACCGCGTCCCCTCCGGACCGGCCCAGCTCGCCTACGCACAGACGCTCCAGTACGCGGCCGCCGCCGAACGAGCGGGCACGTTCTACCCGCCGGAAGTCATCCGCCAACTGGAGGACTACGAGTACAGCAACATCGGCATGGGCGCGGAGACGATGCGTGCCTGCGACCATCAGGCCCAGCGTGACATCCCGGTCGCTCAGGGGCTCCCGGCGAGCGAGCAGGGCGACGGGAACTTCATCGAGATTGTCGAGATCACGTCCCGGGACGACGTCGGATACGGATGCGATTCCGGGCCAGCCGCGGAGTGCGAACTCGGCGAGTACGGGGACGAATAGGCCACAATTCGGACAGGGGCCGTACCCCTCATGATTTATAGTGCATGAGTTCGCCTTACTTGATACACAAAAACTAGCATGATTAGGAATACGCAGATAGTACAAGAAGAGTGTGGTGGGGGGAATCCGGCGTGACGCTACTCGCGGATATCCTCACCATCCTATTGAATGGGCTACAACAGGGCGCGATTTACGTCCTGCTCGCGGTTGGACTGTCGATTATCCTCGGGACGCTGAAGTTCGTCAACTTTGCCCACGGGGCACTGTACCTCGTCGGCGCGTATCTGGGGCTGTTCATAACTGGACAGGTGCCGTTGAATAACGGCCAGTTAGCGGAGTGGGGAATCCAGTCGTACGGTATCGGACTGGGATTCATCGCTGCACTGATCATCGTGCCGATTGTCGTGTTCGTTATCGGACTGCTGATGGAGCGGTTCATCGCACAGGCGTTTTACGACCGCCCCGACACCGACCAGATTCTCGTCACGTTCGGACTCGCAATCATCGTCCAAGAGATGCTCCGGGCACTGCTGGGCGGGAGTAGCCAGCCGTTCCCACAGCCTTCGTGGGCATCCGGCCCGATAGCGCTGCCTGTGGTCGGGAACTTCCCGCGCTGGCGGCTTGGCGTCATCGCAATTACCGCAGTCCTCGTCTTGGGGGTGTACGCCCTCGTCGAGTACACTGACTTCGGCCTCATTGTCCAGGCCGGTACCCTCGACGGCGAGATGGTTCGCCTGCTAGGGATCAGACTGAGCAGACCATACCTCGTCGTCTTCGGCATCGGTGCCGCACTCGCCGGCGTGGCCGGCGTCGTCGGCGGCCCACTCGCCAACGTCAATCCCAACATCGGCACTGAACAGTTGGTGCCGGCGTTCCTGACTGTCGTCATCGGCGGCGTCGGGAAAATAGAGGGGGCCGTCGTGGCCGGCCTGATGCTGGGCACGCTGCAGGTACTCCTCATCCAGACCGGCTACGCCGCTTGGAGTCAGGTCGGTATCTACGCGCTCGCGGCCCTCGTCCTGCTGGTGCGTCCGCAGGGCCTGCTGGGCTCGGAGGTGGATGTCTCATGAGCGACGAACCGCGCGACGCGACCGCCACGGCAGCGGCCGACGCGGATGCGGAGGTCACCGGCGGGCTTGCCGACCGGTGGGCCAGCTTCCGCGACCGGGAGATATCGACGGTGCTGCTCACAGTTGTGGGCGTGGCCGTCTTCCCGTTCCTGTTCAACAACTTCCTCGACGGCTACACGCAGCTGGCGACGCTGATGCTCATTTACGGCATCTTCGCCGTCGGGTTCGACATCCTGCTGGGATACACCGGCCTGCTATCGTTCGGCCACGCCGTCTTCTTCGGCGGCGCGGCCTACGCCGCTGGTATCTTCAGTGCAAGCGTCAGTACCTCGCCGCTGCTGGTGCTGCTCGCCGGCACGGTGTTCGCGGTACTACTGGCGTGGATTGTCGGCTTCCTGTCGCTGCGCCGCGGCGGGATTTACTTCGCTATCCTGACGCTGACGTTCGGCCAGATGTCGTTCTATTTGGCGGCATCGCCGCTGGCCTTCCTCACGAACGGTGAGAACGGCTTCACCTCCGTGGACATCGGCCACCTGCTGGGCGTCATCGACATCCACGGCGGCGTGCCGTTCCCGCTGACGATGCTGGTCGACAACATGCTGTACGTGTTCGTCGCCGTCATGACGGTGCTGTCAGTCGCGATGGCGAATCGCATCCTGCACTCACCATACGGAACCGTGTTCCGCGCTATTCGGGAGAACGAGCGACGGGCGGAGTTCGTCGGGCTGGACGTCTGGCGGTACAAACTGATGGCGTTCATCATCTCGGCGGCCTTCGCCGGCATCGCCGGGAGCCTGTTCGCCATCGAGGGGAACTACGTGCCGCTGCAGTCACTGTACTGGACCGAGTCCGGTCGCATCGTCATCATGACCGTCCTCGGCGGTGTTGGGTCGCTGTTCGGGCCGCTGTTCGGCGCCGGGCTGTACCTGTACATCGAAAACATTGTCAGCGGGTTCGAGACGCTCGGCCCGTTCTGGCATCTCATCCTCGGTGTTGTGTTCGTCGTCGCTGTCGTCCTCTTCCCCAACGGCATCTGGGGCGGTATCGACTACGTTCGTGATATGGTTGTCGGAGGTGAAGACGAATGACGGTTCTCAAAACGGAACAGCTCACCAAGCAGTTCGGCGGCCTCACGGCCGTCGACGAGGTGGATCTGGAGATCGAACAGGGCGAAGGTGTGAGCCTCATCGGCCCCAACGGCGCGGGGAAATCAACGTTTATCAACCTCGTCACCCGGCGGCTCGAACCGAGCTACGGTGAAATCGCCTTCCAAGGAGATTCCATCATCGGGATGGACCCACACGAAGTCGTCCAGAGAGGGATGAGTAAGTCCTTCCAGACAGCCTCTATCTTCCCCGAGCTGACCGTCAAGGAGAACGCAACCATCGCGGCGCTGGCGGCCGAGCACGGCTCGTTCCGGTTCAACTTCTTCCGGCACCAGAACAGCTACCCGGCGGTCGATGAACTGGCGAACGAGGTCCTCGAGTCGGTCGGCCTCTACGACGAGCGGGAGAACAACGCCGACAGCCTCGACTACGGGAACAAGCGCCGGCTCGAACTCGGCATCGCGCTGGCCGCCGAGCCGGACATGCTGCTGATGGACGAGCCGACCGCCGGCATGAGCCCCGACGAGACCAAGTCGACCGTCAAACTCATCAAGCGAGTCAAGGAGGAACTCGATCTGACCTTCCTGCTGGTCGAACACGACATGGAGATTGTCTTCGACATCTCCGACCGCATTGTCGTCCTCAACCGCGGGTCAGTTATCGCGGAAGGGACGCCGACAGAGGTACAGAACGACCCTGCAGTACAGGAAGCGTACCTAGGAGGTGTCGAAGAATGACACTGCTCGACGTAGACAACATCAACGGCTACTACGGCGAGAGCCACATCATACAGGACGTGTCGATGAACGTCGACGACGGCGAAATCACGGCCCTACTGGGCCGTAACGGCGCGGGGAAGACCTCGACGCTCCGGTGTATCTCTGGGGCGACGCCGCCCGATGTCCGGAGCGGCGCGATCCAGTTCGACGGAACGGATATCACCAACGACCCGCCGGAGGACATCGCCGTCCGCGGCATCTCGCTGGTGCCCGAGGAACGGCGCGTGTTCACTGACCTCACTGTCGCGGAGAACCTGCACCTCGCGGACACCGTCCGCAACAAATCGAACACATGGGGTCGAAATCTCGATTTCCGCGACGAAGGGATGTCGACGGAGGAGATCTACGAGTACTTCCCACGGCTCGACGAGCGCCGGTCCCAGAAGGCCGGCACGCTCTCCGGCGGCGAACAGCAGATGCTCGCCATCGCCCGCGCGCTCCACCAGAGCACCGACCTGTTGATGCTCGACGAGCCATATGAAGGGCTGGCACCACAGATTATCGAGTCCGTCGAGAACGCAATCGAGCGCATCAGCGAAGACGGGACGACGATACTGCTGGTCGAGCAAAACGCCGTGGCGGCGATGAAAATCGCCGACCGGTGTTACGTGCTGGACCGCGGGCAAGTGGTCTTCGAGGGGCCCGCCGAGGAACTGCAGAACGATCAAGAGATGCGTGACAAGTACCTAGGTGTCTGAATGTCGGAAACCCAATCCGCCGAAGCACTACTCGACGCACTACAGTCGGAAGGTGTCGTCGTCATCGACGAGGAGACGGACGCGGTCAGCACAACGGAAGCGTTCGAGGCCGACCGCGGGGTGTACTACGACACCTACGTCACGATGGGCGAGACGGAGTTCCACGAGTCCGTTGCCGACGTGTTCGGCCTCGATTCGGCCGCCGAAGCGGCCGAGCGGGTCGACGAACTCGACGTGTCGCGCGAGGAGTTCGCCACGTTCCTGACCCTGCGGTCGAACGTCGACGACTCCTACACCACCGTGGAGCTGACGACGATGGCGCAGATGGCGACCGAGCTGGGGCCGGAGACGCCGGTCCCCGACGCGGTCGAACATCTCGACGACGACAGCTACGAGGCCTTCGTCGACGCCCACGACCGGTGTGTCGTGACCGTGTGGAAGCTGTTCTGTGAGCCCTGCGAAGCGATGAAAGAGGAGCTAGACGAGGTTCTGGCCGCGTTCCCCGAGGGTGTCCCAGTCGCCGGTATCGCCGGCGAGCGGTCGCCGGAGTTCTGTCAGTCGGTCGGTGTCAACGCGGCGCCCGCCGTCGTGCTGTTCGAGGACGGCGAGCCCGTCGAACAGATCACTGGCCGGACGGACCCGTCGCCGCTCGCGGAGCGAGTCGAAGAAGTGTACGGGGTCTGACTGCGGCGTTACTCTTCTTCGCCACTACAGACCAGCACGGAGCGGTCCGTGCCAAGAATCACGCTCTGTGTGACACTCCCGAACAACACCTTGCCGGTCGGCGTCCGCTTGCGGCCGGCGACGACAACCATGTCGGCGTCCTGCTCGTCAGCCAACCGGAGGATCGCGTCGGCGGGTTCGCCGCTTGACTCCTCTAAGGTGACCTCGACACCGGCGTCCTCGAGGACATCTCGTGCCCGGCGCACGGAGGCCACCTGATCGACGGACGCCCCTTCGGGGTTCTCCTCGAAGTCGTGCAGCAGCGTGACGCGGACCTGACTGGCGTCCATCGGAATCTCGGTTATCGCTTCCGCGATAGCGGTCCCACGAGCCTCGCTTTTGTCTATCCCAGCGACAATTTCGTACATACTCGCTTCATCCGTAGGACGGGCCAACCCTTAGTTCTGGCCCGGATTTCGAACATAGATTATCAAAAATAACGTCCCAGATCACATCTCGCGGATCGGCAAAGCGGAGTCAGTCGCCGAACGGCCCCATACCGCCGCCGCCCATGCCGCCCATGCCGCCGCCGCCGCCCTGCTGCATCTGTTTCATCATCCGCTCCATGTCGCCGTCGCCCATGCCTTGGAACTGCTTGAGCATCTGCTCCATCTGTTTGTGCTGCTGGAGGAGTTCACGCACCCGCTCCTCCGGCTTACCTGAGCCGCGGCAGATGCGTCTTGTTCGGGACTGGCCGACAACACGGGGGTTCTCCAGTTCTTCCTCGGTCATCGAGTCCATGATGACATCGAAATCCCGCATCCGCTCTTGGGTCACGTCCATCGCGTCGTCCGGGAGCTGGTCCATCAGCCCGCCGCCCAAGCCGGGAATCATATCCATCACTTGGTCGAGCGGCCCCATGTTGTTCATCGTCTGCATCTGCTTGCGCATGTCCTTGAGGGTGAACTGCCCCTCCAGCATGTCCTCGGGGTCCCAGTCCTCCTCGTCGCCTTCCTGCGTTTCCTCCATCGCGCGTTCGACGCGCTCGGTGAGCTGCTTGAGGTCGCCCATCCCGAGCAAGCGGGAGATGAACCCGGAGGGTTCGAACCGCTCGATGTCCTTGACTGTCTCCCCAGCGCCGAGGAATGCGATGGTTGAGTCGGTCTCGTTGACCGCGGCGAGCGCGCCGCCACCTTTCGCGGTCCCGTCGAGCTTCGTGATGACGACGCCGTCGATGCCGATGGCCGCCTCGAAGTCAGCGGCCTGACTCTTCGCGCTCTGTCCCATCGCCGCGTCCAGCACGAGCAGGTCGCGATCAGGCTGGACCTCCTGTTCGATGCGTTCGATCTGCTCGATGAGCTCCTCGTTCAGGCCGTCACGACCCGCCGTGTCGACGATGCGCACGTCCGCGTTCTCCGTCGCTTCCAGCCCGTCGCGGGCGATTTTCACGGGATCGTCTTCGTCGGGGTCGCCGTAGAAGTCGACCTCGGCGCGCTCGGCCATCTCCTTGGACTGGTCGTACGCACCGGGCCGGTCCGTGTCAGTCTGGATGATAGCCGGCCGGAGCCCCTTCGTCGAGAACCACCACGCCATCTTCGCGGCCGTCGTCGTCTTCCCCGACCCGTACAGCCCGGCGAGCATGATGGTCTGCTCTTCGAGTGGTAGTTCGGTCGACTCGCCGACGAGATCGACCAGTTCCTCGTAGACGATTCGCAGGACCCAGTCCCGCGGCGTCGTCCCTGCCGGTGGTTCCTCCTCCAGTGCGCGCGTCTCGATGCTGTCAGAGAGGTCCTGTACGAGTCCGACATCCACGTCGGCCTGCAACAGCGACCGCTGAATCTCTTTGACGATGTCCTCGATATCTTCTTCGGAGAGCCGGGACTTCCCCCGGAGGTCATCAAGTGTCCCCCGAAGCGAACTCCCAAGATCGTCGAGTACCATTGTTGGCGCGAGATACGCGACCACGCGGGTAAAGGCTTGTTGTCGTGCTGTCGGCCCGTAGTCTCAGACGGGTACTGCCAAATCTGCCCGTGACGAAACGGTCAAAAGGTCGAACCGACTTGACGACAACATGGCCGTTCTCGGACAGCTCGGATTCATGATCGCGTTTCTCTCGGCCGGCGTCGCCGCCGGCCACTTCGAGCTGTTGACCGAGCGACGGACGGATATCCTCACCACACTCGTCTTTACCGTTGCACTACCGGCACTCATCTTCCGGTCTACGTACAACCGACCGCTGCGGGAAATTATCTCACCGGCGTTGCTCGGTGGCTTCTGGGCCGTCATCACGCTGACGGTCATCTTGGGCTGGCTCGTCCACCGGCGGCTGGAGTCCCCCGGCCGCCGCAGCGTCTCTGTCGTCCAGTCCTACCACAGCAACATGGGGTTTCTCGGCCTCCCGTTGGTGGCGGCGACGATGGGGAGCGACGCGACAGCGGTCGCCAGCGTCATCCTCGGTATCGGCGCGGTCACGCACGTCCCGGTGACGGTGTTCCTGCTGGTCCGCATCAACGGCAGCGACGCCTCGCTGCTGGGTGAGTGCAAGAAGCTCGTGACGAACCCGGTACTCATCGCGCTGGCGGCCGGCATCACGGCCTCAGTGCTGACGCTGTCCGTTCCGGAGCCACTCATCGGTGTGCTCGGTCCACCGGCAGAACTGGCGCTCCCGGTCGCCTTGCTATGTATCGGTGCGACGCTCGACACGGACCTCCCGGTGTCGGACCTGCAGAAGACCGTCAGCGTCGTCGGGCTGAAGGTGCTGTGGATGCCGGCGCTGGCGTGGCTGGTGTACTCATCGCTGTCGATGGACGCAACGGCGCTGGGCGCGGCGGTCGTGATGCTCGGCACCCCAACGGCGGTGTCGACGTACGTCTACACGACAGAACTCGGCGGCGATGCGGCGTTCGCCTCGCTGAACGTCTTCACCTCGACGGTGGTCTCCATCGGAACGCTCTCAGTCCTCATCTGGCTGTTCGCCTGACACCCGACGTGGGCACGCTTTTGCCCGCTGACGCCCCCACCGAGGATATGGGCTATCATCAGATTGATCCGCAGGACCTGTCGGAAACCGAGGACTACCCCTGTGACCGGCGGGGTATCTCCGACGCCACCGAACTTCACGCACTCCACGCGGCCACCTACGAGATGGCACCCGGCGAGGACCTCTCGCGGACCTACCACTACCACGAGACGCGCGAGGAACTGTTCTACGTGCTCGATGGGGCACTTCACGTCGAGACGCCCGACGGGGAGTTCGTGGTCTCCGCTGGTGAGGTGTTCGTCGCCGAGCCGGACAGCCCACACCGTGCGCACAACCCCGCTGATGCCGACGCGTCGGTAACCGTTCTGGGCGTCGGCGCGCCGCCGACCGACATTGCGCGCCCGTACGACCCAGACGCGTAGCGAGGGGCTCGGCGGTTCAGACACGCTTTTCAGCTACCCCATCACAGTTGCGCCTGTGACGAGCAAACAAGCGGTACGACAACAGCTGGTCGACAGCGGTGTCACGGCAGTCCTGCGAGGGATTCCCGAAGAAAAGATGGTCGACGTGGCGACCGCCGTCCACGAGGGCGGCGTCACGGCGCTGGAACTGACCGCCGACGCGAAGCGCTGCTCGGACATGATCGCCGCCGTCGACAAGGCGCTCGACGACACTGACGCAATCATCGGGGCCGGCACGGTCATGGACGCCGCCGCCGCCCGCAACGTCATCGAGGCCGGCGCGGAGTTCGTCCTCGCGCCGAACTTAAACGAGGACGTCATCGACGTGTGTAACCGCGAGGGCGTCCTCGCGATACCCGGCGTCATGACGCCGACGGAGGCCGCCGACGCGATGGAGGCTGGCGCGGACATCCTGAAGATGTTCCCGGCAAACACGGTCGGCCCGGCCCATATCGGCGCGCTGCAGGGGCCGCTGGGCGACGTGCCGATTATGCCGACTGGCGGTGTCTCAGTCGACAACGTCGACGAGTTCTTCGATGCCGGTGCGGTCGCCGTCGGCGCAGGCTCGGCGCTAGTCAACTACGAAGCCATCGAGAACGACGACATGGACGGCGTCCGCGAACAGGCCGCGGAGTTCGTCGCCGCAGTCGAGGCGGCCCGAGAGTAGCGGCGGACTTTGGGCCGCTTCTCGGATAGACGGGCGGTTCAGCTGTCTACTCGTCGGTTCCGTTCTCAGCCGCCGCCGTCTCGTTGCTCGGCATCTCGATCACGTTACCAGACAGGTCTGTTTCGTTGCTCGGCATCTCGGTCACGTTATCAGACAGGTCTGTTTCGTTGCTCGGCATCTCGGTCACGTTATCAGACAGGTCTGTTTCGTTACCCGACACCTCAGTCTCGTTATCAGACAGGCCTGTTTCGTTACCCGGCATCTCAGTCTCGTTATCAGACAGGCCTGTTTCGTTACCGGATAGTCCGGTCTCGTTTTCCGGGGTTCCGATTCCGGGTTCGTCGGTTTCCGTCTCGACACCCATATCGGTCTCTGCCTCCGTCTCGGCACCCATACCAGTCTCGGTTTCCATCGCCGACTCGGTATCGGCTTCGGTCATCGCGTCGGTTTCTTCGGCCGTGGGTGTGCCCGGGGCCTCGGCCCCGCCGCCGTCAGTCGCCGTACCGCCGCTGCCGCCGTCAGAGCCGCCACAGCCAGCCAGCGACACGAGTGCGCCGCCCGCGAGTTTGATTACGTTCCGTCGAGATGTGATTCGTTCCATAGCGTTTACACGAAGTTCACCGGGGCGGTTTATGAATGACCTGCTAAGTCTCGGGTGGAGCGCCGACGGAACAGATTAGCCACACCCGAAGGTGGGCCGGTTCGGAAAAGAAGCGTACACAGTCTGTTCCAGTCCATAATCGATGTCGAATCCGAGATTTTGGCCAGTTCACGGGCGGTTCCGTGGTTCGCTCGTCCGAAATTCGGCGTGCAGCGATATGGGCGGATAATCAGGTTACAACTATTCACGCTGCTCCCCGGCAGTTAGCAAGCGGATATATCTGCATACCCGGGGCCGCGCTGTCTGTTTGGTACCGGCCCTGCGCTGTGAGTCAGACGACCGTTCAGCAGTCAAAGCCCACTCGACCGGAGTTTAGTAACACAATAATCGTTGATTCAGTGAGTCCGTACCCGTATCGCTTGCTGCTCTCGTTCGGAGGGCGTTCGGTCCCGTAGTGCTTGGCGCGGTCAGCGCAGTTGATGAGCCGAGGGATGTCGGAGTCGGACAGTCCCAGAACTGGTTCCATCACTCCCCGTATCCACGGGCACTCTCGCAGCCGCGATTGTCGTCACCGCCATATAGCAGCAAAAGGAACCGCGAAGTCTGATGCTTACTCGCCGATGAGACTGTCGACGATTTCCTCGGGGTCGAACGGTTCGAGGTCGTCGTAGTCTTGGCCGGTCCCGAGGAAGAGGATCGGCTTGCCAGTGACGTGGGCGACGGAGATTGCCGCGCCGCCCTGTGGGTCGGCGTCGGCCTTCGTCAGGATCGCCCCGTCGATCTCGGCCGCGTCGTTGAACTCCCGCGCCCGGTTGACGGCATCCTGCCCCGCGACCGCCTCGTCGACGAACAGCGTCATGTCCGGGTCGATGTTGCGGTCGATCTTCTCTAACTGGGCCATGAGGTCGTCAGAGGTGTGGAGTCGACCGGCCGTGTCACCCAGCACCACGTCGATATCGTTGGCCTTGGCGTACTCGACGGCGTCGTAGACGACCGCCGTCGGGTCTGAGCCCTGCTCGTGAGTGATGATCTTCTTGTCGAGGTTCTCGGCGTGTTTCTCCAGTTGCTCGTTCGCGCCGGCACGGTAGGTGTCGCCGTTGGCGAGCACCGTCGAGAGCCCGCGGTCCTCGAAGTACTGAGCGAGTTTCGCTATCGAGGTCGTCTTCCCGACGCCGTTGACGCCGGTGAATACGATGGTGACCGGCTTGTCGGCCTGCTGAACACGTTCGTCGAAGTCGAACTGCCCGACGTTGATAACGTCGTACAGCGACTCCCGGAGCGCGTCCCGGACGAGATTGCCCGTACTGGAGAGCCGTCGACGGGTCTGGCCCGTGAGGTTCTCCTTGACGCCGTCGAGAATCTCGTTGGCGACGCTCATCTCCACGTCGCTCGACAGCAACGCCAGTTCGAGGTCGTCGAGGTGCCCCTGCAGGTCCTCTTCTTCGATGACCGTCTTGCCGGTCGCCATGAGCTTCGCCTTCGCGGCGAGCCCGCGGCCGCCGTCGTCGTCGTCGTCTTCTTCGGACTCCGCGTCCTCCGCAGTCTCCGCGGCGTCATCCGCTTTGGAGTCTTCTTTTGGGTCCGCTTCTTCGACTGCTGCAGACGGCTCTGTGGCTGACTCCGCTGTCGCCTCGGAGCCAGCGGCTGGCGGTTCAGAAGCAGCCTCGGGCTGGTCGTCCACGATTGCCGGCTCTGACTCAGCCGTCGCCGTTTCGGCATCTGACGGTTCGGCGTCCGCTGTCTCCGGCGCGGGCTCGGTGTCGGCCGCTTGATCGGCGGGCGCTTCCCCATCAGCCTCGTCGACATCCGGTTCGTCCTCCGCCTCGAGTGCGTCGTCGTCAACGTCTTCCTCGACGTCACTCGTGAACCCGCTGAGTTTGTCCTTCAGTCCGTCGAACATGCGGCCTTACTCGTCTTCCTGCTCTTGCTGTTGCATCATCTGCTGCATCTGCTGCTGTTGCATCTGCTGGGCCTGCTGTTCGAGCTCCTCCATCTCGGTCTCGACTTCGGCCTTCTCTTCCTGCAGGTCGCTGATGTGGTCGTCCAGCGTCTCCTGCTTGGTTTCCAGCGTGCTGACAGCGCCGTCCTGCTCGCGCTCTGCGGAGTAGCCGCCACCGAGGGAGACGACGACTTCGTCGATGTCCTCGATAGTTGCGCGGATGTAGGCGTCGCCGCCGAGCGGGACCTGCACCGTGGAACCGGAATCGAGCGTCTCGATGGCCTCGATGGCCTCGTCGATGTCAGTCTGCTTCTCGCGGAGGCGTTCGATCTCCTCGTCGATGGCGTCGACTTCCTGCTCCATCTGCTCGATCTCCTGTGCGACCTGCTGCATCTGACCGCCGCCGCCACCGCCGCCACCGCCCATCATGCTGCCACCTCCTCAATCGTGATCTGTGTGCGCTTGAGGTTGTGCTGGGAACCGAAGTCGCTGTAAACGCGCTCCTCAGCGACGTTCTCGTTCGGTGCGTCGACCTCCTTCTCGAACTGTTGTGGGCCGTCTCGGGCCGGGAAACTACCGCGAACAGTGTACGTGCTCATACACGCAGGTGCGGGCAGGGCAGGGAAGTATCTTCCCCTTCCGCCTTTTTCCAGTAAAGCAACTGTCCACGACAGAGCCAAGGGCCACTCACTGCTATCCAGCCCGTACCGACGGGACCCGTAATACGGGAACGGATACTTTGGCTTCTATTCGCTGGGTTCTGGCGCATACACCATATCACCACCACACTCCGGACAGGACGGCCTGAGCACACCTGTCGAGTAGTCACACTTCCGGCAGACGAGGCGGTTCTGGTCTTCGACGGCTGGGGTTCGCGGAACCATATGTGCTAGTTTTACACACACTATATTATTCTTTGACACGGAGTATCATGGTCGCCGGGCCTGCCGGATTTGTCTGGGTAGTCCCAACATGTGACCATGGGCGAGACGACCTACCAGTGCCAGTGCGGTGTGGCCCTGCGGTTCAGGCAGGACCTAACGCTGGAACGGGGCGGGACCAGTCGGTCCCGGGCCTGTGGGGACTGCGGTCTGCCCGTTCAGGGCGTGATGGCGGAAAAGCTCAGCCACCAGCGGCCGCCCTGAGTGGACGAAACGTGATAAAAAGCCGCGTCAGTCGATGTAGCCGAGCGCCGCGTCGATACGGCCCAGCTCCGGCCCGGAGGTGTCCGAGCCACAGATGTAGCCGTGGTCGTTGGCGATCAGCCCGGAGCCGACGAGCGGGCCACCGTAGTTGATGGTCCCGATGTCTGCGGGCACATCGAGGACGTCTTCGAGCGCGTCGAGTTCGCCGTCCGTAGCCTTCGGATGGCAGAGCACGCCCTTGTTGGTGGCGACGGCGGCAGTCCCGACGGTCGTGACACCGGCGATGACGCCGCGTTCGACGGGCACGTCTAGCCCGTCTCTGACCGCCTGCACGGCGTCCCGTGAGAGGTCGGGGTGGACGTACGCGCCGTAGTCGTTACAGCAGACGACGTTACCGGCGGCGTTGATCCGACCGGGCAGTCGCGTGACAGGCACGTCGACGACGTCCTGAATCCGTTCGATCTCGGTCTCACGGACGCGTTCGGAGACGACCAGCCCGTTCTCGTTGCCGGTCGCGAGCGCGCCGACGGTCCCGGAGCGGCCGACGGTGGTCGGCACGGCCGGCACCTCGAGTTCGTCGCTCAGGTCGTCGAGCAGCGATTCGTCTAGGTCTGGGCGAACCAGCACGCAGTCGTCGGTCGCACGGGCGAACACACCTACGTACGACGACCCGGAGAAAGCCGCGCGGAGCAACGTTACTCTGCGGTCTCTGCTTCGACGATGGCTTCGCCCTCTTCCTCGAAGCGGGCGGCGCGAACACGGATCTTACTCGGCGTGTTGGCGCGACCGCGGGCCCAGGCCGCCTCGTTGATCGAGGGGTCGAGGCGAACGGCGTCCTCGTCGACAGAGAAGTGTTTGGCGAGGTGCTCGCGGATGAGGATCATCGCCTTGTCTGCGCGCTTGTGGTTCGGTTCAGCTCGCGCGTCTCGGAGCGGAATGGTGACGACACGCTCCTCGAAGTCACTGGCGCTCATTATTCGTCAGTGTCGTTGCGCCGCCAGTGGCGTCGTTTGTGGTTGCGCTGGACCTCGCGGTCAGTCTTGAGCATGACCCAAGCCGGGACTCGACTGTTCTGGTTGTCGAGTTTGGCCAGTCGCTTCTTCGTAGCCTTCGATTTCTTACCCATGGTATGGTGCTTGTTCCGCGCCGTGGTTTAAATTCCTTCCTTTTCGAACCGGTCACAGCCCGTTATCAGCGGCTATAACTGCGGACGTAGAACTAAGTAGCGCATAACCCTGATTATCAATGGATGAAGCGCCGGAGATTCCTCCAGACAATGGGTGTCGGTGCAACAGTCGTCAGCTCTGGTTGTGTGGGTGGTGGCGGCGAGGTCGTTGTCAGCGTGCAACAGGATGTCCGGGTCGAGCCACACGATGCGTGGATCAAAGCGGAGATCCCGGACGTCTCTGATCCCGGCGGCGAGATACAGTATATCGTCAAGGCGGACATCCCGTTCAACGTGTACGTCTTCACCGATCGGGAAAATTTCGAACAGTACGACACGTTCATCAAGGGCCGAGAGCCCGACGAGACGCCGCCGGGGAACCCCAAGTTCAGCCAGACAGCGATCCAGCCCGAAGGGTCGGACATCTACGAAGCGTCGACGGACGACGACGGCGCGCGGGAGTCGCTGGACGAACCCGGGCCGTACTTTTTCGCAGTCGACCACTCGAATTACCGGATGGAAACCCGCGTTGAAGACTACGACGACCCGCTGCAGGCCTTCGTCGATCTCACTGTTATCCGCAGCAAACTCCCGTTCTAAACGAACGCAAGCGGCACCATCGCCAACACGCCGACAGCGATGCCAGCGGTCAGCTCGCGCTTGCCCCCACCCGGGAGACCGTCGCCGTACTCCAGCGCCTCTGGGACGAACTCCGTGAGCACGAGATACACCATCGCCCCGGCGGCAAAGCCGAAGCCGAACGGGAGAAATGCCTTCGCCAGCGTGACGAAGTAGTACGCGATCACGGCCCCGACTGGCTGTGGCAGCGAGGAGAACACCGCCCACCAGACCATCTTCCACTCGCTGACACCCAGCGAGCGAAGGGGAATGGCGATGGCGGTCCCTTCCGGAATATTGTGGATAGAGATGGCGACCGTCATGAACACGGCCAGCAGCGGGACGGAGACGCCGACGATACCTACGGCGGATTCAGGCGTTGCCGACTCCAGCCCGAGTTCAGCGAAGGAGACGCCGACAGCGACTCCCTCCGGGAAGCTATGGACGGTCAGAATGCCCAGAATCAACAGGAGCTTCTTGAAATCCGCCTGCTCAAACTGCTTTGGAGACTGCTGGAAGTCATCCAGAAGTTCGTGGGCACCGACGACGAGCACGACACCGGCGAGGATTCCGGGAATCATAAGCAGCGGCGACCCATACGCGAGCCCCTCGCGGACGAGCCCGAACAGCGAAGCGGCGACCATGATTCCCGAGGCAAGTCCCCACAGCAGTACGTTCCATCGGTCGGAGAACTCATCGACGAGAAAAAACGGGATCGCACCGAGCCCGGTAGCCAGTGCCGTGAGCAACCCCGCGACGAACACGAAAACAACGTTCTCGACGGCGACCATATCGGTCTTACGTCGCTCAGACCGATAAAAATTATCACTAACCTGATTTGTTTTGGTCGGCCTAAACAGTCTGCCAGTACACCGTACATAGCTACAGAGATGCCTAATTCATGCCCTCAGCGCGGATACCGCCAGTGCTACGACGGTCCCGATACCGACGCGCATTTCCTGACAATATTCTGGTGATAAATAGCCATCAGCACCGTTCACATAGGACTCGTACCGGGAGCAGTCGCCAGCTGTGACGGCACACGGTCACAGCGCCACGGACTCCACGGTTCGATACGTCGGGCCGTCGGGCCCAAGCACACTCTCTTTCAGGCGGAGTTCCTCGACCTGCAGGCGGCCCACGTCAGGATCGTCGTTCTCGACGGCGTTCTGTACCGTCTCTTTGCCCCCGGCGTGGTCCATTCTGGCGATAGTCGCGTGTGGCGTGAACTCGTGGTCTTCCGGGTCGAATCCCAGAGCAGTGGTTCGGTCCTCGACGGCTTCGTGCAGCGCGGTCAGTTCCGCGCGACCCCGGCGGTCGCGGACGCCGACCCAGACGACGCTGATGTAGGACAGCGATGGGAACACGCCGAGCCCGCCGAACTCGGCTTCGAACGGAGCGATGTCGCTGTCTTCGACCGCGGTTTCGAGGGCAGCAATGATGTCGTCAACGCGGACCGGGTCGGTGTCGCCGAGGAACTTCAGCGTGACGTGAGCTTGTTCGGGATCGGTCAGTCGGAGGCCCGAAACCCCGTCAAGCCGATCCTGAGCGGCCGCCACAGCGTCGCTGAGCCCGTCGAGGTCGACGCCGACGAACAGGCGTTTGGCCATAACTAGCGGTTCCGGTCGGGTCCGCAAGAAGGCTACGGCAAGGAGTCAGTGGCTGCTGTGGTCTGGGCCCGTATACCACCGCCAGAGGCCGTGCCCGAGCCCCAGAGCGACCATCGCGACCGCGACGCCGAAGAGAGCGGGGATGGCGGTGTCGGGAAGGAGACCGAGGGACAGCCGGGCGAGGATGGCCACCATAATCAGGAGGCCCACCTGTGCTCGGTCCCGGGGCGTCTCGGCCGGACTGGCCACCCGACGCCAGAGCGCCGATAGCTGCGCGTAGTAGCGTCCGACGAGAGCCGTCAAAACGACCGTCCCGGCAACGCCCGCTCCAGCGGCGGGCAGTGACAGCGGGGCCTCGTTCGAGGTGATAGCAGCCCAGCTAACGACCGCGAACAGACCCCCGAAGAAGACGAGCAACGCGTCTACTGCCAATGGGTCCCGCATAGCCGAGAATCGACCGCAGGACACCTAAATCTTCACGGGCCGTGGACGTAGCCCTTAACCGGATTGGCCGTCAATCAGGGGGTATGACAGACAACGACGACGATCACGCCTTCTCCGAGGGACAGGGGTTCGGCGAGCCCTACGAAGGGTTCGACCTCGAACCGCCGGAGTTCGAAGTGGACCCGGACAAGGTCGACCCCGTCGACTCGCGTGTCGTCACCGATCTACTGGACCAGCGGAACATCTCCTCTAACGCCGTCGACCCCGAGCAACTGCTCGACGTCGGCCTAGAGTATATGCACATCAACCGCCACGAACAGGCCGCCGAAACGTTCGAGCGCGTCGCTCAGTACACGGACGACGACCGGCTCAAGCAGGAGGCTTGGACGAACAAGGGCGCGGCCCACGCGGAACTCGAAGAGTGGGACGCCGCCATCGGCGCGTACAAGGAAGCGCTCAACTTCGACGAGGAATCCGACCACGCCGCCACGGCGGAGACGAACCTCGCATACGCGCTCTGGAAATCCGGCCGCTCCGAGCAGGCACTCGAACACGCCGAACGCGCCGTCGAAATCGACCCCCGCTTCGGCGAAGGTTGGTACAACCGCGGCTTCTTCCTGCTCGAACGCGGGCTGGCCGACGAGGCTATCGACGCGTTCGACAACGCGGTCCGCCTCGGCTTCCGCAACGCCGACGTGCTCGAAGAGAAGGCCCGTGCCCTCGAAGAGGTCGGCGAGTTCGACCGCGCCGAGGAACTGGCCGAGGAAGTCGACGAGATGCGCGAGGAGGCCGAACAGCAGCTGCTTGAATGATACTCAACGAACGCGACACCGACGAGGGGCTGCTCGTCTCGGTCTGTGACCCCGACATCATGGGCGAAACGTTCGAGAACGGCCCCGTGTCGCTCACCGTCAACGAGGAGTTCTACGGCGGCGAGACAGCGACCGAAGACGAAATCGTCGACAGCCTCGCCCGGTGTTCCGTCGCCAACATCGTCGGCGACGACGCCGTCAGCGTTGCCGTCGAGCACGGTTTCGTCGACGAGGAGAACGTCCTCGATTTGGGCGAGACGCGCCACGCGCAGTTGCTCTGGATGTAGCTGCGGTCGCTGTCACGTCCTTGATCCGGACCCCGACAGTCTTTGCGCACGCCTATCGAAGTTGCAGATATGTATTCGAGAGACCACGCTATCGTCTCTGTAGCCGTCGGGGCCGCCGGCGTCGCCGTCCTCCCGGTCCCGCTTCCTTGGTGGGCCGCCGTCGGCTACGCAGTCGTCGTCGGGGTCGCCATCGACTTCGATCACTTCGCTGTGGCTCGACTGGAGACCGGCGACTGGGCTGCGCTCCGCCGCTGTCTCCGCAATCCGAAGATTGTAGTGCTCGATCAGGACGAAATCTTCGGCTCGCAGGACCTCTGGCCGCTCCAGCGCCTCCTCAGCCATCATCTCATCGGCGGCGCGGCCGTGTTCAGCCTCTGGCTCGTCTCCGAGCCGCTGGCGCTGTTTACCGCCGTCGTCCTGTACGCCCACGTCCTCGGCGACCTCGTCTGGGACAACTACCTGCTTGAGACCTACCGGGAACAGCACGCGATGGCCGCCGAGTCCGATTCCAGATGAAACAGACTGGTTTCGGACGGGCAGAGTTCTAGGTGAACCGAAGGAATGTTGCCTGTTGAGCCCCTGCATAGAACCAATGGGACACGCTGAATCTGAACTACTGGACGTTGAGCGTATCCGCGAGGACTTCCCTATCCTCCAGCGCGAGTTCGGCGGCGAGCAAGTGGTGTATCTCGACAACGCGGCCACCACGCAGACGCCCGAGCCGGTCGTCGAGACCATCGCTGACTACTACCGGACGACCAACGCCAACGTCCACCGCGGCCTCCACCAGCTGAGTCAGGAGGCCAGCGTTGCCTACGAGAACGCCCACGACCGCGTTGCCGAGTTCATCGGTGCCTCCGGCGAGCGCGAGGAGATCATCTTCACCAAGAACACCACGGAAAGTGAGAACCTCGTCGCCTACGCTTGGGGCCTGAACGAACTCGGTCCCGAGGACGAGGTCGTCCTGACGGAGATGGAACACCATGCCTCGCTGGTCACATGGCAACAGATCGCCAAGAAGACCGGCGCGACCTGCCGCTACATCAGCGTCGACGAAGACGGCACGCTCGATATGGACCACGCCCGCGAAATCATCACCGACGACACGGCGATGGTCAGCGTCGTCCACGTCTCGAACACGCTCGGAACGGTCAACCCCGTCTCGGAACTGGCGGACATCGCCCACGACCACGATTCGTACATCTTCGTCGACGGCGCGCAGTCCGTCCCGAACCGGCCCGTCGACGTGGAAGCCATCGACGCTGACTTTCTGGCCTTCTCGGGACATAAGATGGCCGGCCCGACCGGCATCGGCGTCCTCTACGGCAAGAAACACATTCTCGAAGAGATGGAGCCGTACCTCTACGGCGGCGAGATGATCAAGAAGGTCACCTTCGAGGACGCCACATGGAACGACCTGCCATGGAAGTTCGAGGCCGGCACGCCCGTCATCTGTCAGGGTATCGCGCTGGCGGAAGCCTGTGACTACCTCGACGACATCGGGATGGAACGGATCCAGCGCCACGAGGAGCAACTCGCCCAGTACGCGCTGGAACAGCTCCGTGACGAGGGCGACGTGGAGACGTACGGCCCGCCCGCGGGAACGGATCGCGGCGGACTGGTCGCGTTTAACCTCGAATCGGTCCACGCCCACGACCTCTCCTCGATTCTCAATGACTCCGCCGTCGCTATCCGCGCCGGTGACCACTGCACCCAGCCCCTCCACGACAAGATGGGCGTCCCCGCCTCCGCGCGAGCCTCGTTCTACATCTACAACACGCGTGAAGAAGTGGACAAGCTCGTTTCGGCTATCGACGACGCTCGGCAGTTGTTCGCGTAGTCAGTCTCTCAGTCCACGTTGGACGTGAGCAGATGTGTTTCTTGCTTGACGCTCCGAATCGAATCGTCGCATCGTGCCACCGTCTCTGGCTCCCGAGAAGAAAGCTATAGGCAGTGGTCCGCAGCAAGGTAGATCACAGCTAGCTCGTACAGTGCGGGATTCGGCGTCGCAATCGGCCGAGCCGCCTGCACGTCCGCCAGCGCATCCGCGAGCGGCCGGCTTTCCTCAGCAGCGAGGGCGGTCGCAAGCAGCGTCGAACTCCGGGAAACGCCAGCCTTGCAGTGAATCAGTGCCGGACCGTCCGCTCGGACGAAGCGTCGGGCGGTATCGACGGCCGCCTCGAACGCCGGCCATTCGTTTCCCGGGCCGTCCGTGAGCGGGTGGTGGGCGGTCGTGAGCGGGTACGCCTCGCTCGTCGCCGAGAGGACGTGTTCGAACGACTGGTCGTGTGTCTCGGGTCGTGCCGCGTGCTTGTTCCCGAGGTACAGCGCCCGGTCGCCAATCTGTCGAAGCACCGGCGCATCGCTGACGAACCCCACGGGCCGAACAGCGGGGGTATCAGGGGCATCTGTACCCGGAGACAGGGCATCGTTCCCTTCCACAGAATGATAGAAACAGATAGCGACACTAAATCCTGCCGCTGCTGTACCGCCAGTCCGTCTGCTTGCACGGCCTTAGATGGCTATTGTGGCGAACGGACAGACAGCGTGCGAACAGATACCTCGGAACGTTTTTCCGACTGACAGCCGTATCATAGTTCAATTATGGGTATCGGTGGCTCGGACATGTACCGGCAGCAGATCCTCGATCACTACAAGAATCCCCGGAACTACGGGGAAATCGAGGACCCGACGTTTACCCACATCGGCGAGAACCCGATGTGCGGCGACGAGATACGGATGGACGTTGTCCTCGACGAAGACGAGGAGACCATCGAGCAGGTCGCCTTCCAAGGCGACGGCTGTGCCATCTCTCAGGCCTCCGCATCGATGCTTTCCAAGGAGCTAGCCGGGATGGCAGTCGAGGACCTCGAAGCGATGGATCGCGACGACATCACGGAGATGCTCGGCGTCGATATCTCGCCGATGCGAGTCAAGTGCGCCGTTCTCGCCGAGAAGGTGGCACAGGACGGCGCAGAGATCTACTTCGGCGAGAAGGACATCGACCGGACGACGACCGAAGACGACGACTGAGAACAACTCGCACTCCGCCGACATCTTTTCACCGCTGCCAGTCACCAGAGCCGATATGCCCGACAACGAGTGGGACCCCGACGACTACGACGGCGGCCACGGCTTCGTTGCAGAGTACGGAGCGGACGTGGTGGAACTGCTGGACCCCCAGTCAGGTGAGCTCGTCCTCGACATCGGCTGTGGCACCGGCCATCTGACCGCCGAAATCGCCGACTGCGGGGCTGACGTGGTCGGCATCGACGCCACCGAAGAGATGGTCACCCGCGCCCGGGAACAGAACCCCGAGCCGACGTTCGAAGTCGCCGATGCCCGGGAGTACGAGCCCGAAAGACGCTTCGATGCCGTGTTCTCGAACGCCGCACTCCACTGGATTCCGGGCGCGGACCACGACGCCGTCCTGTCGATGGTCGCCGATACACTGACCGATGACGGCCGCTTCGTCGCGGAGCTCGGCGGCGCTGGGAACATCACACGGGTCGAAACGGCTGTGCGGGCCGAACTCGCCGACAGGGGCTACGACACCGAGAATCCGTGGTACTTCCCGAGCGTCGGCGAGTACACGCCGCGGCTCGAAGCACACGGGCTGGAGGTCACTGCGGCGTGGCTGTTCGACCGGCCGACCACACTGGACGGGGGTCCCGCGGGTCTGCGCGAGTGGGTCGAGATGTTCGGCGACGAAGTTCTCGCTCCCGTGGACGACAGCGAACACGGTGCCGTTCTCAATGGAGTCGAGGAGCGCCTGCGGCCGGAGCTGTACGACGCAGAGACCGAGACGTGGACCGTCGATTACCGACGGCTGCGCTTCGTCGCCGGACGGTAATTCGGACGCGGGACAACGATGGGAGCCGGGCGCTTACGCGAGGAACACGTGCCGTGGTCGGTCTGCCAGCACGTCCCGGCCCCAGCTCACCGTCTCGGAGAACTCGTCGGACCGGAAGAAGGCCATCGCGTCCTCCTGTGAGTCCCACTGGCTCGCGATGAACATGTCGTTCTCGTCACCGTGGTTGAACAGCAGCGAGGTCTCACGGTGGCCGTCCATCTCTTCGAGCAGCCCGCCGACGGTGTCGAACTTCTCGACGAAGTCCTCGTGGTACTCGGGCTTGACGGTGTAGAACATCCCCATCGTCCCGAACCCGTCGCCCTCGCCGTGGCGACCGACGACGCCGGGGAGGTCGGTGAGGTAGTCGCTGGCGGTCCCCGCGGCGTCCTCGGTGTCCCAGAGCGACGCGACGGCCGAGCGGTCGCCCTCGCTGTCGCCGTACACCGTCGTCTTGACGTGGGTGTCGTAGCGGTCGAACGCGCTCCGGAGGTCTGTGACCTCCTCGTCGAGCGTCTCCGCGTCGGCTTCGGAGTACACGACCAGCGCGTACACGTCCTCGCCGTGTGGTTGCCCTGCGTAGACGCCCGCCGATTCGAGCGACTCGCGGATGGACTGTGACGATTCGGCGGTCTGTGCGTCGCTGCCGCCCTCGGTCTCTTCGCTCTCGGCCCCCTCACCGAGGGACCCGCCGAGCTGTTCGTCGACCCCGTCGATATCCTTCAGGAACCCGGCCGCCGTTTCGGCGGCGTCTTTCGCCGTCCAGATGCTGACGACGTAGGTCTGGCCGCTGTCAGCGCGCACGGTCGTCTGAACGTGGCGGTCGTAGTGGTCGAAGTTACTCTCGAGGTCGGACACGTCGTCGACGATGTCCTCCGCGTCCGCCGAGGAATGAAACACCAGCGCGTAGTCGCCGGCGTCGTAGGCGTCGCCCTCGTGCAGTCCCAGCCGACCGAGCCGCTGTGCGGCGTCATTGATCTCCTCGAAGTCAGCTGAGACATCTGGCCGGCCGCCCGAGCTACCTGACGATCCGGAGTCATCTTCCTCGGACGACTCCTCGGAATGGGGATGATCGCCCTCACCCGCGCTCCCGGGGTGGGCCCCGCCGTGACTGCCGGTGTCGCCGCCGGCGTGTGCCCCCGCCTGCGTATCGCCCGCCGATGGCTCTTCGGTGTGGCTATGACTCGCGCCGGTGTCAGCCGGAGCGTGCTCGTGTTCCGCAACGTCCGCCGGCGTCTCCGGGACCGACTCGTCGTCAGTCGGCACCCGCTGGCCAGCCAGAACGGCCGGCAACTCGGCGGGGTCGAACTTCCGGCCGACGTAAAACGGGCCGAACTCGGCGAACTGCGAGGTCGAGGGGTCGAATCGCATCTCGGTCAGCAGTTCCTTGATGTGGCGCATGTCGTCGCTCCAGAGGGTGATGCCCCACTCCCAGTCGTCGAAGCCGATAGAGCCGGCGATCATCTGACTCACTTCGCTGCCGTAGCCGCGACCGATGTCGCCGTGGCGCTTGATGTGGGCCGCCCGCTCCTCGAATGAGGTGTCGTACCAGTTTTGGTCCGGCTGGCGGCGCTTGCTCATCGGGTAGAAGCAGACGAACTCCTCGTCAGGCACGTCGGGGTGGAGCCGGGCCTGAATGTACTGGGCCAGCCCGGAGTCGTCGTCCACCTCGCCATCGAAGTACTCGCGTGACTTCTCGGTGTAGCCCGAGGCCTCCGTCACGGAAACGTAGGAGAACTCCTGTTCGGTGAAGGCGGCGAACTCCGTCTGCTCGAAGTGCCGTTCCGCAGCGTCGAGGTCACCCATCGTCGGCCGCAGGTGGAGGATCATGATGTCGGCCTTGTGACCCATGATGGTGTACACCGCCGTCTGGCCCTCCTCGGCGTCTTCGACGGCTTCGTACGCGTCGAGGAAGCCGATCCCCTCCGAGAGCGCACGGTCGCGGACTCGCTGGGGGGCCTCGCGCCAAGCATCCCAGTCGATACTCCGGCAATCGTGCAGCGCGTACCAGCCCTCTTCCGTGGCTGGCGGCTTTCGTTGATCCATAGCTGACGGTTGCAGGTCGACAGTAAGGAAACTTCTCATGTCGTGCTGGGACGGCGACTTCTGGGCCAGCAGTTCAGGCTGTGCTTTTATTAGTACGACGTGACAGCGAATCAATGTTGTCGCATGAACAACCCAATCGATAGACGGGTCGCAGCTGCCCTCCAATCATATACGGTACTTGCGGTTATCGCCATTCTCATTGGTGCCGCCGTCGTGCCGTATGCGGCGTCGGTCGCCGAGGGTGACGAACAGTACGTCGCTGTAGTGAACATCGACGAAACAATCTCCGGCTCTAGCTCACAGGACACGATACAGGAGCTCCGCGAGCTCCGCACCAACGAGTCAGTCGAAGCAGTCGTCCTCCGGGTATCGAGCCCCGGTGGGAGCGCCGCTGCCAGTGAATCGATGTATCTGGCGGTCAAGCGGCTTTCGGCTGAGAAGCCGGTGTACACGAGCGTCAACCAGTACGCCGCCTCCGGCGCGTACTACACTGCGGTCCCGAGCGACCGCATCTACGTGACGCCGGCCAGTATCGTCGGGCACGTCGGCGTTATCGGAACCGCGCCGAGTGACGGTCTGAGCGCCGCCGCCACAACTGGACCTGACAAGGCCCATCGAGGCATGACACGCGATGAGTACTACGCCAGTCTCGAATCGATGAAGCGGGCCTTCGTCGGTGCGGTCATGACCGAACGCGGTGACAGGCTCAAGGTCTCCCGCGAGACTGTCGCTGAAGCGTCAGCCTATCAAGGCGGTCGCGCCGTACAGACCGGCTATGCGGATGAAGTCGGTGGACTCGAAGCCGCGATAGCTGGTGCGGCCGAAGCCGCTGAACTCTCGGAGTATCAGGTCGTCTACCACAACCCCGCGGACCCACGGGGGCTGTTCCTTCTCACTGGCGGCAGTGAAGCCGGTGGGAACGCTACTGTCGCCGCCGAAGGCGCCCCGTACACGTTCCAGGGCGTCGACACAGTTCACTTCCTCATGATATACGGCACGCCGGAAAACCAGCAGGTCGTCTACAACAGCAGCGCACAGGGAGGTGCCTGAAATGTCAGCCGATAGATCACGTCCGAGTACGGTTGCCCGAGCAGGGTTTTTCATCGGTATACTCGTTCTTTCAGTAGTTGTCGGCACCGTCGCGATTGGCGGTGGTGGTCAGGCAGCCCCCGATGTCACTCAGGTGAACGCCCCGTCGTTCAACAGCGACAAGTCCGTCGCGACGCCGGCAGACGAGAGCGGTGAGCTCTCGATGTCGGCCGACGCGTCCGGGAAGGTCGTCGTTATCGACGTCGCTCACGCTGGCGATATCGACCGCGAAGCCCTCACGCCGCTTGTATCGACCCTGACCCAAAACGGAGCAACGGTGCGCTACCACGTCGGTGAACGACAGAGCGGAAGCCCGCTCAACGAGTCACTCCGTTCGGCTGACGCCTTCGTCGTCCTCGGTGCGGAACAACGCTACACCGAGAGCGAACTGAACGGTCTGACCGCATTCAGCGATGCAGGCGGTCGCGTGCTCTTGCTGAACGAGCCGTCACAGGCGAGTCCCGCCGGCTTTGGACTTTTCGGCCCGATTCGGTCGGATAGCGTAACCAACCCGATGTCCCCACTGGCGAGCCAGTACGGCCTCTCGTACGGGAACGGCTACCTGTACAACATGCACGAGTACGACACCAACTACCAGAACGTCTACGCGACGCCGACGGGCGATACGGCACTCACCGAAGGCGTCGACCGAGCGGTCTTCTACGCCGCGCTCCCAGTTCAGGGCGGTGACACCGCGCTCACGACCACGGAACAGACAACGCTCTCGAAGACCCGGCGACAGGACACGTACGGCGTCGTTGCCCGCTCGGGGAACGTCGTCACCGTCGGTGATACGAGCGTGTTCACACAGGAGTTCCTCTACCGGGCCGACAACGAGCAACTGGTCGGGAATCTGCTTGATTTCCTCGTCACGGGAGAGAAATCGCCCGCAAACGCACCACAACCACCAGAATCCGGTGATTCTGGACCCGGCGGCTCGCTCCCCGGGACCGGAATGGGCGGTGGCGGCGCACTACCATCTGAGCCGGACACAACCCCGGCATCCGAACCGAATGAGACCATGAGGTCCGACGAGTAGGGCGTCACCGCGACGTTCGTCGGATATACTGACAGAACAAGAGCAAAACAGCGATTGCCGAACCGCGGCCGGTGCAGTCAGTCGTCGATGTCGAACACGCGACGCAGTTCGCGCTCGATTTCGTCGATGTATTCGGAGAGTACGGCGTCGAGTTTCTCGTCGTCGACGATGACCGCCGAAAGCCGCTCTGTCGGGTTCTCGGGTAGTTCGACGCTGAACTCGCCGTCCTCGTAGAACGGTTCTGACTCGTTGAGGATTTGCTGGTCAATCGCGTGGACCAGTTCGGAGTCGTACGTGTCGTTCATCCGCTCGAAGGCGTTCTTGTAGGCCTTCTGGAGCTCCGGGAAGTAGTTCGCGTACTTGTCCTCGAACTTCTCGGGATCGAACTCTGTCATTGCCAGAACGGTACGGGGCTGGGGATAAAGATGACCCGATGTTCACCGTTGAATCGTGCGCGCGTCCTTCTGGGGGAGATACATCGTGAGATACGCAACGAAACAGATGCCGAAGATGCCACCCAGAACGAGAAAGACGCGGATATCTAGCCCGGCGATAGCGGTGATGATCTCTTGCAGCGTCGTCCGCGGGTTCGCGAAGCCAAAGGTCTCAGTGTAGGCTAACAGGCCGGCGACGACCACGAGCGCGAGATCGAACAGGCCCCGAGAGTCCATCGTGGGGTGTTCGGAGAAGCGGACGTATAGCTTTTATTGCTGATACCGGCTGCCGAGTGCTACTTCGCCGTACCGCTCGTTTTGCTGGGTTTCGGTTACGATAGTTGCTCGCTGATAATCTCGTCAGCCGCGTCGATGAACGCCGCTTCCTCACCAGCCGGAATGGTTGCGCCCGCCGCGATGTCGTGCCCGCCGCCATCGCCACCGACGGACTGGGCGGCGTCACGCATCACGACGGACAGGTCGACACCTCGGCCCACCAGCGGGCCGGTCGCCCGCGAGGACACCTTTGTCTCGTCCGCGTCAGTGCTGGCAAACGCGATGATGGGTTTGTCCGAATCGACGCCGTCGGTCCCCAGCGCCATCCCGGCGACGATGCCGACGATGGTCTCGCGGATGGCGTCACCGGCATCGAACCACTGAACCGTCCCGGCCTTGGTGACGCCGCGCTCCTTGACGAGCGTGAGTCCGTCCGAGAGGTTCCGGCGGTGGTTCGACAGCAGCGTCCGCGCCCGCGCAAGCGGCGCGTCGCGTTCGCCGAGACACACCGCCAGCCCCACATCAGCCCGTTCGTAGCGGGCCGTGGCGTTCAGCAGTGTCGAAAACTCGCTCGCGTCCCTGAGTTCCGTCCCGCGCGGTTCCGCAGTCAGTGTGTAGGTCGTGCCGATGAGCGTCTCTATCTTGTCGGCCGGGACGCCGCGCTCGACGGCACGCTGGACCAGCCCGCTGGCGACGGTCTGGCGCTCGTCGTCGGAGAGGTCCGCCCACGTTCGCCAGTCGCCGTCTGCTTGCAGGTCCAGACCGAGACCTTCGAGGAACCGCGTCGCGCCGGCCTGATCGTTCGAGATGCCCGGAATCGGGACCTCCGTGGCGTACTCAAGCAGCTTCGGCAGCGGCCGGGTCTGTTTGCCGTACAGCGAGAGGTCGGTCCCCTCTTCCAGCACGTCAGCGGCGACGCCCTCCTCGACGAGGCCGGCGTTGGCCCCGACAAGTTCGCCGCCGACGGCCTGCATGTCTCCGACTGCGCCGACGACTGCCAACGCGGCGAGATCGCGGTTGTCCGTGTCCTCCGTGTCGAGGGCGCGAGCGAGGACGTACGCCGCACCTGCACCTGAAAGCTCTGACGCGCCGTTGATCCCTTCGAGGAGTGGGTTGAGATGGGTCTCGAAGTCGGCGTAGCCGTCGGTGTCGACGACCGCATCGGGATGGCAGTCGGCCGGGTCCGCAGGCTGGTGGTGGTCGGCGATGACCGCCTCGAAGTCGTCGGCCGCGACGTGCTCGGAGATAACATCGAGCTGGCCCGAGCCGAAGTCAGTGAACAGGACGGTGTCGTACTCGCGGGCCGCAATGCTCTCGATTTCGGCGGCGTCGAGTTGCTTTTTGAACACGGTCTCGACGGGGATGCCGGCCCGCGACAGCGCCGCGGTGGCGATAGCGGCACTGGTCAGCCCATCGGCGTCGATGTGGGAGGCCAGCAACACGCGGTCGGCCTGCCGAAGTCGGTCGGCACATACCGCCGCGCGGTCCGCGAGCGCTGGAACGGGGCCGGTCGTAGTCATTGTACTGGTGATAGGTGCGCTCCGGGATAAAAACGTTCAGACGTGGAGTCGTTCACAGTGGTCTGATATGGCCAGTCAGGCGACCTTCCGCTGGTCAGTGAGTGAAACCGCCCGGTCGGCCGTCTCGACGGTCGTCCGGACGGTTATCCAGCCGCCCGCCCGTTCGATGGCGAAAGCGTCACCGAACGACAGGTCGACGCGCCGGGTCGTGGTGTAAGACCCCCCTACTTCGAGCGTGCCCACGTCCTCAGAGCCCTCCCAGACCACGTCACCGTCGGTCGAGTTGCCCGCATAGATCCGCGTATAGACGGTGACATCCTCGGCCGTGCTGTTTTGCTGGTTCGTCAGTGTGGAGGTCACGTCTCGGCAGGTCTGTCCGCACTCCTCGATGGCATCGACAGTGAACGTGAACGGCGGGGTGCTGGCCGCGCCGACAGCAGAACCAGCAGCACCCTCAGTGTTTGCGGTGCCGCTCTCAGTGGCTTCAGCGGTCCCCGTCGGGAACTCCGAGCGGTCCGAATCGCCGCTCTCCGCCTGAAACGGGCCGGTGCCGGCGACGAACGCCCCGCCGACGCCCGCAAGCAAGAGCACGACGACGATGCCAGCGGCGAGTAGCCTCCTGTTCATCGGCCTACGTCCCATCCTGTCGCCTCACTCATGCCCGGTCCCGGGCTGGCGTCGCTCCCGCCGGCGAGGAACTCCTGAATCGCTTCGATGATCGTCGTGACGAAGTCAGGGACCTGATCCGGGAGCCCGCTGGGCGGACCGACAGCGTCCGTTGTGTCGCCGGTGTCAAGCGCGGGCGCGGCTGAATCCGTCCCAGTCAAAAGCGTCAGCGCGAGTCCCAGCGTCCCAGCCGTCCGGAGTAGGGTTTGTGTCATCGTCACTTGTTCGTTGATTCCGGCACCCCATCAAGTAGTCAGACGGTAAGATCGAATAGCCGTGGATTTCCGTCGTTTTAGTCGGGTAAACTCGAATTAAATCGAGTAATACCCTGTTATTATAATGGTATCAACCATACGAGAGGACATGAGTGCTATCACGGCCGAGCCGCAGCCGGTGCCGAATCGAGTTATGTGTCCGGCGGAGCGGCCCCAATGAGCCTTCTCCGACGGTTTGCGTTTGCGATCCGCGCCAAGCTCAATGCCCTGCTAAACCGCACCTCGGACCCGACGGCGGAGCTAGACTACTCCTACGAGCAGATGCGGGACGAACTGCAGGACGTGACCCGCGGTGTCGCTGACGTGACCACGCAGAAGAAACGTCTGGAGATTCATCGCCAGCGGCTGCGGTCCAACGTCGAGAAACACGACACACAGGCCCGGGCTGCCCTACAGGAGGGGCGTGATGACCTCGCGCGCCGGGCGCTGGAAAAGAAGCAGGTGAACGTCAGCCAGATCACGGAGCTGACGGGCCAGATTGAGGACCTGCAGGAGACCCAAGACCGACTGGTCGGCAAGCGGGCCGAACTCAGCAGCCAGATCGAGCAGTTCCGCACGAAGAAAGAGACGATGAAGGCCCGCTATCAGGCCGCTGAGGCGTCAACACGGGTATCAGAGGCGTTTACCGGCGCGGGTGATACGATGGCCGACGTGCATCGCTCCATCGAGCGAGCGACAGAGCGCACGGAGCAGATGGAGGCGCGTGCGGCCGCGCTGGAGGAACTCGAAGCGAGCGGCCAGCTCGAATCCGTACTCGACGGGGGCGATTCAATCGATCAAGAACTCGACCGGCTGTCCAGCGAGCGCGCTGTCGAGAACGAACTGGCGACGCTGCGGGCCGAGATGGACGAGCGCGACGCCGTCGGAGAAGCGGCAGAATAGCATCACAGAGGCGTCAGAAGCGAGTCCAGATTCGTTACTCGTGGTGTGTCGGTGCGGCCGCTTCGACGGCCGCGCAGGCCAGCGCCTCGAAGTCGGCCTGCTCAGGAACGACATCGACCGAGATACCGGCGTCCTCAGCCGTCTCTCGTGTTGGCTCGCCGATAGCGCCGACCGTCGCCTCGTTCAGCCCGTCGATAGCGGCCTCGCGGACCCCGCGGTCCGCGGCCGCGTCGAGGAAGTGCTCGACAGTGAGCGAGGAGGTGAACAGCGCCGCGTCGAGGTCCCCGCTGGCAGCCAGTTCGGCGGACTTGCCCGACTCTGGGGGCCGGACCAGCCGGTACAGCACGGTTTCGTGGACGTACGCCCCGGCGTCCTCCAGCCCGTCGGTCAGCACGGCGGAGCCGTGGTCCGACCGGGCGACTTCGACTCGCGCGCCGGCCACCGCCCCGGCCAGCGTTTCGACCAGTCCAGTCGAAGAGTACTCCGCGGGGATGATGTCGACGCCGTAACCGGCCTCGTGGAGCGCCTCGGCGGTCGATTCGCCGATGGCGCACACCGTCGCCTCACCGGGGCCCCAGCCGGCCGCGGCGGCGAGTTCGACGCCGGTCTTGCTCGTCAGGACGACGTAGTCGGCGTCGGTACGCGGCACGACCGGGGTCTCGTCGACGTTACGCTCATCGCTATTGCCGCGGTCACCGGCCGCCGTCGCCGGTTCGACCGCCAGCATCGGGTCCGGCACCGGATCGGCACCGAGCGATTCCAGCAGTTCGACCGCGCCGTCGAGGCGGTCGTCGTCGGGGCGGAACGCGGCGACGCGAAGGCGGGGTTCCTCGCGCATCAGTACCCCTCCAAGAACTCTACCACCCGGTCGCGCTCGCCGGCCACGTCGCCGATGACGGTGATGGCAGGCGGTTCGATACCGGCCTCGTCACGGACCGAAACGATGGTGTCGAGGGTCCCGGTTGCGACCTGCTGGTCCGGCCACGTCGCGCGTTCGACGAGCGCCACGGGCGTGTCGGGGTCCATCCCCGCCTCGCGCAGGGCGTCGGTGTACTGGGGGAGTTTGCCGACGCCCATCAGAACGACGAGGGTGCCGCCGGTCGCCGCGAGCGCGGCCCAGTCGACGGCGGATTCGTCCTTCGTGGGGTCCTCGTGGCCGGTGACGAAAGACACAGAGGAGGTGTGGTCGCGGTGCGTGACCGGGATACCGGCCGCTTCGGGGCCGGCAATGGCGCTCGTGATGCCGGGGACGATTTCGACGGGAATCCCGTTGTCCGCGAGGTGGGCCAGTTCCTCGCCGCCACGGCCAAAGACGGTCGGGTCGCCGCCTTTCAGCCGGACGACAGTGTTACCCGCTTCGGCCAGTTCGACCAGCCGAGCGTTGGTGTACTCCTGAGGCGTCCACTCGCCGCCGGCGCGCTTGCCCACGTCCTCGCGTTTCTCCTCCGGAATCATCCCGATGATTTCGGGGCCGGGGAGCTTGTCGTGTAGCACTACGTCGGCGTCCTCCAGCAGGCGCTTTGCCTTGACCGTCAGCAGGTCCGGATCGCCGGGACCGGAGCCGACCAGATACACCTTGCCGGGCGCGGTATCCGTCATTATTCGTCTTCCTCTCGCGCCGTCGAGGCGTCGTCGTCAGCGTCTGTCGAGTCTCGCTTTGCCTCGGCGATGAGGTCGTCCGCGCCCTGCTCAGCGAGTTCGGCCGCGAGGTCCTGTGCCGCGTCGATGTGGTACTCGGCCGGGACGTCGCGACCGACCGAAACCTCCTCCGTGCCGTCCTGTGAGAGCACTCGGACCCGCGTGTGGACGACGCCCCCTTCCAGATGGGCGTGGACGCCGATAGGCGCGACGCAGCCACCGCCGAGTTCTTCGAGAATCGTCCGCTCGACGGTCGTTTCGACGCGCGTCTGTGGATCGTCGATCCGGTCTTTGATGTCCAGCGCGAGGTCGCCGTCGACGGCAGTAACTGCCAGCGCACCTTGTCCCGGAGCCGGCACGAACCGGTCGGGGTCGAGGTCGGCCATGCCGACGTAGCGCGTGAGCCCGGCCCGGTGGAGCCCCGCCTTCGCCAGCACGATAGCGTCGTACTCGGTGTCCGGGTCCCGTTCCATCGCCCGCCGTTCGAACTCGGTGAGGTCGTCGAACCACTCCTCGACGGTGCGGTCGTAGGGGTGTTCTGCTTCCTCGTCGGTATCGGGGTCGCCAGCGTCGCCCTTCCGCTCCTGTTCGGCCTCGTGGCGCTCTTGATGTTCCTGCTGGAGCGATGGGGCCAGCAGCTTCGCGAGACGCGTGTCGACGTTGCCCCGAAGCGGTTCGACGGTGAGGTCGTCGCGCTCAGCGAGCAGCTGTGCCTTGCGTCGAAGGCTCGACGTGCCGACGGTTGCCCCCTCCGGCAGTTCATCGAGCGAGCGGCCGTCGGGCGTCACCAGTACGTCCTCGGCGGCGGCCCGCTCGGGGACCGCCGCGACGACGAGGCTGTCAGGCCGTTCGGTCGGCATGTCCTTCATCGAGTGGACTGCCGCGTCGAGTTCGCCGTCGAGCACCTTCTCGTCGAGGCTGCGAACGAACGCCCCGGTTTTGCCCAGTCGGTGGATGAGTTCGTCCCGTATCTGGTCGCCCGTCGTCTCCACTTCGACGAGTTCGACCGAGAGTCGACGACTGCTCAGCGCGTCCCGGACCGTCGCCGCTTGGCGTAACGCGAGGTCCGAGCCCCGCGTCGCCAGTTGCAGTGTCTCCCCGCGTGTTGTCATACTCGACACTCCTCGGCCAGCGCGTAAAAACGCACTTCTTCGTCGATTCGATGTCGTTACGCAGTCGTCTCGGCGAGCACAGTTCCGAGCACCCACTGCGAGACGAACCCCGCGATGAACGTCGTCACGCCGCCGGCGACGAGGGCGAAGTCGATCAGTTCGGTGAGGGTGTCGACGGGACCGACGCTTACAGTGAGGACTACGTACGCGTGCAGGAGCACGTACATGACTGGTAGAAAGACCGCCGTACAGAGCACGCCGGCAGCCGTCGCGCGTCGGATGACCGGCGGGGCACGGCTAACGACCGGGAGGGAATCGGTCAGGGCCATCACAATTGGTGTTGTGTGCTATGAGTGTCGTTCTATGGGAGAACGCGACAGTAACGGCAGCCTCGGTTACCACGGCTCGTTTTTCAGGCCGAGCAGGTAGGCGATGCCGTTGGTGACGACGTGTAACACCGGCGTCGCAACGACGACGACGACCAGCACCGAGAGCGTGAACGTCCCAGTGAACCACGACGGCGCGGCCACGAACGCACAGAGCAACGCCCCGATGACGAAGTCCAGCTGGTCCAGCCCGGGAAAAGCCGCTCCGCGCTCGCGGCCCGTCCGACGTTTGAGGAAGGACGCGCCGATGTCCCCGAGCATCGCGCCGAAAGCGAGTCCAAGCCCTGCGCGGACCGGAAACGTCGGGAGGTCGGTTCCAAGTGCGGCGCTCACGCTTGGTGAGACCTGCGTGAGTCCAAGCGCGAGTAGCGTCCCGGCGACGGTGCCGATCAGCGTCCCGCGCCACGTCTTACCGTCACCCAGCACTCGCCGCCCGCCCCACGTTCGGCCACCGTCTATCGGTCTGCCGCCACCGGCGAGTACCGCGGCGTTGTTCGGGATATACGCCGGCAACATCGCCCACAGCGCCCAGACGACCGTGTCGACCGTCTCCATATCCTCGCGGTCTGGCCCCGTCGTCTTAATCTGTGTGACTCGCTGCTGCAGTGTTTGTCTCAGTCTCTGTAAACGCGAACACAGAGACAGCGACTCGCGCAGGCGGTTCCACACCTGCGGCTCACCACGGATCTAAGAAAGAGCGAGAGCTGACCTCAGAACGGCGCTTCGGGGCCTTCGTCTTCGTCGCCGCCGACATCGCCGCCGCGGGACTCGCCGGGGAACGAGGGGCTCATGCCGCCGCTGCCGCCGGCCATGCCTTCCTGCTGTTCCATCCCGGTTCGGGCGGTAACCTCGTTGATTTCCGGGATTTCCTTGGTCATGCGCGTCTTGATCGCCTGAATAGTCATCGGCGAGATGCCACAGCCGGAACAGGCACCGCCGAGGCGGATTGTGACGCTGCCTTCCTCGCGGTCGATCTCCTCGATAGCCGCGCTCCCGCCGTGCATCTGGATCTGCGGGAAGTTGCGGCGCAGGAAGTTCGTGATTCGCTCTCGAAGCTCGTCTCCGCCGTCGTCTGTCTCGGTGCTCATAGTGAATTGTATTCCGTCCCGGGAGGGCTTAGACCTTTGGACTAACATCTCTATCACGGGGGAGAAACCGTGACCCGCAAGGTCCCGTGTTGGTTACCCCGAACATACCTGAAGCTTCTACGGGCAGGGTGAGTAGCCCGACGTATGACTCCCTCAGCTGACGAAACGCGGCTGTTCGAGTGTGCGACCTGTGGCGGCGTCGGCATCGGCGACAACCGGCCGGAGTGCTGTGGCGAGCCAATGGCGGCGACCGAGACAGGGGACACGGCGGTCAGCGAGCCGTCTCTCGAAACCTTGCTACAGACCGTCTTCGAGATGTCCGGCACCGAACTGGACGTCTGTCTCTGCGTGATGGAGGGCGGTGAGCTGACCGTGGCGGAGCTGGCCGAGCAGATCGGTTACGACCGGAGCGTCGTTGCACGGCACCTCAACCATCTCGCCGACCTCGGTGTCATCGAGAAACGCCGGCGTATCAGGCCAGAAGGCGGCCATGTGTACGTCTATACGCCACAGCCGCCCGAAACAGTCCGGGAGCGGCTCCGCGAGGAGTTTCTAGCGTGGGTTCGGCTGGCGACCGCGCAGTTAGACGCCCTCCAGCGTGAGAAAGTCGAGGCGATAGCCGACGCCGAGACCGACGAGCGGCAGTGGACCGTGTTTCAGAAGCAGTAGCGGCGACCGCGACAGCTCAAGTACGGTCCAGCCTCAGATGCGGTCAGCGGTCACAGCGTAGACGACCGCGAGGACAGCGCCGTAGACGACGTGCCACAGCAGCGACGGCGGCGCGAAGTTCGGGAACGGCGGCGAGGCCGGCGAGCCGACGGCACCGAGCCAGATTGGCATCACGAGCGCCGCGAAGACGGCCCACGTGACGACGCCCCAGCCGACACCGAGCCCGAGCAGTTTGCCGGACGTGTCCAGATGCAGGGCACTCGCCAGCCCCGCGAAGGCCACGCCCATCACAGCCCCGTGCGAGAGGTGGACGACGAGACCAGCCGCCGGGCTCGGCGGCGGCGCGAGCCCGTACAGGGACGGGATTGCGACGGCGAGCGTCGCGGTGTTCATCACGAGAATCAACGCGCCCATGACGGCGCTTCCGGCGATACCGCCGAGCACGCCGGCTTTCCAGTTGCCGGTACCGACATCGTACGTCTGTGTCGTTTCTGTCGTCGTTGACATGCATGCGAACAGTCACGCCGTCTAGCAAAAGAGCCGGCGTGGCTGTTCGACCTCGTGCCACGTCCCCGGAAGAACTATACACCGGCTCTCGGCGGCCATGACTGGACAGGCAACCAACTTTCAAGCCGGGGCCGGACGGACAGATGGTATGGCAGACTCAGACACGGTGATGGCTCGGTTCGAGACGCCCGACATCGATGAGCTTCCCGAAGACCTACAGGAGCGCATCGCGGAGGAGACCGAGCGAGCCGGCTTCACGCCGAACATCTTCCCGGCGATGGCGTATCGCCCCTCGCATTTCCGGGCCTTTTTCGCCTACCACGATGCACTGGTCGAGGAGACAGCACTGGAACGCGAGGAAGTCGAGCTGATAATCGTCGCTGTCAGCGGCATCAACGACTGTCTGTACTGCATCGTCGCCCACGGCGCACTCCTGCGTATCTACGCTGATGCGCCAAAGCTCGCCGAGCAGGTCGCCGCAAATCACCGGACGGCCGATATCAACGAGACCCACAAGGCGATGCTCGATTTCGCAGTGAAACTAACTGAATCGCCTGCCCGTATCGAGGACGCGGACCTAGAGCGGCTGGAGGAACACGGCTACAGCCGCCGCGCAATCTGGGATATCGGCAGCGTCGCCGCCTTCTTCAACCTCTCGAACCGCCTCGCACAGCTCGCCGACATCCGCCCGAACGACGAGTTCTACAACCTCGGCCGCTGAGGGGCGGCCGCGTGCCGACCACGGCCCGCCTCACGCCGCCTCGGCCGGTCGCACTGTCTCAGCGCCACAGTCCGGGCAGGTCAGGTCCTCGACCGTCGCCGCGCGCTGGGCAAACTCGGTCCCGCAGTCGTCACAGAGGAATCGGTAGTGCTGTTCTCCGGAGTCGAATAGCTCGGAGACTGTGTTAAACACACCCATACTAGTACACTCAGCGTCAAAGCCCCAAAATCTTCCGGCTGAGATACATCTTCGTCGGAGTTTAATACATATAGCATACCTCACAGCGCGTATCTATACACCTAGTAGTTCCGGTCTTGCCTATCAGGGGCATCCACAGATGTATGAACAAAACACTCTACCTGATGCAGAAGGACAGCGAAACCCGGATCGAAGTCGACGACGACGGCTACGACCGGATCATGGAAAACGGGAACGTCGTCGGCCACCACATGAGCAACCCCATCGTCAAACTGACGTAAGCCGGCACGCACACCACAGTCCAGAAGTATCGTGGCTGACGCACAACATCCGGGAGTTTTTGCCGCTGGCTGTTGAAGCCGACAGCAATGAGTGACGCGGACGGCGGTCCGAAACAGGTCTCGGACCCGGCCTACCACAGCGAGAACCACACGGCCGCCCAGACCTGCGGCTGGACCAAAAACGCCCTGCGCGGCGAGGGGAAGTGTTACAAGTACATCTTCTACGGTATCGAGTCCCACCGCTGCATCCAGATGACGCCGGTCGTCAAATGCAACGAGCGGTGCGTGTTCTGCTGGCGTGACCACGCCGGCCACGCCTACGAACTCGGTGACGTGGAGTGGGACGACCCCGCGGCGGTGGCCGACGCCTCCGTCGAACTCCAGCGGAAACTCCTCTCCGGCTTCGGCGGCAACGACGAGGTCCCACGCGAGGTGTTTGATCAGGCGATGGAACCGCGCCACGTCGCCATTTCGCTGGACGGCGAGCCGACGCTGTACCCCCACCTACCGGAACTCATCGAGGAGTTCCACGACCGCGATATCACCACGTTCCTCGTCTCTAACGGGACCAACACGGAGATGCTGGAGCGGTGTGACCCGACGCAACTGTACGTCTCCGTCGACGCCGCTGACCGGGGGACGTTCGATTCGACGGTGCAGGCGATGGAAGACGACGCTTGGGACTCGCTCATCGACACGCTGGACGTGCTCGCCGAGAAGGACGACACTCGTACCGTCATCCGGACGACGCTGGTCAAGGGCCACAACATGCACCACCCCGAGTGGTACGCGGCGATGTGTGACCGGGCTGACGCGGACTTCGTCGAGATGAAGGCGTACATGCACGTCGGCCATTCGCGGGGCCGTCTCGACCGCGACTCGATGCCCGACCACAGCGAGGTCCGGGCGTTCACACAGGAGATGGGTGAGTACCTGCCCAACCACGACGTGCTGAAAGAGGTCGAGGACTCCCGCGTGACGATGCTCGCCGAAGACGAGAACACGTGGGTCCCGAAACTGGAGAAATCGAGCGAGTTCTGGGAACAGGACGCGCTCGTGGACTACTAGCTGCAACGGCGATAGGGAAGCGCAATCACAGCAGTGTGATGAGACTGAACGTGTTAGGCAGCGGTTTAAATTGTGTTCGTGACGGAGCGTTAGGCGCGCTTCTGCTACCAACCCTATACCAGTTTTTTGCCGTTCCAAAAGTGGAATGCATTCCACCTTCGGTATGCTTATCCGGCGGGAATCCCTACCTGACTGCATGGCTGAATCAACGGGACAGGGCGTCGGTCGGGACGAGCTGGCGACGCTGAAACTGCTCGCCCTCGACGGGGCGCTCGACGAGTCGACGAAAGTGTCCTGTGCCGATCTCGCGGAACGGCTGGACGCCTCGAACCAGACTGCCTCGCGGCGGCTCCAGCGGCTTGAAGACGCCGGACTGCTGGCCCGGGACATTGTGAGCGACGGGCAGGAGGTCGAGCTCACTGGGGACGGCGAACGGCGTCTCCAGTCTGAGTACGCCGACTACCGGCGCATCTTCGAAGCCGACGCCAGCGTCGACCTGACCGGCGTCGTCACCTCGGGAATGGGCGAAGGGCGTCACTACATCACGCTGCCGGGCTACATGGAGCAGTTCATCGAACGGCTGGGGTACGAGCCGTTTGCAGGCACGCTCAACCTCGAACTTACGTCCGAAAGCGTCCGCAGGCGAGCGCGGATGAGCGCTATCGAGCCCGTCACCATCGAGGGCTGGGAGGACGACGAGCGGACGTACGGCCCTGCGTACTGCTACCCCGCCTCGATAGAGGGGAGCGACGGCGAGTACGAGCCGGCCCACGTCATCGCGCCCGAGCGGACCCACCACGGCGAGGAACAGCTCGAAGTGATCGCACCAGAGAAGCTCCGCGAGGTGCTGGAACTGGCCGACGGTGACGAGGTGATCGTCCATGTCTCGGAGTGAGGACACTGCCGTCGACGCCGACAGCGTGGCCGACGCTGTCGCCGCTTTCACCCGCGGCGAGCCAGTGCTCGTCCACGACGCCGCCGACCGCGAAGGCGAGACGGACCTCGTCTATCCGGCGGGTGCCGTCACCCCCGGAGCCGTCGCCCGGATGCGGAACGACGCCGGCGGCCTCGTCTGTGTTGCCCTCTCGGACCGCGTCGCCGACGCGCTGGAACTGCCGTTCATGCAGGAGGTCCTCGACCACCCCACCGCGGCCGACCACGACCTCGCGTACGACGAGCGCTCCTCGTTCTCGCTGACGGTGAACCACCGCGACACGTTCACCGGGATTACCGATGAGGACCGCTCGCTGACGATTCAGGAACTGGCCGCCGTCGCGACCGACCCCGACCCCGAGGCCTTCAGCGAGGCGTTCCGGTCGCCGGGCCACGTCCACCTTCTCCGAGCGGCCCCGGACGGCCTGTCCGACCGCGAAGGCCACACCGAACTCGCGCTCGCGCTCGCGGCCGCGGCCGACCTGCCCGAGGCCGCCGTCGTCTGTGAAATGCTGGACGACGAGACCGGCGCGGCGCTGCCCCCGGCGGCGGCGCGGGCCTACGCCGACCGCGAGGGCCTCGTGTACGTCGAAGGCGCAAGCCTGCTAGAGCGGTTCGACTGAGCCAGCGCCTGTCAGGGCAACAGCACAGTACTGCGTCGGTTCGGTGACGGAATCTCTTCGGACCGTCAACACTCTTAACCACGGGAATCAATGGGGTAAATATGACACACGACGAGACAGCAGGAGGCATCACCCACGGGCACCGCAACTGTCGACTTACCGAGGGGGTCGTTCGATGAGCGACCGTCCGGAGATGTTCGAAGGGACCGACCGGATTTGGATGGACGGCGAGTTCGTCGACTTCGAGGACGCACAGACCCACGTTCTCACGCACGCGCTGCATTACGGCACCGGCGTCTTCGAGGGCGTCCGCTGTTATGACACCGAGCAGGGACCGGCCATCTTCCGCTGGGAAGAGCACTTGGACCGCCTGTACAAGTCCGCGAAACCCTACGACCTCGACATCGAGTTCGGCAAGGACGAACTCACCGAAGCGACGACGGAACTCATCGAGACGGAAGGGTTCGAGTCGTGTTACATCCGCCCCATCGTCTACTACGGCTTCGACTCACTGGGTGTGAGCCCGAAGGACTGCCCGACAAAGACAACCATCGCAGCGTGGCCGTGGGGCGCGTATCTCGGCGAGGAAGCGCTGGAGGAAGGCGTCGACGTGATGGTGTCGTCCTGGCGTAAACACGCCTCCAGCCAGATTCCGACCAACATCAAGACGACCGGCCTGTACGTCAACAGCATGCTCGCCGGCGAGGAGGCCCGCCGGAACGGCTACACCGAGGCCATCGTCCTGAACAAGGAGGGCAACGTCGCCGAAGGCCCCGGTGAGAACATCTTCATGGTCCGGGACGGCGAAATCTACACGCCCGGGCTGGCCGAGAGCATCCTCGAAGGCATCACCCGCAACACCGCAATCACGCTCGCCGAGGAGATGGGCTACACTGTCCACGAGGAGGCAACGATCTCCCGCGGGGAACTGTACACCGCCGACGAACTGTTCTTTACCGGTACGGCAGCGGAGGTCACCCCCATCCGGAGCGTCGACGACAACGAGATCGGCGAAGGGACCAAGGGACCGGTCACCGACGAGATCCAGTCGGCCTTCTTCGACGTAATCGAGAGCGGCGACCGCGAAGAGTGGTTCCACTACGTCTGAGAGCGCGGTGAGCGGCGCTGTTAGTCGTCCGCGAGGTCGTCCTCGTCGGCGACCGGAATCGGCGTGGCGTTGCTCCGATCAGTATCGCCGAAGCCAGCGCTGAGGATGCGTGTCAACGCCTCTTCGACGCGTTCGTCGACTTCCTCGTAGCGGTGGGGCTCGACCTCAACGACGAAACCGGTCGTGATGTTCGGTGCTGTCGGGAGAAAGAGCACGTCCCGTCCGTCGTCGGTCGTCTGACCCGTTTTGAACGCCGTCATCCGCATCCCGTTCCACACTTCGAGTTTCACCGGCGACTGGAGGTCTTCGGTCCCCGAGACGGCCGTTTCGACCGCCATCTTCGAAGCGTTGTACACCACCCGGAGCCCGGGGACGTGATTCATCGCGTCATCGATAGCCCGTTCGACGATGTCGCCGAAGGCCGTCCGCATCAGATAGCCGATGGAGAACACGATGAGGATGAAGATAATCAGCGTCGTGAACACCCGAGCGAGTTCGACAGACGACGTTCCCGAGGGGAGACCGAGCGCCGATAGCAGTTTGGCGTCAATCGCCGGGATAACCGCCGCGGACGCGAGGATAGAGTAGAGATAGATGATAACGTAAACCGTCACCAGCAGCGGTAACAGGATAATAAGGCCGCTCGCGAAATCGCGCTTCCACGACGTTGAGGAGGCCATACAGGTACGTATCGGGCGCGGGATATGAGCCCTTTCCTTTGGTGTGTGTCCGTACTGTCACCACACAGTCACCGATAAGCGAGGCGGGGAATCGCCGCCGGACTACCACTCGGCGACGCTGCCGTCGTCGTGTCGCCAGACCGGGTTGTGCCAGTCGACATCCTGCTGGGCCTGCTCACGGACGAACGACTCGTCGATCTCGATGCCGAGTCCGGGGTCCGTGGGCACGGTGACGAAGCCGTCCTCGTAGTCGAACACTGACGGGTCGGCCAGATAGTCCAGCACGTCAGTGGTCTCGTTGTAGTGGATGTCGATGCTCTGCTCCTGAATGAGTGCGTTAGGCGAGCAGGCGTCGACCTGCACACACGACGCCAGCGCGACCGGGCCGAGCGGGCAGTGAGGGGCCATCGCCACGTCGTAGGCCTCGGCCATCGACGCGATCTTGTAGACCTCGGTGATGCCGCCGGCGTGGGAGAGGTCCGGTTGGATGAGGTCGACGGCACCGTTCTCGAACACCTCCTTGTAGTCCCAGCGCGAGTACATCCGCTCGCCGGTCGCGATGGGAATCTCGGTGTGGGCGGCGATAGCCGGCAGGGCGTCGTTGTGCTCCGGGAGGACCGGTTCCTCGATGAACATCGGGTCGTACGGTTCCATCGCGGACGCGAGGCGCTTGACCATCGGTTTCGTGACGCGACCGTGGAAGTCGACGCCGATGTCGACCTCGGGACCGACGGCCTCCCGGACCTCACGCAGGCGCGTCGCGGCCGCCTCGACCGTCGCGGGGTCGTCGATGCGCTCGATTTCCGGCGTCGCGTTCATCTTCAGCGCCGTGAACCCGGCCTCGACCTGCTCGCGGGCGGCGTCGGCCACGTCAGAGGGCTCGTCGCCGCCGATCCACTGGTACACCCGAATCCGGTCCCGGGCCTGACCGCCCAAGAGCTGGTGGACCGGCGCGCCGAGTTGCTTCCCTTTGATGTCCCACAGCGCCTGATCGATGCCGGCGATAGCGGACATCAGGACCGGGCCGCCGCGGTAGAAGCCGCCGCGATACATCGCCTGCCAGTGGTCCTGAATGTTCTCGGGGTTCTCGCCGATGAGATACGCCTCCAACAGCTCTTCGACGGCCGCGCGCACGGTGTGAGCCCGGCCCTCGACAACGGGTTCGCCCCAGCCGACGGTCCCGTCGGCCGTCTCCAGACGGAGGAAGAGCCAGCGCGGCGGGACCTCGAACAGTTCGTAGTCGACGATGCGGTTGCCACTCGCGTCGTCCGCTGTCATTCCAGTGGCCCCCTCGTGCCATGCGAACCGGTCCCGCCAAGAGCACTACGCGGCGTTCCGGGCCCCATTCCGTCGGTCTGTGGAGTCATGTGAGACACACATAGGAGACGTGTATATAGTCGTTGTGTGATTCCAGAACAGCCGTGTGCCGCTCTTGCGTTGACTGGTACGGTAACCGCCGTCCATCGTGCCGGGACCGTCACGATTGCTTATTGCTCGCGGTATCGCTCCCACGTACGGACGAGACGGGCAAGCGTCTCGTTCACGGGGGCTGGCTCTCTGGCGGTGTCGGCGACGTAGCCGTTGATAGCGTCTATTTCTGTCTGGTGGCCGGCCGAGATGTCCTGATACATCGACGAGTGGTTGGCGGCGGTGTCGTCAACGACACGCTCGACGAGCGATACCGCACGCTCGTCCGAAAGATCGATGTCCTGCTCACGGGCGACGGCGGCCGTCTCACGGGCGGCGTCCGCGGCGACGGCGTCGGCCGGCGAATCGGCGAGCGCGCCGTTCGCCACGCGAGCGAGCGCCGTCACGGCGTTGATGCCGGCGTTTACGGCGAGTTTCTCCCAGAGGCGGGTCGGCATGTCGGCGGCGACGGTCGTTTCGAGACCGGCCGCACGGAACGCGGTCCCGACATCGTCGGCAACCGCGGACCGGCCGCTATTGCGGTCCCCCAGCACGATGTCACCGCGACCGGTGAACGCGACGGTGCCCGGTTCCCGAAGCCGTGCCCCGTAGGAACACGTCCCTGCGAGCACCGGACAGTCGATTTCAGCGGCTAACCGCGCCTCGTTTCCCATCCCGTTCTGCAGTGAGAGGCAGGCATCGAGCGTGCAGTCCGCGAGGTCCGCCGCAACGGCGGCGGTGTCGTAGGCCTTGACCGTCACTACCGCGAGGTCGGCGCTGGCCGGAACCGTCGTCTGTGCGCTGGGGTGAACCCGGAACTGCTCTGTTCCGACGACGGAGAGGCCGTCTTCGGTGACACTGCCCACGTGTGGCTCCCGTCCGACGAGTGTCACATCGTGTTCCCGGGCGAGCAGGCCACCGACGAGACTGCCGAGGCTCCCGGCACCGACGACGACAATATCCATACCGACGAGCAGGGACGGCCCGGACAAAAACCTACCACCGGCGTGGCGGAATCAGCACGCACTTGCCTGCGAGCGACGAACAGACGGGCATGGGCGATTCCGACGACGCTGCGGCGGTAGTTCGGGCCATCGACGAGATCGGCATCGACCGGCTGACCGAGACAATTGTCGCGGCGTGGGAGGGACTCGGCGGCGTCGAACCGGGACCGAGTTGGCCACAGGACGAAGCCAGACACCGGTTCGAACTGTCCGCCCCCGATGAAGCGGTCGGGCTGGACCTGTTTTCGGCGGTGCTGGATGCATCCCCACGAACCCCCACAGAAGCGTTCGTCCACCTCGGGCTGGGGCGACGAGACAACCCCGGTATCGAACGGTTCGCTGTCGAGACTATTGCGGACCACACTGAGGTCTCGGCCACCGACACCCACACGACCGGGACGGTGCCGATAACGGCGGAGACGTTCGACGCACTGGCGCGAGTCCACGGCGAGACGCTGGTGTACGCGGTCGTCTGTGACGACGACGGGCGGGCGATTCTCGAGCGAGATTGGACGACGCTACGGTTCTCGCTTCCGCCGTCGGCCGCCGAAACCGTGCGGGAGACAGTCGGACCGGCCGACGCCGAGCGGTTCGAACAGGTGTAGTTTCAATCCTCCTGCCAGTAGTAGATGTCCTCTTTCTGTGCGCCACAGGACGGACATTCATCGGGAATATCCTCTATCTGGCCCATCTCGCCACATTCCCAGCAGCGCCACATCAGTTCTGCCTCACCGGCGGCCCCGGCGCTGAGATGCTCGCTCGACAGCGATTCGATGCCGTCCTCGACCGTGACGTAGAAGCCGTGTTCGTCGAACCCGCGGATAGTCCCGAGTTCGTTGCCGTCCTCGTCGTACACCGTCTGTCCGAACGAGTACTCCTCGCTTTCGATGTTCGTGGTCATGTCAGCCATACATAGGGACAGACGTGTCGGAATGTGTTAAATGCTACCGTGAAACAAAGCATGCATGATTGACGAGGCGAAACCGAACCAGCCAGTCGGCGGCTGATACGCCCGCGTCGCTACCGCGAGAACAGGCTGTTGTGGACCGGCGCGAAGTCGCTCTCCTGACTGTCTTCGACTACCGAGTCGGTCACAGCCTTGCCGTCGACCCCCGCGTCGAGGAAGTCAGACAGTGGCGGCCCGACGTTGTCCGGTTCGACGAGGAACGCGTCGTGTCCGTGGTCGGAGTCGATGACGTGGTGGGCGACGTTCGCGTCGGCGTCCCGGAGCGAGTCGGCCAGCGCCTCCGCCTGCTGGGAGGTGAAGTGCCAGTCAGCAGTAAAGGACATCACCAGCGCGTCACCGTCGAAGGCCGCCAGCGCGTCAGCGTCGGACTCGAACCCCGCAGCGAGGTCGTAGTTGTCCATCGCCCGCGTCAGGTAGAGGTAGCTGTTGGCGTCGAAGCGCTCGGTGAATTTCTCGGCGTTGTAATCGAGATACGACTCCACGTCACGGTACGGGAAAAAGGCCCCCGCGGCGTCGGTGGGGAACGTACGGACGGCGTCCCGGCCGGCGGCGCGACGACCGAAGCGGCGCTCCATCGACGCCTTCGAGAGATACATGACGTGGCCAAGTTGGCGGGCCAGCGCCAGCCCGTCGCTGGGCGGGTCGTCGTCCTCGCCGTAGTAGTGGCCCTGATTCCAGTTCGGGTCGGTCGTGATGGCCCGGCGGGCGATAGCATCGAGCGAGAGACACTGTGTGTCCAGTCGCGCGGCGGCAGCGATTGGGACGATGCGGTCGACGTGGTCCGGATGTCGCTTGGCCCATTCGATGACGTTCATGCCGCCGACGCTACCGCCGACGACGGCGTGGAGGTGTGGAATCCCGAGTTCGTCAAGCAGCGCCCGTTGGGCCTCGGTCCAGTCAGTGACGGTGACCGGCGGGAAGTCGGTGCCGTAGGGCTCTCCCGTCTCCGGGTTCTCGCTTTTCGGCCCCGTCGAGCCGTAACAGGAGCCCGGCACGTTCGCACAGACGACGTAGTACTCCGTGGTGTCGATGGCCTTCCCCGGGCCGACGATGTCGTCCCACCAAGCGCGGGCCTGATCGGCGCTGTCGACCCGGTCGCGGCCGGCGACGTGGGCGCTGCCGGTCAGCGCGTGACAGACCAGCACCGCGTTGTCGCCGTCGAACTCCCCGTAGGCCTCGTAGGTGAGTTCGAGGTCAGGAATCGTCTCCCCGCAGTCGAACTCGAACTCACCGAGCGAGATGGTGTTGTGTTCGACGTTCATGTGACTCGTTCGATTGTGTCGTCGATGTCTGTGATGATGTCTTCTGCGTCTTCGATGCCGACGCTGAACCGGATGAGGTCCGGCGTGACGCCGCTGGCGCGCTGTTCCGCCTCGCTGAGCTGGGCGTGAGTGGTCGATGCCGGATGGATGACCAGCGTCTTGGCGTCGCCGATATTGGCGAGGAACTGCGCGAGCTCCGTCTCCTCGCAGAACTGCCGCCCCGCGTCGAAGCCGCCTTCGAGGCCGAACGTGACGATGCCGCCGAACCCGCCAGAGAGGTACTGCTGTGCCAAGTCGTGGGTTTCGTGACTCTCCAGCCCGGGATAGGTGACCCAAGCGACCTCGGGGTGGTCGTCAAGGTGCTGTGCGACGGTCATCGCGTTCTCGCAGTGGCGCTCCATTCGCAGGGAGAGCGTCTCGGCCCCTTGGAGGGTCGCCCAAGCGTCGAACGGTTTCTGGCCGTCACCGAGCGAGCGGAGGGCACGCTGTCGGGCGGCGACGGAGAAGGCGCGGTCGCCGAAGGCCTCGGAGAAGTTCTTGCCGAAGGCCTCGTTCTCACCGCCAAGTTCCGGGAACTTCTCGGGGTACTCCGCCCACGGGAACGAACCGCCGTCGACGAGGACGCCGCCGACAGTCGTCCCGGAGCCGTGAATCCACTTCGTCGTCGACTCCCAGAGGAGGTCCACGCCGTGGTCGAGCGGATTACAGAGCGCCGGCGTCCCGAACGTGTTGTCGACGAAAACAGGGACGCCGTGGTCGTGCGCCACTTCAGCGATCTCCTCCATCGGCGGAACCACGAGCGAGGGGTTGCCGATGGTCTCGAAGTGGACGTAGGCCGTGTCCTCGTCGATGGCCGCGGCGTAGGCGTCCGGGTCGAGCGTGTCGACGAACCGCGTCTCGATGCCGCGGCGATTGGCGGCCTTCGAGAAGTACGAGTGGGTGCCGCCGTAGATGGACGAAGCCGTCACGATGTTGTCGCCGTTGGCTGCGAGAACGAACGTCCCGGCGTCGAGAGCAGCCATCCCAGACCCTGTCGCGACGGCGTCAGCGGCGTTCTCCAAGGACGCGATGCGGTTTTCGAGCATCCTGACGGTAGGGTTGTCAAAGCGCGAGTAGACGTTGCCGTCGTCCTCCAGCGCGTACCGGTCGGCCGCGGTGTCGGCGTCCTCAAAGACATACGACGAGGTCTGATAGATGGGCGGCGCGCGCGCCCCTGTGACCGGGTCCGGCTCCTCCTGACCGGCATGGACACAGCGCGTCCCGAATCCGTAGTCGTTAGTCATGTGCAGTATGCATATATCTCTAGCTATCTATAACTCAGAGTTACGGCAATACTCTCTGATTGTGATATTCTGACATGGTCTCGGTCCGCCCGCCGGCGAAACCGAGGGAGAGGGTATTTGTCGATGGCTGTCTTCACGCCGGTATGGACCACGACACTGCCGGGCGGACGAGCCGGCAGGTTCTCGATGCTGTCGGGGACGCTGTCATCGCCGACGACCGCTTCCTCGAAACCGTCATGACCGGGATTCTCGCCCGGGGGCACGTCCTGCTGGAAGACGTGCCGGGCACGGGGAAGACACTCACCGCCCAGTCGTTCGCAACGGCGCTCGACCTCTCCTTCAAGCGGGTGCAGTTCACCCCGGACCTGCTGCCGTCCGACATCACCGGCTCGAACGTGTTCAACGAGGCCACCGGCGAGTTCGACTTCCAGCCCGGCCCCGTCTTCGCCAACGTCGTTCTCGCGGACGAAATCAACCGCGCACCGCCAAAGACACAGGCCGCGCTGCTTGAGGCGATGGGCGAGAAGCAGGTGACCGTCGACGGTGTGACCCACGACCTGCCCGAGCCGTTCTTCGTCATCGCCACGCAGAACCCCGTCGAGCAGGAGGGGACCTTCGGCCTGCCCGAGGCCCAGCGGGACCGCTTCATCGTCAAAACGTCGATGGGGTATCCCGACTTCGGCGGCGAGCGCGAACTCATCGACCGGCGGGCCGACCGGACCGCGCAAGCGCCAAGCGTCACGAGCGTCATCGACGGCGACCGTCTCCCGGCGCTCCAGCGAACCGTCGAATCAGTCACCGTCGACGACACGCTCCGGGACTACGTCGTCGAACTCGGACGGGCCACCCGCGAGGACGACCGCGTCGAAGTCGGTGTCTCTCCACGGGGCATCCAGCGACTGTTCGAAGCCACCCGCGCCGCTGCGGCCCTCGACGGCCGCGACTACGCCGTCCCGGACGATGTGAAAACCGTCGTCGAGGAGGCGTTCGCCCACCGACTCGTGCTGACCGCTGACGCGGGTGTCCGCGGTGTCGACCCGGCGACCGTCGTCGACGACGTGCTGGACAGCGTCGAAGTACCGGCCGTCAGTCCCTAGATTCTCAGGTTCGTTCGGTCTCACGCTCCCGCACCGCCGCGCCGTCCGCAACATCCTCCAGCGTCTCTGTTTCGAGCAGTCGCTCCAGTTTCCGCTCGAACTGGTCGTCAGTCAGTTCTCCCTCGGCGTACCGGCGGCGCAGGCGTTCGAGCGGTGTTTCGTCGCCAGCATCGCGCGACGGCGCTGGGTCCGCCTCCTCGATATCTTCCTCCTCGTCCGGATCACCGTACAACAGTTCCGTCAGCGGGACGATCACGACGTAGCCAACGAGCAGCGCCGCGAGCCACCACTCCTGTCCGGTGAGGAGAGCAACGAGCCAGAACCCGGTGACCGCTAGAGAGGCGAGTTCAGTCACATTGTCTCTGGCTCGCTCCAGCGGGGACTGGTCGGTCATACTGCTGGCTTGTCACCACGCCACAATGGATTGTTCGGTGCAGTCCTATCGTATCGCAGCCACCAGCGCCAGCACGGCGACGAGACAGACCACGAGGCCCGCCATAGCGACCGATGGCTCGACAGCAATAGCGCCCCGGGCGACGCCGGCCAGACCCAGCGTCGCCGCCGCGCCGACGCCGCCGACCGCGACCGTTCCCCCGGTGTGGACGAGTTCTGTGCGACGCGTCGCGGCCTCGGTACCGACTTCGCGGCCCATCGTCGTCCCGAAGGAACCGGCGTCCCAGACGACGACTGCACCGACCAGACCCGCGAGCACCAGCCACGTCGGCGCCGAAAGCGTGGCAGCGAAGGCGCTCGCACCAAACAGCCCGGCCGCGGCGAGCGTGATGCCGGCTGTCTGCTCACGCAAGTAGTTTGTCGCCAGCGCCACCCATAGCTGTCCAGTCGCGCTGATGACTGAAAACAGCGCCACGACGGCCAGCGCCAGCGTGACGGTCTCGGGACCGTACACGTCCAGTATCGGAACGAGGAACTGCTCGACGGTCGCCGCGGCCGGCGTCGCCCGGAGCGCCGTTTCGATGGCATCGACTGCCGGCCCTGCGACCGCTACCGCGGCGAGCGTGATGACGCCGCCGCCGACGTACGGCGCGAGGACGGTCCCGACGCGGTCGGCCGAACTCTGGACCGTCCGCCGGAGGAACCAGACGGCCACCGCGACGGCTGTCCCGCCGAGGGCCAGCCACCAGAGAACGCCCCGGAGGCCCGGTGCAGCCGTGACTGCGACGAGGGGGTCGTACAGCCCGCTCGGAAGCGTGCGGGTGAGGAACTGCTGGCCGAGAGTCAGTTCGATTAGCCCGGCAACCGGCACAATGAGTAAGGCGAGCAGTTCCGTCCATCGGATGGTTCGCAAAACGGTGTTGACGGTCCCGTCGATGGCGGGGGCGTCGCTCGTTTCCGGAACGAGTTCGGCCAGCGGTAAGGCGTCAAGGCCGCGGGTCAGCGCCGCAGCGGCGAGTGCGACCAATAGGCTGAAGATGGCAATATGCGTCCGTCCGGGAACCGGGTCGAACACCGGGTCCAGAACCCGAGTGAGGACGTCACCCGTCAGCTGCTGGACGCCCGGTGTCCCGGCGTTGGACTGCAAGAAGTCGACGGCCCCCCGCGCGAACAACACGAGGGCAACGGCGAACGGAACGGCGGTCGTCCGTACGACGACGCCACCGTATGTCTCGACCCGCTCAATGTCGACGATGCCGCGGGTGGCCGCAGTTGCACCGAAGACGGCGGTCAGGCAGCCGAGGACGACAACCACCTGCGATACCAGCGTGACAACTGCCGGTCGGACGCCGGCCTGTGAGGCAACGGGGAACAGTTCGGCGCCGAGCGAAACGACCGCGCCGCCGGTGGCGACCGAAAGCCCGACGGCGACCGGGAGCGCGAGGACGCTAGCCAGAACGGTCCCGACCGCCTGCCAGCGGTCCCAGCCGCTCAGCCACAGCGATAGCGCTAGCAGACCGCCAGTGGCCACACCGACGAGCGCGGCCCGGTCGGCACTCACGGTTCCCAGCAGACCCGCGACCAGTAGCGCTGTCACGCCGACGACGGTCGCGAAGCTGGTCCGTGGCATCCGGGACGGGAACGAGCTTGTGTCCTCCATAGTTACACGCTGAACAGGTCCGCGAGCGAGGCGCGGAGCGCCACATCGATTGGGCTGTCGAGGTCCCAGTCGATAACGGTCGCGCCGGATAGTTCAGCCCGCTGGAGGCGAGCAGTGCGTTCGGTGCCTGCGACAGCTGCACCGAGTGAGTCCCCGCGGGCGAGCGACGGACTGACCAGCGTCGTCGGGTAGTCACGGACCGCAAGCGACGACACCAGCGAGACGGGCCAGTCGTCGGCGGCCGGCGAGAACACGACCACCTGCGCGGTCGGCGGGAGCCGAGCGAGCACTGCGAGCAGGTCCGGGTCCTCGATGGTGCCGCCGTCGGCCGTCGTCACCTTCGCAGCTCCGCCCCGGGGCTGCTCTGGAGAGGCGTCCCCGGACACGTCAGCGACACTGGCCGCGTCGGCGTCCGACTGCCGGGCCGCGGCACGGCCAACGCTGTCGAACAGCTGTCTCGCGTGAGCGGCCGCGTGGCCGCCCGAGGCGTCAACCCACGCCAGTCCGTCGGGACCGATCCCGCCGGGGACATCAGAGTCAGCGAGCCCCACAGCACAGACGCTCGCGACGACGCTAGTCCGGGAGAGCGCGTCGAACAGGCGCTCGGCAGCATAGGCCGACAGTTCGGCTCCGGTCGGGAATCCCGGTTCCGGCGTCACGCGGGCCGGTGGCCGCGCATCGACGACCAGCACCGTCCTGACGGCCTGTTCCTCCCGGTAGTCGATGGTGGTCAGCTCGTCGGTCTTGGCGTAGCGCCGCCAGTCGATGCGGTTGACCGGGTCCCCGGGCTGGTAGCTCCGCGTCGAGTGGAACTCCAGCCCGCTCCCCCCAGTGTCGGTGGGAAGCGTTCCCGCTCGCGGGAGCGTCGCGTCGGCCATCGGCACCTCGGAGACGGTGTTCGAGCACGTCAGCGTCCCGTCACCGGCGACGGGCAGGTCGACGGTCACTTCGTCGCTGGCCGACAGCGTCCGCACCCGCACCGCGGCGGCGTCGAACGTGTAGGTCCCCCGCTTTGCCATCACAGCATAAGACAGCGTCGCGCTCTCGTCAGGCCGCAACGAGAGACAGCGCCGCGGCGACCCGTCGACGACCGCCAGTTCCTCGGGCACGCCGTCGATGACCCGCACGTCGGTCAGCGAACTGCTACCGGTGTTGGTCACGGTGAGTTCGACCGCGACCGGTTCGCCCGGCGTCGGCTGGGCGTCGGAGACGGAGCGTGCTGCTTGTAAGTCAGTTCCCGCCGGCACCCGCGAGAGCGCACCGTAGGCGACGTAGGTGAGCGGGATTGCAGTCGCCGCGAGCAACAGCGGCTCGGCAGTCAAAAGCGAGACGCTAACGAGAAACAGCGCGGCTGCGAGCCCGCCGCTCCAGCGCCGCAGACGGCGATGCATTGTCAGCGCTCACCTCCCGATGCCCGCTCGATAGCGTCGACCGTCCGGCGGATGCGGCGGCGGCGCTCGCTCTCCGGGTCGAGCCACAGGCGGAGGCGAGCCAGCAGCGACTGGGGCTCCGTCGGCGAGAGCATCGCCGCCGCGACGGCGTCGTCGGTCCACGTCCCCGCGCGGACTGCTTGATGAGCGGACGCCTGTGAGACGCCGGCTCCAATGGCAGAGGCTGTCGTCGCCGCCGCAGTGAGTCGCTCGGTGACCGTGTCCATCGCCGCGTCATCGCCCGCAACCGCGTCGTCGATGGCCGCGTCGATGTCGGCGGCGACCAGCCGACTCTCCGTCGCCGTCACGGCTTCCGGCGGACTGTCGACGGCCACATCGAAGGTGGTCGGCGAGCCACCGCCGAGAAGCCCACCGAGCCAGCCGGCAAGGACCGCACAGACGCCGACGGTCAGACTCCCGACGAGGAGGGTGGTCGTCGGGGCAACACGACCGAACACGGCGACCAGCGACTCGCCGGCGACCGTCGGCACGAAAATCAGAAAGACAGCGACGGTGGTCGCCAGCAGCCCTCCAGTCCCGAACACGACCGTTCGCAGGCGCATCAGGGCCGCTCCTCCGTCGTGTTGTCAGTGTCGTCGGTTGCCTGTGCCTCGATGGTCCGAATCGCATCCTCGACGGCCGCCACGTGCTCCTGTGGGTCCCGCTGGCCGTACTCAACCGCCCGGAAGGCGTCCCGGACTGTCCGAACCGCGGCCGGCGGGAGGTCGTCCCGTTCAATGGCGTGGGTCGCGATCTCCCCGGGCGTCCGCGTCCAGTATCGCCGGAGCGAGACGTGGGTCAGGAAGCGCGTCCACGCCTCGCGGATGGTGACCCGAGCTGCGGACGTTTCGTCGTCCCCGTTCGATGCTGTCGCTGAGACGGTCGCCACCGCTCCGGTGGCAGCGTCTTCGGCCGCTGAAAGGCGTGCAGTGACCCACGCTCGCAATGCGTCGAGCAACGCCGCCGGCGACCGGTGGCCGGCGAGCAGGTCCCGGAGCGCTGTGACAGTGAGTTCGAGTCGTGTTCGGACGCGGCCCAGCAGACCATCGGCCACCACCGCGACGCCGACGAGCGCCCCGACGGCGAGTTCGCGTGCGGCCCGCACCCATCCCCAGACTGTCCTCGGCGTGACGTTCCGTCGACGAGCGCCGACGACCGTTCCAGCGATGAGGACGCCGAGAGCAACCCCGACTCCCGCGGCGTTGACAAACAGGCCGCCAATCGTCGTCGTTGCCGTCTGACCGTACTTCGAGACGGTAATCTCGGTACTGGCCGCGAACGGCAGACCGACCGTCACCTGCCCGGCCGCGCCGGTCCGTGCTGTCGGCTCCCCGCCGACTGCGACTGTGGCGTTCGTGGCCGGGTCCCCGCCCATCGTTGCGTTCACCGTCTGGCCGGCCACGGGCAGGGACAGGGGCAGCGTCGGTGACGTTGCCACGGAGAGCCGTTCGAGCACGACGGTCGTGTTCCCGCTGACAGCGTCTCGCTCGACGGCAATCGAGACGTTGCCGGGCTCGGTCGGGAGCGTGACCGCTGTACGGCCTTGGCGGTCCGTCGTCGCCACCTGCTTGCCATCGAGCAGCACATCGCCGTCCCGTACCGGCACGCCGTCAACAGTCGCGGTGACAGTCACCTCGCCGCCGGTGACCTGCTCGCCGGTGACGGTCACCGACGCGCTGGTGTTCAGTTCGTAGCTCGCGTTCGTCGATTGCTGGGCCTGCGGGTCGGCAACAGCAAACGAGCGGTCGCTGACACGCGGGACGGCTGGAACAGCGAGGGCGGCTTCGTCACTCGCTGAGTCGACAGTGATCGTCAGTTCGTCTTCGTAGGGGACCGTCCCTGAAACGGTGCCGTCCGGCCCCGTCGTTCCGACCGGCTCGCCGTTGAAGTACACGTCCGCGCCGTCGACCGGTGCGCCGTCGCGGGTCACCGTTGCCGCCACCGCCGCGCCCGGTGTCGCCGTCCGGTTGAGTTCGATAACGTACTCGCCGGACTGAGAGACCGTCCCGCCGTCGCCCGAGTCGCCGGCTCCGTCGCCGTCACCGGTCCCGTCTGCACCCGCCTCGGTGCCCTCGGTTGCATCGCTCTGTGACTCCTGCCCAGCCCCGTCAGTCGGGGCTTCGGTCTGTGGCTCGTCCGTCGGCGTCCCGACGGCGAACTCCTCGTCAGGGCTGCCGGACTCCGACGCGCTGTACCCCTGACTACTGTTTTGCATCGCCTGCTGTTCGGACGCCAGACGCTCCCGGCCCGGCGTCGGATCGAACTGCACCCAGCCGACGCCCTCGAAGTACACCTCGACCCACGCGTGGGCGTTCATCCCGCGGACAGTGTACTGGTTCTGGCCGGTCTGTTCGCCGGTCGAGTAGCCGACGACGTAACGCGCCGGGATATCCTGACTCCGCAGCATCACCACCATCGATGTAGCGAAGTACTCGCAGTACCCCTCGTCCATCTGGAAGATGAACTCCGAGGCCACGTCGTCCTCGGGGGGCTGGCTGACATTCAGCGAGTAGTTCTTGTTCGCCTCCAGCCACTGCTCGATAGCCGTCGCCGACTCGTAGGGCGAGCCGCTGTCCTCGGTCAGCCGGTCGGTGAACGGCCCTACTTGCGCCGAGGTCGACGCCGGCACGTTCGTATAGCGCGATTCGATGGCGTCAGGGTAGTCGCGCCCGCTCGTCCGTAGCACCGCCGGGTCGTCGGGGGGCGTCACGCTGGTCGCGCTGTAGGTCGTGCCGGCGGGCAGCGGCCGCTCGGACGTGACCGCGCCGTACTCGGTGACCATCACATTATCGCGGGACACCGATTTCGGCCGCCAGACGGTCGGCAGCGACGTGGCGGATTTGGCCAGTTGCACCTCGTAATCGACTGTCGTATCGGCCATCCCGTCGACCGCCATCGGCCCCTCGTAGGCCTGCGGGGCCGCGCGCCCGTCCCACCCCGTGCCGGTGTAGGTTTCGTACGCGCCGGTCCGCCAGTACGCCGGTTCGGAACTCGTGACAGTGAAATGTGGCTCCGTGTCCTGTGACTGGAACGGGCTGTCGCCGCTGTCGAGCGACCCGCCCACACTGGTCTGGCTCCCCGGGTTCAGCGCGCCGAGTTGCCCCCCGCTGCCGCCGGTCGAGGTCCCCCCAGCCTCCCCGAACGGGTTCTCCTGTGGGAGCGGCACAAGTGACTCCATCGGGCTCTGTGACCCACTAGGCGCGAGAATCGGGAGCGTTGCCGTCGCCAGCACTACGGCGACAACACACACGGCAGTGAGCAGGACCCGGAGAGAGTCCCGGTCTGCCGATACATCATCGAACGGCGAGTCGTCGGAGACCACGTCGGATTACCGTATCGTCCCGGCGCTGTCGGCATAAATCTGCTGTCAGCGGCGGAAAGAGTGAGACCAGACGTCGCGTTCTGGAGACGAAAGTATCCTGTCGCCATCACCCGAGCACCCAGAGAGTCACCAGTCGAAGTCAGCAGGGCCGGACAGTTCAGGTATTGACGGGTACGTACGGGTCAGACCGCTATTATAAGCGGTTATTGCGAGCGGCCGGGCAGCCGTCCATACATGACTGTTGACAGAAATAGTGGTAGTACCGGGTCACAGCAGTCGGACTGGCGGGCGACACGTCGGTCCGTGCTGTCGAGTATCGGTGCCGCGGCGGGCATCGGACTGTGCAGCGGCACCGGGCAGGCACAGGCGAGCACTAGACTGACGGGGACAGGGGCAGTGTATTTCGTCACGACCGGAGCAGGCCAGTCGAACGGCAGTGCGAACGGAAACGGAAACAGGACGAAGTACCTAGTGCTCGATGGCGGCCGCGGCAGCGTCGCGTTCTCGACCGGCGGCACTGCCGACGAAGCATTTCAGTATGCCTTCGACACCATGCCGGACAGCGGCGGGACTGTTATCGCGAGCGCTGATACCTTCCGCTTTGGCGGGCCGGCGACGATGGGCGACAACACCACACTGACCGGACAGCAGGGAACCCGTTTCGTCGCATCGCAGACGGGGACGGACGAGGACCCCGCGCCGTCGGCGTCACAGTCGAACCCGCTGCCGGCCGGCCACGACCTCATCCGCGTGCGCGGTGACAACGCCGCCGTCACCGACATCGAGTTCGACGCCAACGGGACCCAACTGAACAATCAGGCCATTCAGGCAGATCAGTGCGACGGCGTCTACGTCGCCCGCAACCGGACGGTGAACGGCTTCCAGATGGCGCTGTCGTTCACACGGTGTACGGGTGTGACGGTCGAACACAACGAGGTCGTCAACCCGAACTGGTACGGCATCACCAGCCGGGCCGCACCGACCGGCAGCGGCCGGGACCTGCGGCAGTCCAACGATGTAGTCATCGCCGGCAATCGCGTCGTCGGTGTGAAGTTCAACAACATCGCCCCGTACAACGTCTCGAACTTCGCCGTCATCGGGAACGTCGCCGTCGACGGCGGCCACAGCCTCATCGCCTGCTCGCCAGCTCAGCGCGGGACCATCGTCGGGAACGTCTGCCGGGACCTGACCGAATTCGCGCCCGACCCCGGCGGCGAGGCGGGCATCGAAATCGAGTACAAGGAGACACATCTTCGGGAGGAGGTAGCCGGGACTCCCAAAGCCCGGTCGGCCGACATCACGGTCTCGGGCAATCAGGTCGACAACTGTCCGGTCGGCGTCCTCGCGCGAACCGTTCCGGCAGACGCGGATGACACCGACGTACGAGCCGAGAAGCGTCCGTACAGTTTCACCATCACGGGGAACACGGTCAGCAACGCATCGGCGGCCGGCATCCGACTCCGTTCGGGCGACGCGGGCGTGGTCGCGACGAACACGGTTCGGAACGCCGAGACCGCAATCGACATCGACGAGGAGTTCACCGCGAGCATCGAGCAGGGACTGAACGTGACCCGGTAACGGCGGTTCAGGAGGGGGTTGTAAGATATAAACCGCCGGCCTGCAAACGGTACGGCAATGACTGACGACGAGGAGACGGTCCAGTGCTGGCTGGTCGAACGCTCTAGTTTCGGCGACGAGCGCATGGTGACGCTCATCTACGCGCCCCCGGCGGGCGACCGCCACCTGACCAAACAGCTCTCGCCGAATCTACTCAGGCGCAAGCGGATTACGGCGGCCATCGACGTCGAGCCGGAGCGACTCGAACCCGTAAACGACGAGGAGACACAGGAACGCTACGCGACGGAGGCCCAGCGGATGGCCGAGCGCCACGACCCAGACGCCGAAGTCTGAACGGCCGTTGTGGCGGCCAGAGTCCGCGCGTCGAGTGTTTTGATTGATATTTGGAACACGAAAGACTATACACGCGGCCGTCACAAACCGGCCGTATGGCAGCGATAGAATTGGATGGCGTCACCAAGCAGTTCGGGAGCCTCACCGCACTGCAAGGGGTCGACCTCACCGTCGAGGAGGGCGAAATCTTCGGCTTCCTCGGCCCGAACGGGGCCGGGAAGTCGACGACTATCAATATCCTCCTTGATTTCGTCCGCGCGACCGACGGGTCGGCGACGGTGCTCGGCCACGACATCCACGAAGAACCGAAGAAAATCCGTGCCCGCACTGGAGTCCTCCCCGAAGGCTACGACGTGTACGACCGGCTCACCGGTCGTCAGCACCTCTCCTTTGTCATCGAATCGAAAGACGCCGACGCCGACGCCGACGAACTGGCCGAACGGGTCGGCATCGCCGACGCCATCGACCGCAAGGCCGGCGGCTACTCCAAGGGGATGCAACAGCGCCTCGTGCTGGCGATGGCGCTCGTCGGCGAACCCGATCTCCTCATTCTGGACGAGCCGACAACCGGACTGGACCCCAATGGGGCCCGGCTGATGCGGGAGCTCATCCGCGAGGAGAACGAACGCGGCGCGACCGTCTTCTTCTCCAGCCACATCCTCGGTCAGGTCGAGGCCGTCTGTGACACGGTCGGCATCCTTCAGGACGGCCGTCTCATCGCGAAAGACAGCGTCGCGGGGCTGCGCGAGGCCGCTGCCGGAGACACCGTCCTCCGTGTGACGCTTTCCGACGGCGACGGCACCGACGCCGCAGTCGCGGCTATCGAGGGGCTCGACGAGGTGTCGACCGTGACTGCGGACGGGACCACGCTCACCGTCGGCTGTGACAGCGACGCGAAGATGGGCGTTCTCAACGCTGTCGAGGAAAGCGGGAGCGAGGTCGCCAACTTCGAGACCGAGGAAGCTTCGCTCGATGAAGTGTTCGCCGCCTACACCGAGCAACAGGAAGAGCAGGCGGAGGTCGACGCATGAGCGCCGAACAGAACCCCGTCAAGAAGTTCCTCGGCGACGTCGACACGAGCATCAAGAACTCCGAGTTCGCCGACTGGTACCCCATCTCGAAAAAGGAGTTCCGTGACACGGTCCGCTCGCCGTGGATCTGGGTCCTCTCGCTCATCTTCATCGTGCTCTTCGCGCTCCCGGCGGTGCTGGGCCTGTATTTCAACATCGGCCAGCAGTTCGCCGAGGCCGGAGCGTCGCTGACGACGGACGCATACGTCCGCTTTGCGCTGCCGATTGCAGCACCGCTGCTTCCCGCTGTGGCAATCGTCATCGGCTACGCTGCAATCGCCCGTGAGAGTGAGCGTGGCTCTCTGAAAATACTGCTCTCGCTCCCATACACGCGCGGTGAACTACTCGCCGGCAAGTTCGTCGGCCGGAGCGCCATCACGCTTATCCCGGTCACGGTCGGGTTCCTGACAACCTTGCTAGTGTTGCTCCCGTCGGAGATCGAGATTGCGTGGGAGTCGTTCCTGCTGTTCGCGCTCGCCACGATGGCATACGGCGTCGTGTTCACGGCGTTCGCTATCGGCCTCTCAGCGGCGATGAAGACCGCTCGGCGGGCGATGGCGGCGTCGCTCGGAATCTACGTGTACCTGCAGGTGTTCTGGTCGAACCTCGGGGCAGGCCTCGGAAACCTGCTATCGGACCACGCGAACATCGGCCAAGTGACTCAACTTCACATCGAACTGTTCGTCTCGCTCCTGAGCCCCATCGCGGCGTACCGCACGCTCGTCCAAGAGGTATTACAGGGGTCGCCGATCCGCTCGCGGCTCCTCCTCACGTCGAGTCCGCAGGTGACGTGTGAGGAAATGCTGGGTGGCACACTCGAAGTAACGCAGGCCGGTGCCGAGTGTACCAACGCCGCCTTGCCGCCTCAGTACAGCACTGTCGCAGTTATCGGCTACCTGCTGCTGTGGCTGGTCGTCCCGCTGGTCGCCGGCTACTACGTCTTTGAGAACAAGGACCTGTAGCAATCGGTCGCCGTTCCGAAGATTCTCCGTAGTACTGTAGGGGAGCGGCCGCTGTCCTTCGCGGGGACCACGTCACTCGAGGAAGTCGACACCGATGATCTCGAACCGGGCACCCCCATCTTCGCTGTCGGTAACACGGATCTCCCACCCGTGGGCCTCGGCGATTTGTTTGGCGATCCGGAGCCCGAAGCCGGTCCCGTCGTCAGCGGTCGAGTAGCCCGGCTCAAGCACCCGCTCGCGCTCATCGGCGGGGATGCCCGGACCGTCGTCAGCCACGTAGAACCCGGGTCTGTCGTCGAGATGGCCGACCGAGACGGTTACCGACGGGCCGGCGTGTTCGGTCGCGTTTCCGAGGAGGTTCTCGAACAGCCCGGACAGCCGGTCGCTATCGGCCTCGATAGTCCAGTTCCGCTTCTCGTCGGCCACGTAGCGGAGCTCCGCGTCGTCGGCGTTGTCCGCGGCAATCCGCCAAGCAGCGTCGGCCGTCTCACGGAGGTCGAGAGGCTCAGTCTCCCCGATATCGACCCCTTCCCGCGCCAGTTTGAGGACGTCATCGACGATATCGTTCATCCGGCGGACGGCATTGTCGATTGACTCCAGATGCTCGCTGTCGCACTCCTCCTGAGCGAGCATCAGTCGGCTACCGGCCACTTGCAGCGGGCTCCGGAGGTCGTGAGAGACGACGTTGACGAACTCTTCCAGACGCTCGTTCTGGCGGGCCAGTTCCCGTTCGCGCTCCTTGCGCTCGGTGATATCCCGAAAGGTCCACAGCCGGCCGAAGTGTGTTCCGTCCTCGCCGACGACAGGTGCCGTGTAGCGGTCAAACACCCGGCCGTCGGCGAGCTCGATTTCGTCGCGGGAAGTCATCTCGGGGTTGTCATACAGGGACTCGACCGCCGCGCGGACCGCCTCCGGCTCGGCGAGTTGTTCCACCGCCCACTCGAGCACGGCCGCCTCGTCGCCGCGTTCGACGATGTCCTGTGGGATGTCCCACATGTCGATGAAACGGTCGTTGTACCAAGTGATGGACCGGCTCTCGTCGGCCACGAGGATTCCGTCGATCACCGCCTCCTGTTGTGCCTTGAGAATCGACCGCTGTTTAGCGAGCTCCGTCTCACGTGCCCGCTGTTCCGTCACTTCGCGGGTGACGGCGACCACGCCCGTGACCTGCCCATCGACTTCCAGCGGCGTGAGGCGGTACTCCAGCACCTCGTACCCGTGGCCGGAAAACTCGCCGCTCACCACCCCGCGAAGTTCGTCGCGGTCGCCGTCGATCAGCTCTTGGTATGGGTCCCCCTCGTGCTCGCTCCGGATCTTGGGCACGAGCTGGCTCGACTCGCCTTCCAGCTCGGCTCTCGTCGTCCCGTAGAACGAGGCCAGATGCTGGTTGACGACCTCGAATCGCCCCTCTCTGTCGTAGATACAGGCCGACTCCTGCATCGTGTTCACCATCCGCTCGTACCGTCGCAGCTCCTGTTCTCGCTCCCGCAGGTCGGTGACGTCGGTTATGAACCCCTCCAGAGCGGCCGGATCATCAGCCGCTCTAGGTACCCGGTGCCCGCGTTCCCACATCCACTTTGTGGTGCCGTCTGCAGTGATAATCCGATACGTGACCTCGAACTCGCCGTCGGCCGCGAGCGCCTCTTGGACCGCCTCCCACATCCGGTCACGGTCCTCCGGATGGAGTACGTCTTCGCCCCAAGTCACCGCCCCGGTTTCGAAGTCCGCCGCCGTGTAGCCGGTGAGGGGTTCGATTTCGCCTTCGACGGTCTCCATCGGCCACCCCGACGTGTTCAGACAGCGATAGACCATGCCCGGGAGGCTACTGATGAGCGATTCTAGCCGGCGAGTTCGCTCGTCGAGCTTCCGCTGGGACCGATGCGCGTCGACAGCGTTGTGGATCCGGTTCGCGAGCAGTGCGTACCGCTCGGTGTCCGAGCCCTTCTGGAGGTAGTCGGTCACGCCCGCAGAGATCGCATCGCTCGCGATTTCCTCGGACCCTTTCCCGGTGTAGAGAATGAACGGGTGCTCCGGGTGGCGGTCGCGAACGGCTTCAAGGAACTCGATCCCGGTCTGTCCGGGCATGTCGTAGTCCGAGACGATGCAGTCGAACTGCTCCGCAGAGAGTCGCTCAATCGCCGTCTCGACACTCGTCGTCGTCTCGACGCACAACCGGTCGTCCTCGTGTTCCAGCAACGCCGCGGTCGTGTCGGCGACGTTGGCATTGTCGTCGACGTGGAGAACGCGGACCGACTCACGAGAGAGGTCCATGTTTCATCATCTCTACTGCTTGGGCGTACGCGAACAAATAAATACGGGCGAGACGGGATAGGCAGTGAAACGAGCAGTCGTTTCGGGGACACTCCCACGTTGGCCGCCGGCTACTGGAGCCGTTGAAGCTCAATTGACACGCAACCGCACGACAGCAGTGCGATTGGTATCACTTGTTGTGAGACACAGCCGGGACCGTCACAGCACGCCCGTCTCTTGGAGTAGGGCCTCGAATTCGGCTTCGTTGAGCGTTTCAACGTCGTTTTCTTCCGCGTCGTCCTGTTTTCGCTGGCCGGGGTTGTCACCGAGTACCAGATAGTCCGTGTTGCCGGAGACGCTACTCGTCGCCGACCCGCCGTTTCGTTCGACCAGTTCCTGTGCGTCGCTGCGGGTGTACCCGTCGAGTGAGCCAGTGAAGACGAATGTCAGACCCGCAAGAGTGTCGCCGCCCGTCTCCTCGGCGGCCCGTGGGTCGACGTGGTCGAGCAGGCGGTCGATGACGGCGCGGTTCCCCTCGCCCTCGAAGAACTCCACGATGGAGCGCGCGACGGTCGATCCCACGTCAGGCACGGTCTCGAACGCGTCGGTGTCGCCCTCGTCGGCGACGTCCAGTATTGCCTCGAACGTGCCGAACTCTTGTGCGAGATTTCGTGCGGTGACGGTGCCCACTTCGGGGATACCCAGCGCGACGAGGAAGTCCGCGAGCGGTGGCTCACGGGCGGCATCCATCTCCGTGACGAGGTTCCGGGCGCTGGTCTCGCCCCATCCCTCCAGTTCTGTGAGGTCCGCAACGGTGAGTGCATAGAGGTCCGCAGGGTCCGAGACGAGGCCGGCATCGAGGAGTTGCTGGACGGCCTTCTCGCCGAGGCCCTCGATGTCCAGTGCGTCGCGGCTGGCGTAGTGTTCGACGCTGCGCTCGCGCTGGGCGGGGCAGGTGAGGCCGCCGGTGCAAAAGGCCATCGGGCCGTCGTGCTCGACCGGACTGTCACAGGCCGGACAGGTATCCGGGAACGCGAAGTGGCCGTCGTCGTCATCGTCGAGCACTTCGACGACATCCGGGATGACGTCGCCGGCGCGCTTGATGCGGATGCGGTCGCCCACGTCGACGCCGAGGTCGGCGATGAGCGAGGGGTTGTGCAGTGAGGCCCGCGAGACGGTGACGCCACCGACCTCGACCGGGTCCATGAGCGCAACGGGGGTGAGCCGGCCGGTCCGACCGACCTGCACGACGATGTCCCGTACTGTCGTCTCCTCTTTCCGGGCCGGGAACTTGTAGGCGAAGGCCCAGCGTGGGGCCCGCGAGGTCGCTCCCAGTGCTTCGCAGGCGTCCATGTCGTCGACCTTGATGACGACACCGTCGATTTCGTAATCGAGGTCGTCGCGGGCCTGCTGCTGGTCGTTTCGGTAGCTGATGGCCTCCTCAATATCATCGACGACGGCAGTTCGGTCGCAGACTCGCAGTCCCCACTCGGGGAGTCGCTCGTGTATCCCGCTGTGGCTCTCGAAGTCGACCGAGGCGTCGAGGACACCGAAGAAGAACACGGAGAGGGGACGCTGCGCGGTCACGGACGGGTCGAGTTGGCGGAGCGTCCCGGCGGCGGCGTTGCGCGGATTCGCGAACGGATCCTCGCCGCGCTCGACGCGCTCGCGGTTGAACGCCGTGAAGGCGTCCCGCGGGATGTACACCTCGCCGCGGACGGCCAGAAAGTCGGGGTACTCGCCGCGCAGGCGCTGTGGGACGCTGGCGATAGTACGGACGTTCTCGGTCACGTCCTCGCCGACCGCGCCGTCGCCGCGGGTCGCCGCCCGCTGGTAGACGCCGTCCTCGTAGACGACCTCGACAGAGAGCCCGTCGAACTTCGGCTCGCAGAAGTACTGCACGTCGCCGTCGAGGCTGGTCCGAACCCGTCTATCGAACTCCCGCACATCCGCTTCCTCGCCACCCTGATCGATAGAGCCCATCCGGGCGACGTGCTCGACATCGGGGAGTTCGTCCAGTGGCTCGCCGCCGACGCGCTGGGTCGGACTGCCGTCGGTATCGAGGTCGAACGCCGATTCAAGTCTCTGGAGCCGGGTAAACAGCGCGTCGTAGGCCCGGTCGCCGATGACCGGGTCGTTCTCGACGTAGTACCGGTAGTCGTGGTAGCGGAGCGCCTCCCGCAACTGGTCGGCTTGCTCGCGGGCGGTTTCGGCGTCGATGTCCTCAATGGGCTCGAATGCAGTCCGTGGATCGGAGAGATAGGGATTCTCAGCGACGTCCTCGGCAGTGGTCATGTTGAAGGAGAGTTGCGTCTCGCGTACAAAAACGGCTCTGCTCCGGATCTCGAGGAAGCAACAGACGGAAACAGAGTGTGAGTGTTACTGACGTCGCTGCAATCCGTTACGACGGGACAGATAGTGCAGAGACCGCCAGCTACCGGCCGATGCTGGCGCTTGGTGCCTTGATGACGAGTTCGCCGTCGCTTCGGACAGTGACCGAGTGACCGGCATATTCAAATGAAATACTGACAGGTGTCGAGCGGTGCGAAGAGTCGATGATCGAGTCGAGCGCTTCGGGGTCCACAGTCTCGTACAGCGGCGCGAAATCAGTCTGTTCCCGACCGGTCATGGCGGAGATGTACTCAGTCACTGCTGCGCTCGGTCGCGTCTCACTCCAGTCGAACTGTTTTCTGGTCACATTCATTGGTCCTGAAGAATCGCTGTTACCGCTCTGCCTGTTGCTTTTACTCATATGGTTCGTCTATCTACATCAAAGTAGCAAACAGTAATATAGTCTTCCCAGCATTATCAAACTGTGAAAACGCCAGCGTGTAGAGCCGATTCGCCCCAAATCAGTCCACAGCCCCGATATTCGTCGGTTATTATCTGAGTTACAGGTCTGCGACGTCTTCGATTGCGTCGGTTAGTTCCTTGATGCTCTCGACGGTGTGTTCGCCCATGTGTCCGATGCGGAAACTCTCCTCACTGATGTCGCCGTAGCCACTAGAGAACACCATGTCGTACTCCTCGGAGACGGCTTCGACCGTCTCGGCGACGTTGATATCCTGCGTGTTCTCGATGCAGGTCACTGTCTGGGACTCATAGCCCTCCTCGGGATACAGATCGAAGTGCTCGCGGGCCCACTCGCGCGTGTACTCGGCCATCTCCTGATGGCGCTGGTCGCGGGCGTCGTGGGTCTCATCGAGCATATGCTTCATCTGTTTGCGGTAGGCGAGCATGAGCGGAATCGCCGGTGTGGAGTGGGTCTGGCCCTTCCGGTCGTAGTAGTCCAGACAGCGCTGGAAGCCGCCGTACCACGACGCCGACTCCTTCTCCAGTTCCCGCTCGTAGGCCGCATCGCTGACAGCACAGACCGCGAGTCCGGGCGGCATCGCGAAGGCCTTCTGCGTGGACGTGAAGATGGCGTCGATGCCGTGGGCCTCGATGTCGATCTGATCGCCGCCGAGACAGGAGATGGCGTCGACAATGAAGTAGGTGTCCGGGTACTCAGCGACCACGTCACCGATCTCCTCGATGGGGTTGCGGACGCCGGTCGAGGTCTCGTTCATCACTGCACCGACGGCGTCGTAGTCGCCGGATTCGAGCGCGTCGCGGATGTCGTCGGGTTTGACTGCCGTGCCCCAGTCGTACTCGACGCGGTCGACGTCCTTGCCGAGGCGCTCTGCGACGTTGGCCTGACGCTCACTGAACGCGCCGGAGGTCGGCACGAGCATACTGTCATCGACCAGATTGAGCGTCGTCGACTCCCAGAACTCCGTGCCCGACGCCGTGAGCACGATGACATCGTTGTCGGTGCCGAGGAACGCCTTCGTGTCCTCGACGATGGTGGTGTAGAGGTCCGTCATCCGGTCCATCCGGTGCCCGAACATCGGCTCGGCCATCGCCTCGATAACGTCCTCGCGCACCTCTGTCGGCCCCGGGAGATACAGCGTCTTGTCCTGATAATCGTCTTTGTATTCGCGTTTTTCGGTCACAGAACCACCTGTAGTAGGTTAACTCTCGAATCCGGGAGGCATGGTAGTTTTGATACCGGGCGAAGCGAATCACTGCGTCGTCTGACGCGGGCGGACTGCTCACAGAAAGGATGACTCAGACAGCGACTGTACTCTGCAGGAAGTATTTACCAATTGAGCAGTCACATCCGTCTATGGGCCGCCACACCCCACTCACGGACGCCCAGCGAGCGGCTGTCGCCGATAGGGCGGTCGAGCAAGTCGCCGATACGCTGGTCGAGATGCACGCCGACTCGCGGTCAGGTCACCACAAACCGCTCAGCGACGGCGATACAGGCGGACACCGTACATGACCAGACCGGCGTAAATTGCCGGGCCAATCAGAATTGTGGCGCTGATCGCAACCGCTCCGCCGAACAGATATCCGAGAAATACGTCGATAAACACAAGCAGGAAGGGAGCGAGAGCAAGTGCCTTCCCGCCGGTTCTGACCGCCGCCTCGGACGTTGACTGTGTCGCAGCAATTCCACCCACGCCGGCAACGATGAGGAGAAACAGCAGGGCGCCCGGCGGCGAGACGAGCGGGAGGGTAACCAGCGCGATACCGGCGAGGACGACACCGACAATTGTCGGCCCGTTTTCACTCTGCGCGAGCGCGTTCTGGATCCCATCGAGATCACCGGCGTTGAGCGCCGCTTCGAGGTCCGACGTGGTCTGGCTGCCGCCGGCGTCGAGGACTGTTGACCCGGTCCCGGCGTCGACGGGGCTGTCGAAGTCCCGGCCACAGTGCATACACCATGTCGCGGTCGCACTGACTTTCTCCGAGCAGTGAGGGCAGCGGGGATCGGCGGTCATACTGTCATGTTCGAGGGCGCACAGTTAGCGGTTACGGGGGGAGAATATACACGTGTCCGCAGTAAACGGGGTGTATGGATTGGGTCGCACGGGCCGAGAGCCTCCTGTACGACGGCGAGGTGATCGAAGCGGACGTTCGCCTGAACCGTGGCGGGGTCGTCGTGACGAGTCACCGCGTCCTCGTATTCACGCCCGACCGCGAGGGGTCGAACTACCGGCAGGTCGACCGCCCCAACGTCGAGGGCGTCGACGTCACCACGAGCGGCGACTGGTCGTTCCTCGAACTCGGCGTGAAGGCGCTGGTCGTCGGTATTGTGCTGGTGGCCGCCGGGATGACCGTGAGTCTTGATAGTCTCGTCGGCAACGTCTCGCTGGACAGCGGCGGTGCCGCAAGCGCTGTCGGCATCGGCGGGATGCTGGGGATGCTCCAGACGATGCTGACACTGATGGCGCAACTAGACGACCTGATGCGCCTGTTTGGCGGCCTCGCGCTGGCTTTCGCCGTCGTCGTCCTCGTGGTCTACCTCTGGAGCCGCGACCGGCTGCTCGTCGTACGCGTCGCCGGCGGTGACGACATCGAACTGACTGCACCGGACGACGAGAGCGTCGTGGCGCGAATCGAAGCCGCCATCGTCCCGGGTGCGGCACCTGCCGAGGCCGGGAACGCGGACCAACCGCCGCCCGACGACCCGCTCCCGTGACGTTCAACCCCGCCGAGCACCAACCCCGAACTAATGGACGCCGACGAGGTACGAGAGCGCGCGGGGTCGCTGCCACGGGAGCCCGGCGTGTACCTGTTCGAACAGGGCCGGGACGACAAGCGCCGGGTTCTCTACGTCGGAAAGGCCGTCGACCTCCGGGATCGTGTGCGCTCGTATGCCGACCCACGGAGCGAGCGCATCGCCAAGATGGTCGAGCGTGCAGAGACCATCGACTTCGCCGTCACCGACACGGAGACGCAGGCACTGTTGCTCGAAGCCAATCTGATAAAACGCCACCGGCCACCGTACAACGTCCGGCTGAAAGACGACAAGTCCTACCCGCTGGTCCAGCTGACCGACCATCCCGTCCCCCGAATCGAGGTGACCCGAGACCCCGAGGACGGTGCGACCGTCTACGGGCCGTTCACCGACAAGAGGCGGGTCGAGACGGTTGTGAAAGCCCTGCGGGAGACGTACGGACTACGGGGGTGTTCGGACCACAAGTACAGCAACCGGGACCGACCCTGTCTGGACTACGAGATGGGCATCTGTACCGCGCCCTGCACCGGCGAGATTAGCGACGCCGAGTACGCCGAGGACGTGGAAGCGGTCACGCGGTATTTCGAGGGGGAAACCGGCGTGCTCGCGGACCCGCTCCGCCGCGAGATGGAGGCCGCAGCCCAGTCCCAAGAGTTCGAGCGCGCCGCGAACCTCCGGGACAAGCTCGGGGCGGTCGAGGCGCTTCACGGCGAGGGCGACACCGCAGTCAGTGACTCCGCGGGCTACCAGACGACGGACGTGCTCGGGGCCGCCATCGAGGGCGATCGAGCCATCGTCGCCCGGCTTCACGCCGAAGGCGGCAAGCTCGTCGAACGGGACCGGCACACGCTAGAGGCCCCAGACGGCGAGGGAACAGCAGGAGTCTACCGAGCATTCATTCCGCAGTACTACGCCGAACGGGAACTGCCGGACCGAATTCTCTGTGCCGAAGCTCCTGCCGATCCGGACATCGAGGCATGGCTGGAGAGCGAGGGCGTCACGCTCGGCGTGCCCGGCGCTGGCCGGGAGGCGACGCTGGTCGACCTTGCGCTGAAAAACGCCCGCCAGCGCGGCGGGACCGACGACGAGACAGGCCGTCTGGCCGATGCGCTGGGCATCGACCGTCCGAGCCGTATCGAAGGGTTCGACGTGAGCCACGCCCAAGGGCGGTCGGCCGTCGGCTCGAACGTCACCTTCGTCGATGAAACGCCCGAGAAGAGCGACTACCGCCGGAAGAAGCTCACCGAGCAAAACGACGACTACGCGAACATGCGCGAACTCCTCCGCTGGCGGGCCACGCGTGCCGTCGAGGGCCGGGACGACCGGCCGGACCCGGACCTGCTGCTCATCGACGGCGGGGACGGCCAGCTCGGGGCGGCCCGCGACGCTCTCGCCGAGACTGGCTGGGACATACCGGCCGTTGCGCTGGCGAAAGACGAGGAGCTGGTCATCACGCCCGACCGCGTGTACGACTGGGACGACGACGCCCCGCAGCTCCACCTGCTCCAGCGGATTCGCGACGAGGCACACCGTTTTGCCGTCCAGTACCATCAGACGCTACGAGACGAGGTGTCGACGACACTCGACGACGTACCCGGTATTGGTCCCGAGACGCGGAAGCGGCTGCTCCGGCGCTTCGGTAGCGTGGACAACGTCAGGACAGCTTCCGGTGAGGAACTGACGGCTATCGACGGCATCGGCGAGCAAACCGCGGAGACGATTCGGACCCGACTGCAGTGATTTTGTATAGCAGATAGTAGTTTATCGAACCCAAGCGGCTGAATCCACTACGCTGTCGAAAAGGTACCAAAGAAGGTCGCTACGGGTCGAATCAATCGGCTCGGACGCCGTTATGGTTCGACGACCGAATTGCGGAGTATGCCGACGCCGTCGTAGGTTATCTCGATGCTGTCACCGGGTTCGACAGTCCCGGGGTTGGCCGGGCTGCCGAAAGCGACGACGTCGCCGGGACGGAGTGTGAACCGTTCCGAGAGGTACGCGACCACCTCGTGGGGACCGAACAGCATCTCGCTGGTGTTGGCAGACTGGCGGCGCTCACCGTTGATGTCGGTATGCATATCGATATCGGTGGGATCGACGGCAGTCTCGATCCATGGTCCCAGAGGCGCGGACCCGTCGAAGGCCTTCCGCGCGGTTCGGCCCTGCTGGTCGAGCGCGTCGACATCGTTCAGTATCGTGTATCCCCTGACGGCGTCGGGAACGTCGGCCGGGTCGAGGTCGTGACACCGCTCACCGATGACCGCAGCTAACTCACCGGCGTAGGTGAGCTCGTTGGTGAACGTCGGGTACGGAATGTCCTGCTCGTGGGCGAGTAGCGCCGTCGAAGGCTTGATGAAGAAGTCCGGCTCCTCGGGCCGGTCGTAGTCCATCTGGTCGTTGGTCGCGGCGTAGTTCCGGCCGACGCAGTACAGCGCGGACGGTTCACACGGCGGGAGTAGGCGTCCATCACGGCCGACCGTGTACTGGCCGTCATCAGCGTGGACGACGCCGTCAACGTATTCGCCGGCGACTGGCCCATCGTCCGTCAGAAGACGTGCAATTCGCATACAGTGTGTTCCGGAGGCCGGTCAAAAAGACGTGTCGTCCCGCATCAGGAACCGCTTGGAACATAGTTTGAGTGGGTGTCTGAGCCGTTCTGAAGGCGCTTCGTCGAATGGGACGATCATTGGAGCAGTGCCTCATAAACTGTAAGGCGCTATATGAAATAGCCACTGACGGCAACCCCGGTCCGAGACCTGCCGGTCAGAAACACCGTACTGCCCACCGGAGTGACTTTTCGGGCAGCACGTCTCACCAGCTATGGCTGTGACCCGACGGCCACTCATGGCCGTTGTCGGACTGGTGTCGCTGCTGGTCTATCTCGTGGCGGCATGTGGAGTATTTGCTGCTTCGCCAGTGTGGGACACCGTCCGTCGCCACTGCTGGGTGCTCTGGTCGTTATCGGAATGGCAATGTTCTCGGTGTCGTGAACTACTGGGTTGCAACGGCGCAGCTCAAGCACCCACTCGATGCAGTCGAACTCGCGCAAGCGCGTGCGCCAGAAGCCTAACCACCACCACGATGCACTTGTCGATGAAATGAACGTCGAGACACCGACCACCGGCAGAGCTACCGGCACCGGACACGTTCGCCATTGGGGGCGGCGTTGGGGCCATGTCGTCGACCGACAGCTGTTCTGACTGCTGTCCGTGTCGGTGTTTGAGGCGCTGTTGGCGCAAGAACTCGCACATCTGCAGATCCGCGATACCCTGATTCAGACTGTCGCGTATAGTCTCGTACAGACGCTTATCGGGCTCATCGGCCTCGCGTTGTTTCCCATTGTGGTGCTTACCGTGCTGTCGCGCGCTCACTCCCTGTTGTGTGGCGACCCATCGTCGTGGTCGCAGTTCTGACCGGCCGGACACAACGATACTCGATACAGGTCGTTGCCGGTCTCGTGCAGCGGTGATACGTCCACAGCGAAGCGGACAGCGAGCGTTCACGACTTCTATCGGCGTGTCTGCCGATGGGCGAACGAATGCACCGGTCAGAGGAGCGAGCGCAGCACAATAATTCCGTGAGTGTAACGAGCGGGCGAGCAGCCGTCGGTTACTGGATTGTTCAGTGATACTGGTAGCGACGCAGTATCTTCAAAGTGGCTCTTTGAGAGAGATTAGTTCCATCAACAGTCAGATAGAGGAAATATGGGTGTATAATCGGCTGTATTCGTAACAGATACTCTCGATGTGCGTCGGTTTCGGCAGTTTGTACGACCGACAAAGTCTCGGTTGGTGTGCAGGATCGTATACGGACATCTCGACTGGGTGAGCGACGCGCGGTCAGCCACGTTGTCGACCCCTCGAACGGGTCCAACAACCACACAAGAGATCGGCAGCAGCGACACTCTCAGCCGACAGACGGATGTAGAGTTTTTGCCAGCGCTGGACCGGATACGAGAGTGATGGCCGGATAGTGTTGTTTCCGACGGCGAACACACCATTGTCTCTATATGGACATTGAGAGCGATATAGCGGTCCTAGAAACTGCTATGTTCGGCACAGAGCTATATCCGCATATGCGAGCCAGCATCCCGCAGCGAGCGACCGAAGCGGCAGGTAGCCACACATACGGATGCCCGCTGTGTAACTGTGGTGCGGACAGTGAAGACGATATTTACTGCCATCTGTTAGTCTCACACCGGAAGAGCGCACTTGTTGCCGCGCTTCTCGAAAGAGTGGACAGCGACGAGTAGGTCCGTCAATTTCGGAGCGGGTGACGGTATCGTCTGGTAGTTCTAAATAGTAAATTCTGGGTAGGAGTATGTAATATTTGCTATCAGATATGTCTGATTGATAGTTGGATTTTGAAATCGGGCAGCGAACCGGGTCGCTAGTTCAGTAGGTTGACCTGAGGTGAGAGAATTGGACGTACGACAGCGGACTGACTGAGATCACTAGGTCATTATGTTTATCGCTATAAATAAAATATCGCTATATCAAATTACGGTAGATATTCCGATCGACGGCAAACAGTCCACCAGCAGCAACTGTCAACAGTGAATCGATAACATACATACACATGTTATACTGTGAAATAGATTTATATACTAGAAGGGGCCGCAGCAGCGATCAGTCATAGCGACACGGCGACAGAATACGAGTAGCACGGGACCGAGCGACAGACTGGGCAGTAGTATTTCCGGCAACACAAGCACCGCAACGTACTACTGCCACGATGTGACAGATCTGGCACACAGATAGTGTTGTTTTGCTGTTTGACAGCGGTAGCTATTTACCACTCAATTTCGATTCCGCCGTGAATCCGTTATCACGAATGCGGGGTTAGACCGGAGACGGTGAGTGCACCGACTGCAGTGCTTGTTGTTCAGTATTGGCACCGTGACACACCGGAGTCAACTGAGTCGTTCCGCACCGTCGAACGAAGCGACACAGCGAGGGATGGGAAACGCGTAAGTATTGGGAATGAGATGAATTAAACGTATGACGCAGACGTATGAGAACTATATCGGCGGCGAGTGGACCGGAAGCGGGGAGACACAGGACGTCACGAACCCGGCAGACGAGACTGACGTCGTCAGCACGGTTCCGGTGGCCTCGGCGGCCGACGCCGACGAAGCGGTCGCGGCTGCGGCGGAAGCGACAGACGAATGGGGCGGAATGCCCGGCCCGGAACGCGGTGCGGTCCTGCGTGAGACCGGTGAAATCCTGAAATCTCGGAAAGACGAACTTGCGGAGACGCTGACCCGCGAAGAGGGGAAGCCGCTCGGCGAAGCCGAGGGCGAGGTACAGCGTGCGATTGATATCTTCTATTACTACGCGGAGAAGGCCCGCGACTTTGGGGGTACCGTTAAACAGCCCAGCGGCGGCCGGGCCGGCCTGCAGACGAAGAAAGAACCCATGGGCGTCGCAGCGCTCATCACGCCGTGGAACTATCCCATCGCGATTCCGGCCTGGAAAATCGCGCCGGCGCTTGCGGTCGGTAACACCGTCGTCATCAAGCCCGCGATGCAGGCACCGACCGTCGGTGCGATGATCGTCGAGGCGCTGGATGAGGCTGGGATTCCGGACGGCGCTATCAATCTAGTCTGTGGCCCCGGTAGCGAGGTCGGCGAACGGCTGACCACTCACGACGACGTCGACGTGGTGTCGTTCACCGGCAGCGCCGCTGTCGGCGAGCACGTCTACGAACAAGCGACGAGCAACGGAAAGCGCGCACAGGCAGAGATGGGCGGAAAGAACCCGACGGTCGTCATGCCGAGTGCCAACGTGGACAAGGCGGCTGACATCGTCGGGGCCGGGGCCTTCGGCGGGACAGGGCAGGCCTGTACGGCGACCTCCCGAGCTATCGTCCACGAGGACGTGTACGCCGAGTTCCTCGACGCCGTCGTCGATTACGCCGAGTCCCTCGAGATCGGGAACGGCCTCGACCGGGCCGGCATGGGTCCCCACGTCAGCGAGGACGAGCTCGCGGGGAGCCTAGAGTACATCGACATCGCACAGTCGGAGGGGGCGACCCTCGAAACGGGCGGCGAAGAACTCACCGGCGGAGAGTACGACGCCGGGAACTTCATCTCGCCGGCCGTCTTCTCCGATGTCGAGCCCGATATGCGCATCGCACAGGAAGAGGTGTTCGGGCCGGTGCTCGCCGTCATTCCGGTTTCCGACTTCGACGAAGGTGTCGAGGTCGCCAACGACATCGACTACGGTCTCTCGGCCAGCATCGTGACCGACCGAATCGAGGAAGAGAACGAGTTCATCGAGCGCTCCGAATCCGGCGTGGTCAAGGTCAACGAGAAGACGACCGGACTGGAGCTGCACGTTCCCTTCGGCGGCCTCAAGCGCTCCTCTACGAACACCTACCGCGAGCAGGGAGACGCCGGACTTGAGTTCTTCAGCTACATCAAGACGGTGTACCGCAACAGCTAATCGAGGCGGCCACCGTCGCTGACTCCGAAGTGGTGTTTCTGTTACAAAATAGCTAGATAGGTGGAACGGTCCCAGCATCGGCACTGTCTGTCCCGTACAGACGTTCCACTCTCGTTAACAGCGCCCCAGCATCCGGGTTGCACCGGCGCTAAATGCATTAGCCCGGCCAGTCTGAGTACAGTGAAAAGTGAAGTTAGACCGATAGTCGGTGGACACAGCGCCGTTTCGTCGTCGGCAGTCATAACAGACGTCCCATCCCACCGCAGTGAACACAGCAATTGGGACAGAGTTTCGAAGCGGCCCCGGTCAACCGAACCGTTGCGCTCCGCCCACAACCGGCCGTTCATAATTATGGAACACCTTCCGTAACGGTTGTACTGTCGTTATTCTCGACACGGAAGTCCGGAGTCATAGGCGATGACGGCCCGCAGAAAGCCACGAAACAGCATTTGTCGACTCGAATTACCGACCGGCCGCTGTAGAATAACTGCAGCTGGGACCGACATTCTGTTCCACTATATCAAACAAACATCTCATCTGCCGGAACTAGCTTACGCAGTGAGTGAACTAGTATTCGCTGCTCTGGAATCGGACGAGCTGACATGGGCGTGCCAACACAAAAGATAATATCCAGCCAGTCGATGACAGTGGCATGAACGTTGACGCGCTCACGGGAGGCTTCGACCGTCGAGACTGGCAGGAACAGACAGAGACTGACAACCCGGTTCGGTTTGCGATGATCGGCGTCGGCTGGTGGACCACCGAACAGGCGATGCCCGCCGTCAACGCGGGAGACCTCTGTGAAACGACTGTGCTGGTCAGCAGTGACCGCGAGAAGGCAGCCGACGTGGCAGCTGAGTCGGAGACAGTCGAACACGCGATCACCTACGAAGAGTTTCACGACGGCGTCGCGAGCGACGCGTACGACGCTGTCTACATTGTCACCCCGAACGCTCGCCACCTCCCCTACGTCGAGACCGCGGCAGAACTAGACAAGGCGATTCTCTGCGAGAAGCCGATGGAGGCCACCATCGAGCGCGCCGAGCGGATGGTCGAGGTCTGTGACGAGCACGACGCGACGCTGATGATCGCCTACCGGATGCACACCGAGCCAGCCGTCCGGCGAGCGAAGGACCTCATCGACGAGGGGTACATCGGCGACCCGCTGTTCGTCCACGGGAACATGACCGAACCCATCCTCGAACTCGTCCCCGACCCCGACCAGTGGCGGCTGGACTGGGAGCTTTCGGGGGGGTGTGCCGTGATGGACATCGGCCTCTACCCACTGAACACGAGCCGATTCCTGCTGGATGCTGACCCCGTGGCCGTCCGGGGGACCGTCGCATCGGTTCAGGAAGAGTTCGCCGACGTGCCAGACGAACACGGCGCGTTCCAGCTAGACTTCCCCGGCCATGTGTACGCGGTGTGTACCGCCAGCCAGAACGCCCATCTCGATAACCACATCTCCGTACTCGGAACTGAAGGCAAGGTCCGTGTCGAACCGGCCTTCTACCCTTGGGACGACCGTGCGCTCCAGCTTTCCCACGAGGGGACGACAGTCGACATCGACTTCGAACAGATCGACCAGATGGAAGAGGAGTTCGAGTACTTCGCCCACTGTCTGCTGACCGACACCGACCCCTACGCCGATGGCGAACACGGCCTCGTCGATATCAAGACGATTAAGGCCATCTACGAGGCCTCCGAGGCGGAGTCGACGGTTACTCTGGAGTGAGTGGCGGCACGAAATTTTTTCAGCGGGCCGGGCACAGGAGTGGGTATGGTACAGTCAACGTGGGACGACTGGTTCGTCCGTGACGAAATAGAAGCAACAAATCCCGGCGACGGTGTCGTAATCTGGTATCTTGGCTGCAACGGCTTCGTGCTTCGCTCACAGTCGACGACGCTGTACATCGACCCCTACTTCGGGACTGGCGACCCGCCGAACCTCATCCGCATGATTCCAGTGCCGATGGACCCCGCCGACGCGACCGAGTGTGATGCGACACTCGTCACGCACGAACACATCGACCACATGCATCCGCCGTCGTACGGCCCGCTGGTCGAGAACTTAGGGGCAGACCTGTACGCGCCGTCGGCATCGTATGACTCCCCGGACTACGACGGCGAGATGCGGGTGCCCGACGAGCAGCGCAACGAGATCGCTGTCGGTGACGAGTTCGCTGTCGGCGATTTCACCGTACATGTGACCGGGACGAACGACCCTGACGCCATCGAACCGGTGGGGTACGTCATCGAGCACGACGCCGGGACGTTCTTCCACGCCGGCGATAGCCGGCCCGCAGAGGCATTTTCCGGCATCGGAGAACGGTTCGACATCGACGTAGGCGCGCTGGCGTTTGGCACCGTCGGCTCGATCTACGAGCCCGAGCCGGACTGCGGTGTCAGAACAAAGTGGTATATGGACGAAAACGAGATCATCGAGGCCACAAACCAGCTCCAACTGTCCCGGTTGCTTCCCTCACATCACGATATGTGGCAGGGCGAAGCCGGCGACCCGAAAGTGCTCCACGAACACGCGGTGTCCTTCGACTACCCCAGAGTCATCGAACCGCTGTACATCGGCTGTTCGGTTCGGCTGGGAGAGCCCGGTATTCGTCGCCTTGACGCGCTGGACTGAGTGAAACCGTGGTTCCGGTCGCTGCTGTGTCGGCCACTCAAACAGAGACAGCGTATCTGTCGCGGGGTAGCTTTAATATCCCCACCACAGTATGTCCGGCAAATGTCGCCAACGATAACGAAAATCGAAAGCCGAGAGTTCGAGTACCCCCTCGAAGACGTAGGGACGGACAAACACGGCTTCAATCTGGTTTATGCGCCGGGTGAGACAACCACGCGGAAACTATTCGGTGTCCAGATTCATACTGACGAGGGAATCACGGGCGAGTACGTGGGTGGAAACTCACCAGCAGCCGCCCAGTACAACATCATCGCGGAGTACCTCATCGGCAAGGACCCGCTGAAACGCGAGAAACACTGGTCCGAATGCAAGCGCGCACTCCGGAAATATGATCGGATGGGCATCGGCCCCATCGACATCGCGCTGTGGGACTTCGCGGGGAAGTACTACGACGCACCGATTCACGAACTGCTGGGGACCTACCGCGAGCGTATCCCCACCTACGCGTCAACGTACCACGGCGACGACGCCGGTGGGCTTGACTCGCCAGCGGCCTTTGCTGACTTCGCCGAGGAGTGCCGGGACGAGGGCTTCGGTGGCTTCAAGATTCACGGCTGGGGCGGCGGCGACGACGCCCGAAGTCTCGACCGCGAGGTCGAGGCGGTCCATGCTGTTGGCGAAGCGGTCGGCGACGAGATGGACCTGATGCACGACCCCGCCTGCGAACTGGAGACGTTCGCCGACGCGCTGGAACTGGGTCGGGCGCTTGACGAACAGGACTTCTTCTGGTACGAGGACCCGTTCCGGGACGGCGGCATCTCACAGCACGCCCACAAGAAACTGGCTCAGAAGCTCGATACGCCGATTCTCCAGACCGAACACATCCGCGGACTGGAGATCAAGTCCGACTTCGCTGCCAGCGAGGCGACCGACTTCCTGCGGGCTGACCCCGAGTACGACGCGGGCATCACCGGTGCGATCAAGGTGGCCCGCATGGCCGAGGCCTTTGGGCTCGACGTTGAGTTCCACGCACCCGGCCCCGCCCAACGCCACTGTATCGCCGCCTGCCGGAACTCGAACTACTACGAGATGGCGCTGGTCCACCCGGACTGCCAGAACACCCAGCCGCCGGTGTACGAGGGCGGCTACTCCGATCTGATGGACGCCGTCGACGACGACGGAACAGTTGGCGTCCCTGACGGCCCCGGCCTAGGCGTGGAGTACGACTGGGACTACATCGAGGGCAACACCACCGGAAGCGTCCACACCTACGAATAACGCCACGGACAGCCGTTCTCTCTGTGCCTGCCGGATAGTGGCTTACTCAGCCGCGTAGGCTTCGATGCCGGTTTCGAGAATCTCGCGGTAGCGTGTCACGTCGATGTCGACAGCGACGCGGTTGTTCGGGTCGTTGCCCGTCGTGCCGTGCTCATCACAGATGACGGCCCCGTGGCAAGGACCGCCGGTCGTGTCTACATCGAGGTAGTACTCCTCGAAGGTGAGTACCGACTCGTCAATGATGTCGGCGACGACAGCGGCGTCGTGGATAGCCGGTGCGTCGGCCGTCGGATAGGTCCCGGAGTCGGGCCGGTAGTCGAGCCACTCGGCGATTGTCCCGCGGACACCGCCGGCCGTGCGGAACGCCTCGATGAACTCGGGGGAGACGGTAGCACGGTTGGTCACGTCTAGACCGACCATCCGCGTGTTCGCGTCCTGCAGAACACGACTGGCCGCTGCAGGGTCGTTGTGGAAGTTGGCTTCGGCCATCGGCGTCACGTTCCCGGTCGTCATCGCCGCCCCGCCCATGAGATATATGTCGTCGACGAGGTCGGGGAGGCGCGGTTCTTTCGCCAGCGCAATCGCCAGATTCGGGAGCGGGCCGACGGCCGCAATCGTCAGTTCCTCCCCGTACTCGTGGGCGGCTTCGACGATTGCGTCGGCTCCATGGATCTTCCGTGTGTCGCCGTCGACGTCGGGGATGTCCCCGTGGAGTCCGTTCTCGCCGTGAATCCACTCAGCGGTCGTGAGGTCGTCGACGAGCGGACGGCCACACCCACGAGCTACCGGAACGTCGTAGCCACCGAGCCCCAGTATCGCGTGGGTGTTTCGCGTCGTGTTCTCGATAGTCGTGTTCCCGCAGACAGTCGAGAGACCGACAACATCGATTGCATCGTGACCGAGCGCCATCGCCAGCATGACCGCGTCGTCGCAGCCAGGGTCCGTATCGAAGAACACTTTGCGTGACATACCTCCGAAGTTCCGCCCATCGGGTCTTAAAAGCTGGTACGTGCTGATCGTGACACACGCATCGCTGTAGACAGACAGGCAGTGTTCTATGGGCAGTCTGTCGGGCCGTCGTCGCCACCACAATCGGTGTGTCGGAATGTGTGGCCGACAGATCAGGTGTGTCCGTCAAAGCCGTCTTATAGTGGCTAGGCAGTACAGTATCAAACGACAGCTCCGGATATGTTCACCTCTGGAGATGGGGCAGAGTTGCACCTCCCAAAGACAATGCAGAGTTAGTGGTTTGTTACAGAAAACAGTCACTATCTGAGAATAGTCTGTCTATGGTAAATTTTAACTAGTCGGTGCTTATACCGTACAGGAAGTAATGAATAAAAATTGCATATGGGCAGTCGCGTTCAGCATACTGCTCGTTTTCTCGGTTGTCAGCACCGGCTTCCTCGGAAGTGCCGCTGCTGCACCGAGCAAGCAAACCGAGTTGACAACGGCGAATAGTCAGACAGCAACACAGATGGCCTCGGCTGGTGGGGCGACCTGTCAGCTCGACCAGAGCTGTCCAGTTCCTGATGATTCAGTCGATCTCAACAACAGCGGTGCCGGCGTCGACGTGCTGATCGACGGGAGCCATCAGGGCTCGACGTTCACCAAGTTCGCAAACCGCCTCAGCGAACGCGGCTACGACGTCGACACGAAACGGTCGACGACCGGCGGGCTGACCTCGTGGAACAGTTCGGCCGCGAGCGGGCTGTCGGACTACGACGTGGTCATCATCCCCGTCCCCCAGACAGCCTATAGCGAGGCCGAGCAGGCAGCAATCGACGAGTACGTCAGAAACGGCGGTAGCCTGTTCGTCGTCGGGGACTGGACCTCGCCGCTGCAGGGCCACGCCGGCAAGCTCAACGACATCACCGATCCGTACGGACTCCACTTCAACGGCGAGAGCGACAAGTGGCTCCGAAATGTTCAGGACCCGACCAACAAGACCGTCGAGGACTACGAGTGGCGGGTCATCCTGCACAACACGGGCCGGCATCCGATAATGAACAACGTCGACACCGTGGAGTACGATGGCGTCAGTCTCAACGTCACCGACACGGACAACGGGACGCAGGCCCCGCTGCTGTACGGTGACAGCGATACCTACGAGTACACCTACTCCACGACAGAGAAAGAGTACCCCCGTGGCGAGCGCATCGTCGGCGCGGCCGCGACGTGGGACATCGGTGACAACGGCCGTGTCGTCGCCTTCGGCAGCCAGAAGTCGGTCACCACGTATCTCACCGACGAGTGGCAGGCCGAACACCAGCAAACCGATACGCGACCGTTCCTCTTCCGAACGGTGAAGTGGCTGGCCTCGTCGGGTCACGTCGAGCGACCTGACAAGCCGGTCGCCGTCACCGGCGAGCGAATCAAGGGCGGCGAGACGCCGGCAAACGAGACGATTGTCCTGAAAAACAGCGAAGTCGCCGCCGCCATCGGTACTGAGAGCAATGGACCGTTCGGTACGCTCCCGGGCGGAATCTACGACGCCAACGCGTACGGGCTGACAACCGACCAAATCGGCGTCGCCGAGTTCGCGTTCAACAACTTCGGGACGTGGCCGGTCTATGAGTCCTTCGAGCGCCAGAACGCCACCGGGCCGAACGGCGCGGCGGTCGTCACCGCGACCGGCCACGTCAGTACGAACCCGAACGTCTCCGTCACGACGACGTACACGCTACCGGCCAACTCCAGCCACATCTGGATGAACACCACGATGGAGAACGGCGGCGACCAGCGCCTCCCGATCAACGACTCCGAACGGCTTCAGAGCGGGGCCGCACTGAGTTCAGAAGGCCAATCCACTTGGCTCCCCGGTTCGGGGAGAGTCGAGGAGACGCGCTCGCCGCCAGTGAGCGCCGACACACTCGACCAGCCATGGGCCGCACTCACCGGTGACCGTGTGAGCTACGGCGTCTGGGGCGGGAACGGCTCCTTTACCTCGTACACTGGTTCCACGACATGGATCGACCCGTGGCTCGAACACCGACTTGACCCCGGCGAAACGCGCTCAGCGGAGTTCGCCCTCTTCGTCGGCGAAGACGGCTCAAGTAGCGCGACCAGCGAGTACTACAACCAGCAGCAGGGAACCGAGACGGGAACTGTGACCGGGACCATCGAAAGTACGGACAACGAGTCTGTCTCACAGGCAACAGTCACCGCCTCGAAGGGTGACCGCGCGTTCACCTACACCGTCGGGTCGGAGACCGGAACGTACGACCTCGAACTCCCCGCCGGCGAGTACACGCTGACGGCCGACGCCAGCGGATTTGCGGCATCAGAGCCACAGTCCGTCACCGTCAGCAGCGGTGAAACGGCAACCGCCGACTTCGACTCGTTGGAGGGGCCAGCCCCCGTCAACGTCACCGCAACGATAGATGACGAGGGCGAGGTCAGTCCCGCCGACGCCCGGATTACGGTACTCGACGACGGCACCGCAGTCCAGACCGTCTACACCCAGACGACGCCGGCCGGCACGGCTTCGTTCCAGCTCCCGCCGGGGAACTACACGCTGGTGTTCAACCACGGAACCGGGTACATCGCCGAACCGGTCGAGAAGAACGTCTCGGTGACGCCGGGTGAATCGGTCAGCGTCAACGCGACGTTCACCGAGGAACTCGACCCCAGCGAGCGCAACTGGGTCGGCATCGACCCCCACGCCCACAGCAGCGTCAGCTTCGACGGCAAGACGCCCATCGACAACTTCGTCGCCATCCAGAAATCGGCGGGTGTCGACGCAGTGTTCATCTCCGATCATAACGCCATCGGCGGCTGGGGATCGATGGAGTCACAGGCCGAGGAGCGCGATATCATGTTCATCCGGAGTGAGGAGATCACCACCGGCGACCTCGGACACTTCAACCCCTACCCGATGCACGGCGAGGAGATGGTCGACTCCGACGGGACCCTCGTGGAGTTCATCGAGGAGTCCCGCAGTAGACACAACGCAACGGTGTTCCAGATCAACCATCCGGGCGACCGCTTCGTCAGCCTCGACAGCGCGCCCGGCCAGCACGAGAAGTACCTCCCGATGGTCGACGCCATCGAGGCGTACAACGGCCCGTACGGCGAGTCCGACGCTGCCAGCGTGCAGGGGCTGTTCACTCTCTGGAACGAAGGCTACGAGATCACGGCGACCGGTGTCAGCGACGATCACTGTTCACAGTGCTTCCCGGCGAAATACGGCAGCGCCCGCACCCGGGCATACGTCGAGGGGACCGTCACGCCCGAGAAGTGGGCCCAGTCGGTGAAAGACGGGCACACGTACGCGACGTACGGTCCGGCCGTCGAGTTCACTGTCGACGACCGGATGCCCGGTGAGACCGTGAACACGACCGCCGGGTCGTCCGTGGAGGCGTCCGCAACGGTTCGGAACCTCGATGAACTCGCGTACGCTGAGGTCATCCGGAACGGCACGACCGTCTCGAACGTCACGCTCGACGGCACGAACGACACCATGAGTACTGACGTGGACATCGACGGGAACGCTTGGGTCGCCTTCCGCGTCGTCGACGAGGACGGCGACCGAGCGCTGACCAGCCCGGTCTGGATTTCGACCGACCAGCAAGCCGAATCCGGAACTGACGGCAACGGCGAATCCGGCGGTGCCACGGCGGCCGGTACACCAGACACAGAGGGCGAATCAGCGGGAACGGCGGCAGCTGACACTGCAGCCACAGAGTCGGAGACGGCCGCCGCGTCCGGGCCCGGGTTCACCGCCGTCGTGACACTGCTCGCGCTCGTCGGCGCAGCGCTGCTCGCAACGCGACGGGGGACCTGAGCCGTGCCAGACACCAGCCAGCGACGGAGTCGGCGTGGGTTCCTCGGAACCCTCGCGCTGGCTGCGGTGGCCAGCGCGGGCTGTAGCAGCCTCGGCGGCACCCAGAACAGCCAGTCCGGCGACACCGGGGCCGGCGGCTCGACGGCAACGCCCGAAGCGAGTGAAATGCCAGCGGCAGACGATGGGGCACACCACGACGAGTCACACGGCCACACGCACGCCGACGGCGGTCACGACCACGGCGAGGGACACAGCCACGACAGCGAACACGCAGATAGCGACGACGAAGCCGACGGTGCTACCGACACCGAGCTGGCCGCGTTCGAATCCAATCTGCGGAAGTGGTTCGTCGACATCGACTCACTCGCTGTCGAAGACAGCCGCATCAGGCTGACCTACGTCACGAAGAGCACGCGCAGCCACGAACTCGCGGCCGGCATCGAGACGGTTGTCGTTTCGTTCATCCAAGCGTACACGGACGACTGGGAGGTCGATGGCCTCGATGCGGAGGTAATCGAACCGTCCGGCGAGGTGATGGGCTACTGGCGGACTGAATCGCGGTGGATCGAACCGGTCGTCGAGGGGCACGAGACGCGGACAGCGCTTCTTGAACGGACGCTCGACACGTATCACGGCCGCCTCACTCGCGAGCACGACCACGGCGAGCGCGACACCGACCACAGCGAGAACGAGAGCAGTCACCAGCACCACAACGGGACCGAGCACGCAGACCACTGACGGGGCGGTATCGTCACTGCCGCCACTGTCGTTCTGGGAGGGAGAACTGATGGTGCGATTCGGTCCGAAAAGCGCTTGACAGTCGTCAGACCTTCAGTAACGACAGCAGGCTGACGCCGACATCGAAGTACTCGATGAGGCGATAGCCGACGAGGATGCCGAGGATACCCATCACACCGGCGAGGTTCGGCGGGGCCGGAATGGGGACATCCAGCAGGCCGAACACGACGCCGGTGGCGACGCCAGTCATCGTCGCGACAATAACGAGTGAGAGATTCATCGGTCGGTCACCACTGTCCCGAATCGAGGGGCCACGCAGGTGCGTGTCGGGACGCCCCGAGAGCGGCCCGTGGGTGTGTTTGAAGTGTGTGTCATTGGTGGCGTAGAGAACGGGCTCAAGCGGTAAGTATGCTCCTCATCGGTCGAGCAGTGGTGAAAAGTACCACACACCAATCCCGGACAATTCTGTACGACCGGAAGGTACGTCCAAATATCGTAGACGGGCATCTTTTAGTTCCTCGTCAATATCCTATCACTACAGATAGAGAGAATATAACCATATAAGCAATGAGTAAAAGTATAAATCGACTGAGTGAATACAGACTGTATTTTATGTAGATAGGTGTCCAATACGTGAAGATATTAGAGACAGAGTAGGCACAAATTGAATTACAACAGTGGACTGAACACTGGCTACCACAGCCAGAAGAGCCTCCGGGAGGCTGGCGTTTATAAGCAAGCCACGGGAAGTGATGACGATGCAAGCCGTTCAGTTCGATAGTCACGGCGACCGTGATGTACTTGAGTATAGCGAGTTTCCAGACCCCGAACCCGGCCGCGACGAGGTGGTCATCGACGTGAAGGCGGCCGCGCTGAACCACCTCGACATCTGGACCCGGCGCGGGCTCCCCGGCGTCGACCTCGATATGCCACACATCCCGGGCAGTGACGCCGCGGGTGTCGTCGACGAGGTCGGCGACGGCGTCTCGCGGTTCGAACCGGGCGACCGCGTCGCCGTCCTCGCCGGCAAGAGCGGCGGCGGCGACGAGTTCTCACGGAAGGGCGACCCGACACTCGCCCCGGACTTCCACATCATCGGCGAACACGTCCGAGGCGTCCACAGCGAGTACGCCGCCGTCCCGGCCGAGAACCTCACACCGGTCCCGGAGGGCGTCGACTGGGAGACGGCCGCCGCGTCGCCACTAGTGTTCCAGACCGCTTGGCGGATGCTTCGCGACCGTGGCGACCTGAAGGCCGGCGAGTCAGTGCTGGTACTTGGCGCATCGGGCGGCGTCGGCCACGCGGCCGTGCAGGTCGCCGACCACGCCGGCGCTGAGGTGTTCGCCACCGCCAGTAGTCAGGAGAAACTCGACTACGCCGAGGAACTGGGCGCAGACCACACCATCAACTACGAGGAGACGGATTTCGCGAGCGAGATCCGGGACCTGACCGACGGCCGCGGCGTCGACATGGTCGTCGACCACATCGGCGCACAGACTTGGCAGGACTCGCTCAAGAGCCTCGTCAAGGGCGGTCGCGTGGTCACCTGCGGCGCGACCACCGGCGGCAACCCGGAGACGGACATCAACCGCATCTTCTGGAACCAGCTACAGGTCATCGGCTCGACGATGGCGACGCCCGGCCAAGCCGACGAAGTACTTGACCTAGTCTGGCAAGGAGAGATGGAACCGCGAGTCCGCGAGACGCTGCCCATGAGCGAGATCGCCCGGGCACACGAGATCATCGAGGACCGCGAGGGCTTCGGGAAGGTCGTCGTCGTTCCCGACAGCGAGCTGTAAGACCGGTCCCGAATTTTCGCCGTCACTCCGTTCCGAAGCGGGCCGTCGCAAACTCCTCGAAGGGAGCCGAGTACTGCATCAACATTGTTCCGAGAATACTCATCACGAGCACATAGGCGACCGTAAAGGAGTAGACGGCGTTGGCTAGCTCGGACGACAGCGACGTGCCTGCGCCGGTCAGTGCGACAGCGGCAATAATCAGCGAGAACTCGCCGCGAGTGACCATGCCAAGGCCGACGCGCATCGACCGGCGCGGGTCGAGGTCGTAGGCACGGCCACCCAGATAGCCCGAGACGATTTTCGTCGGCGTCGTCACGACGACAGCGGCAACGACCAGCCCCGCGACACCGGCGAACAATCGGGGATCGGTCTCCACGCCGATCCAGAAGAAGAACACCGCCGCAAACGTGTCACGGACGGGCTCCAACAGGTTCTCCAGTTTGTGCGTGTGGGTCGTCGAGGCGAAGGCCATCCCGACGAAAAAGGCGGCGACGGCCTCGCTGACGCCGATGGCGAGCGCGACGCCGGAGATGAGGACCGTGATGCCGACGGCCCGTATCACCGTGAACTCGTTCGAGTTCGTCTGTAAGGCCCGCTCGAACCACGGCGTCCCGTAGCGGGCAAGGAGCAAGAGCGCGACGATGAACGATAGCGCGATGCCGATGGAGGTCGCGGCAGCCCCGACGTCGGACCCACCAGCGACGAGCGCGGCGGCTATCGTGAGATACACAGCGATGACCAGATCCTCGAACACGAGCGTCCCGAGCATCGGGTCTGCCTCGTCGTTGGCGATCCAGCCGAGGTCGATGAGCGACTTCGTGATGATGGCCGACGAGGAGATGTAGACGATCCCGGCGACCAGAAAGGCCGCAAGCGGGTCTCGAAACAGCGCGAACCCGAGCAGGAGTCCGGCACCGAAGTTGATGCCGAGGTCAGTGATTCCCGCTCTGGTGATGCGCTCCCAACTCTCCAGCAGCCGGTCGAGATTGAACTCCAGTCCGAGGAAAAACAGCAGGAAGACGATACCGAGCTCAGCACCGAGTTCGACGAACTCGGTCGACTCGACGACCGGGAGGCCGTAGCCGGCGACGGAGAACTGCCCCGCAACTGACGGCGACAGTACCATCCCGATGATGATGTAGAACGGGATCACCGACTTGTTCAGCCACACGGCCACAAGGGTGGCGAACGCGACGGCGGCGAACAACACGCCGATACCGAGTAAGTCAGCCACGACGGTGGCCCTCCGACGAGTCGGGTGCAAGCATCTCTCTACAGCTCTCCGGCCAGAAGCTTCTCGAACCGCTCGCAGTTGTCGCGCTCACCGATGACGACGACGGTGTCGCCGGCCTCGATTTCGGCGTCGGACGCAGGGGCGGCGATGACGTCGTCGCCGCGCTGTATCGCGACGACGGTGATGCCGGTGCGCTGGCCGACATCAGCGCCAGCCAGCGTCTCGCCAACCAGCGGCGAGCCCGCCTCGACGGCGTACCACTCGAGCAGCGTGCCCTCCGACAGCATCGTCTCGACGTGATTGGATTCGACCGGCTGGAAGTACGCGCCTTCGAGTATCGTGCCGACTATCCGTGCCAGCCGGTCAGAGAGTTCGAGCAGTTTCTCCGAGTCGGCGTCTTCGTTCTCTTTCAGGTACAGTTCGCGAGTCCCCGTGTTGTGGGTCACGACGACCAGTTGCTGGCCATCGCCGATGTCCACCTCGTGTTTTTTTCCCACACCGGGCAGGTCGCTCTCGGTCACGTCCATAGCCCGAGATTGCGGTCCAGCATGTATAAGACCCGGTGCCAGATGCTCTGCGCAGACAGTCGTCGATAGCCGATACGACGGGGGACCCAAAGGTATTAGTGGGTTCCTGCCAACGTTCAGGCAAGCCAACTTTCGCTAAAACAAGCTGATTTGTTTTAGCGTTGGGAGCTACCAATGCCACACGACACACTCCTGCTCATCGGTCGGGACACGTCACGCGCTACGCCCTACGAGACACACGCTCGTCGTCTGCGCGAGCGCGGGGTAGCCGCTGACGTCACGGTGCTGACCTACGACCACGAACCTCGCCGGGAGTTACGCGACGAACTGGTAGCCATCGATGCCGACCGCGTGTTCGCGCTGCCGATGACCGTCGCTCACGACCACACGACAGTCACGGACGTCCCGGCAGCACTCGACGAAATCGACGCCGAGACACACTACTGTGAACCAGTCGGGCGAAGCCCGCTGCTGACCGAAGCGCTCCGGGACCGCAGCAGTGGCGCGGTCCCGGAGGCCGCTGACTCCTCCGTCGCGCTCGTCGCCTTCGGCTCCAGCGGCAAGCCGTATCAACGTCAGGTAACGGAGTATCACGCCGAGCGCCTGCGCGAGCGCTCGGCCTTCGGCGAGGTCGAGCCCTGCTATCTGCTGCAAAACCCCGCTGTCGAATGTGTCCGGTACAATCTCACTCACGACCACGCCGTCGCCGTGCCGCTCTTTCTCGCGCCAACCGACGCGACCGAGACGCAGATTCCCGCCAAGCTCGACCTCGACAGGGGCGGACTCGCCTACACTGACACGCTGGGCGACCACCCGCTCGTCACCGAGGCCGTCGCAACCGCTGTCGAGACGGCACGGACGATGGCAGAGACACGTACACCACAGACGTTCGAGGCGACGCTGGCCGCGACAAACCGGCCGCTGGCGACCGACGGCGAGGGCGATTAGGGCTGTCGGAGCGCCAGAGCCGAACACACACCGGACGAGAGGAAGCGATTTGTACCCACGGTACATTCTGACACGTAGATGGTTCGCCGACGAGTGGCGCAGACGCGGGGGCAGGTCAAAGAGAAGCTAGTGGCCGCGCTGGTCGAGGAGCACTCTCCTCAGGAGGTCGCGGCCAGTTTCAGCATCGGCGTGTTCCTCACTGCGTTACCGACGCTCGGCACTGGATTTCTCGCCTTCCTCATTCTTGCGTACCTGTTCAAACAGCTCAGCAAGGTCGCGCTGTTCGCGTCCGTCCTGATACTCAACCCACCGGTCAAATGGGGCGTGTACGCGACGAGCTTCTGGCTCGGCAACCGGATTCTGGGACCGGTACCCGGACTGTCGTTTACTGGCGTCTCCGTCTCGATGGGCGGTGAGGTGCTCGTACGTCTGTGGACCGGGAACATCATCTTGGCTGTCGTGTTCGCCGCTATCGGGTACGTGATCGCGTTCCGTTTGATCAACGAGTACAGGCGGCGACAGAAGGACTCAGTCGCGGTCAGCTAATCGGGAACGGCTACGGTCTCAGTCCCGCCGGACGACGAACACCGACAGGTCTGAAAACCGCGTGTCGTCCCTGCTGTCACCGCCAGCATCTTGTGCAAGGTCACCGAGCGTGGTCGCGGTCCGGGCCTCGTCGTCGTGGGTAAGTCGTTCGTACACCAGCGCCGGCAGGTCAGGGTCGCCACCAGCATCGATGAGGTCTACCGCGATGTCTTCGGGCATCAGGTCGAACGGGCGCGGGAGGACGAGCAGGTGTCGCTCGCCCACATCGCTCCGGAGGCGGTCGAGGTCCGCCGAGAGGTCGCCGCTCTTGTGCAACGTGACAAACGTTGTGTCCTCCATCGGCGTCCGGGCGCGACTGGCCGCGATCTGGAGCGACGAGATACCCGGCACCACGCGGACCGGCCGGTCGACGGCGCGCTGGACCTTCCCGACGAACTGGTAGCCCGAGTGGTTCGGGTCACCCATCGCGACCGCAGTCCCGCGTTCACCGTCGGCTACGCGCTCAGCGAAGGTGTCCAGCGTGTCGAGTTCGTCCCGGTAGCCACAGGTCAGCAGGTCCGCGTCGGTCCGGTCGGCGACAAAGTCGACGACGGTCTCGAAGCCGACGACCACGTCGGCCTCGCGGATGGCCTGCTCGCCCCGCGGCGTCAGGAAATCAGGGTTCCCCGGGCCGATGCCGACGGCGTGGACCGGCCGGTCCGCGTCGGGGTCCTCGGGCGCGCTCGCCGCGATATCTGCCGGGTCTGGTCCCGAGTCGAGGTCGTAGTCGCCGCTACTCATCGAGCGTGAGTTCTCCGTCCCGGCTGTCACTTGCCACGTGCACCAGTTCGTTCGTCAGCCCCGCGGCCAGTCCGCTCCCGCCGCGGCGGCCGACGTTCGTAATCGCCGGAACGCCGTGCTCGGCGGCGACCTCCCGGAGCCGCTGTCGACTCTCGGCGGCCTTGACGAAGCCGACCGGCGTGGCGACGACGACGGCCGGACGGGTCCCGTCTTCGATGCAGTCAGCCAGTGCGAGCGCCGCCGTCGGCGCGTTCCCGACGACGGCGATGGCCCCGTCGTAGACGCCCTGCTTGTCGAGTTCCAGCACCGAGGCCGCCGTTCGGGTCATACCGGTCTCGGCGGCCAGTTCCGCGCCGTTGCCGATGGCCTTCTTCACCGGGCAGTCATGCCCGCGACCGGTGATACCCGATTTGACCATCGTGATGTCGGTGACGATAGGCTGTTCGTCCAGCACCGCTCGTGCACCGGCGCGGACCGGCTCATCGTCGTCCTCACCGGTAAAGCGCATCAGGTACTGGAATTCGGGGTCGCCGGTCGCGTGGACCGATTTCTGCCGGATACGGTCGGCCAGCGTCTCGTCGGGGACGAGTTCACGCACGCGGTCCATCGACGTTTCGGCGATGTCCATCGCGTTCGAGGTGGTCGCGCCGAGGTCGGCGTACTCCTCGAAGTCGTCCTCGCTGTTCGTGTCGTCTGTCGCATCAGTTGTGTTAGTCGTCATCTGAAGGCACCTCCGTTCGTTCCGCACCGCTATTCCGCGCTTCGAGGTCGCCATCCACTTCCAGATTCAAGTCCCTAAGTCGGTCGCGCGTCTCGTCGTCGGCGTCCCAGAGGCCGCGGTCGATGGCCTCAAGCAGGGTCTCGGTAATCGAGTCCAACGCCCACGGGTTCACATCCCGGAGCCAGTCCTGTCGGTCCTCGTCGAAGGCGTAGCGCTCGGCCACGTCCTCCCAGAGGGTGTCGCTGACCACGTCGGTCGTCGCGTCCCAGCCGAGCACCACGTCGACCGTGGTCGAGAGGTCGCCAGCGCCCTTGTAGCCGTGTTCCTCCATCGAGTCGAGCCACGCGGGGTTCAGCACGCGGGCCCGCATCGCTTTCCGGACCTTCTCCTCGTTCGTGTAGACGTCGACGTTATCGGGGTCCGAGGAGTCCCCGACGTAGGAGTTCGGTTCCTCGCCGGCGATTTCCGTGACGGCGGAGATGAAGCCGCCGTGGAAGGCGTACCAGTCCGAGGAGTCGAACTCGTCCTGTTCGGCGGTGTCCTCGATTTTGACCGTCGCATCGACCGAGGAGAGGCGGCGCTCGAAGGCGTCGTGGGCGTCGCTGACGCGGCCGCGGGACCCCATCGCGTAGCCGCCCCACTGGACGTACACGTCGGCGAGGTCCGAGCGGTCGTCCCAGTTCCCTTCGTCGACGGCCTTGTTCGTCCCGGCACCGTAGCCGCCGGGCCGGGTGGTGAAGACGCGGTGTTTCGCCGCGCTTTCGGCGTCGCTCTCGTCCATGCCATCAGCCACGAGGTCGTCGGTCTCCTCCTCGACGTGTTTCTTCACGTAGTTCATCTCGTGGGGTTCGTCGAGGTCGACGACGGCGTCGACGGCGTCGTGGACCACGCCCGCCGCCGCGGGGAAGGCGTCCCGGAACAGTCCGGAGACGCGCGTCGTCACGTCGATGCGCGGACGGCCGAGCTCATCGAGTGAAATCGGTTCCACGTCCTCGACGCGGCCGGCGTCGGACCAGACCGGTTCGACGCCCATCAACGCGAGCACCTGCGCGATGGTCTCGCCGCGGGTCCGGACCGTCGGCGTGCCCCAGACGACGACGCCGATCTCCTCTGGATACTCGCCTTCGTCCGTCTCGTGCCGTTCCAGCACGCCGTCGGCGACCTCGCTGCCCACATCCCACGCCGTCTTGGCCGGGACCTTCCGCGGATCGAGCGTGTAGAAGTTCCGGGCCGTCGGGAGCAGGTCGACGCCGCCACGCGTCGGCGCGCCAGAGCCGCCGGGTGGGACGTACTCGCCCGCCAGCGCGTCGGCAGTCCGCGGTATCTCGTCGGCCGCGCCGGCCACCCGCGGGGCCGCTTCTTCGCAGATGTAGGCCAGCGCGGCACGGAGGTCTTCGTGTGCGCCCGACCGTACGCGGGCGTCTCCGAGCGGTTCGATGTCGACCACGAGGAGGTTCATGTTCACCTCGGAGTCACTGTCTTCGAGTTCGCTCTCTGGCACGTCGAAATCGTACTCCGCGAGCGTCCGGACGAGGTCCTTGCTGGTCTCGTGGACGCGGTCAGCGGCTTCGGCGTAGGTCATTCCCAGCGCCTCGTCGTACTCGCCCGGTGCGTTCCGGAGCTTGTCGTAGTCGACGCCGAGCACGCCCGCAACACTCTCGCGCAGCGACGGCGCGCCGGGGTTTTCGAGTCGCGTGAGCGCGACGAGATAGTCGACCAATCGGTCGTCGGCCGGCGGCTCGCCCATCGTGTGCAGGCCCTTCCGGATCTGGGTCGTCTTCACGTCAGTGAGGTACTCGTGGACGCGCTCGACGAGGTCGTCGATGTCGAGGTCCTCGCCAGCGACTTCGCCTTCGGCCAGTGTCGACCCCGCCTCGTCCGGGCCGCGTACGTCGGCTTTCTCGTCGATTTCACCGGCAATACCGAGTTCGACGGCGAGGTCCAGTTCGTCGACAGTCGCTCGAATCTGTTCGGCGAGGTGTTCGCCGTCGTCGGTCCGAGCGTCCTCCATGCCCGCTTCACGGTAGCGGTCGGCCAGTTCCTCCAAGTCGGCGAGGTCGTCGTACGTGCCGGCGTTGGCCATCACCGGCGTCAGGTAGTCGACGATGGCGGCATAGGACCGGCGCTTGGCCTGCGTGCCTTCGCCGGGGTTGTTGACGATATAGGGGTAGACGTTCGGGATGTCGTCGATGAGCTGGTCCGGCGCGCTCTCGCCGTCCAAGCCGACAGTCTTGCCCGGCAGCCATTCCAGACTGCCGTGGGTCCCGAGGTGGACGACGGCGTCGGTATCGTAGCTGTTGCGGAGCCAGCGGTAGAAGGCGACGTAGTCGTGTGGCGGCTGGAGGTCGGAGTCGTGGTACACCTTCGATGGGTCCATGCCGAAGCCACGCGGCGGCTGGACCGTCACGAGTACGTTGCCGAACTCAACGCCGGGAATCGCGAACGGTCGATCCGGCGGGTCGCCCCACTCGTCGATGACGTTCTCGCGGAAGTCGGCGTCGAGCGTCTCGAACCACTCACCGTACTGGGTCGGCGAGACGGTGTCGACGCTCAGGTCGCGCACGTCTTCGGGTGCGACCCAGCGGTCGTCAAGCGTCAGCTGGGCGGTGAGGCGTTCGACCAGCGACTGGCCGCTGTCGGGCATCGTATCTCCTAAATTATACCCACGCCCGTCCAGTTCTTCGAGCAGATTGACGGTACTTTCCGGCGAATCGAGCCCGAAGGCGGTCCCGATGCCGTCGTCGCTGGGCGGGTAATTGTGGAGGACGACGGCCACGTTCTTCTCGTCGTTTGGCGTGTGGCGCAGTTCGGCCCAGTTGACCGCCAGCCGGGCGACGTGGTCGATTCGGTCGTCGATGGGGAAGTGCTGTTTCGGCGCGCTCCCGATGCCGGCGGCGTCGTCGGTGCGTTCCTTCCCCGAGATGGGGTGGGTGATGACGTTGCCGTCGAACTCCGGCAGGGCGACCGAGAGCGCGAGTTCGAAGCCCATCACGCCCGTGTCGCTGCTGTCGTAGCGCGAGCGAGAGCGCATCGTTGTCACGGTCTGGATGACCGGCACGCCGAGTTTGTCGAGGAACACGTCCTCCGCACTCTGGCCCTCGTCGTCAGCACTGCGGCCCCGTTCGTCCATCGACAGCGAGAACATGAACGACGAACAGACGGCATCGACCAGCGGATTCCCTGCGTCGTCCAGCAGCCACTCTTCGGTGACCTGCTCGGCGTTCCACTGGCCGTCGGCGTCGGTCGCCGGCTCGCAGAATATCGGGAGCGCGTTCGCCCCCTGAGCCTCGATAGCCCGGACCTGTGCGTCGACGTACCGGGTGTTTTCGTGTGTCCAGTGGGACTCGTAGAACCAGACGGCGACGGTCGGCTTCGCCGGGTCGAACGTCGCCCGCAGGTCCTCGATGCTCGCGCCCGGATGGTCGGGGTGGTAGACCCCTTCTGTCGGGAGCGTCACCGGATCGTCGAACGCGGGGTCGGCGTCGCCGTACTGCGCCACGAGGTAGCGGGCGCAGTTGGCGACGTTGCTCGCCCCGCCCTTGTCGAGGTAGTCGTACACGGTGTCGCGGTGCTCGTCCGGAACCGACGTGTCCTCGAAGGCGAAGGCGTCGCCCGTCGCTTTCACCACGAGCGGGACGCCGGCCTCGCGCAACCGCTCGACGGCGAGGTCGTAGCCGGGCATGCTGTCCTCGGCCCCGTGGAGCCAGAGGACGACGGCGTCGGCGTCGGTCAGTTCGTCGACGAACGCCTCGACCGCTGGCTCGTCGTCGAGGTCGCTCTCCGAGCGCACGACGAGGTCCGCATCGACCTCGCCCGCGGCCCGCTGGACGGCCCCGAGTTCGTTCTCCGTCGCGGTGTAGAGTCCTAGCTGTGGCATAACGTTATTAAATCTCCGTTTGCACTAATACAAGTATGGTTGTATTCGGCGCGGGCAAAAAAGCTTCGCAGGGGGCCTCGTTCGCGGCCGTCGTCGGCCAGCGGGACCTCAAGGACGGACTGCTGGCCGTCGCGACGGACGACGACCTCGACGGACTGCTGGTCCGCGGCGAGAAGGGGACTGCGAAATCGACGGCCGTCCGCGCTCTCGCCGACCTGCTGCCCGAACAGCGCGCAATCGCGGACTGCCCCTACGGCTGTCCGCCGGACAGGCCGGAAGCCCAGTGTGGGGACTGCCGGACACGGGCGGACCCGCCCGTCGAGACGCGGTCGGTTCCACTTGTCACGCTCCCCCTCGGCGCGACCCGGGACCGCGTCGTCGGGACGCTGTCTGTCGCCGACGCCCTTGACGGCGACCACGAGTTCGACCCCGGCCTGCTCGCCCGCGCGAACCGCGGCATCCTCTACGTCGACGAGGTGAACCTGCTGGACGACCACCTCGTCGATGTACTGCTCGACGCCGCCGCGAGCGGTCAGAACCGCGTCGAGCGCGACGGCGTCACCGTCACCCACCCCGCCGAGTTCACGCTGGTCGGGACGATGAACCCCGAGGAGGGCGATCTGCGCCCCCAGCTACGGGATCGCTTTGCTCTCCAGACCGAGGTGTCCGCCTGCGAGGACGTAGGCGACCGCGTCGCCATCATCGATCAGGCGCTGGGGGAGGACGACGAGGAGTCACGGGCCGAACCCGACCGCGATCCCGGAGAACGATTGCGAACCGCTCGCGAGCTGCTGCCCGAGGTCGACCTCGCCCGAGAGTTCCGCGAGCAGATCGCCGAACTCTGTCGGGACGCCGGCCTCGACGGCCACCGCGGGGACATCGCCACGGCGCGGGCGGCCCGGACCTTCGCCGCGCTGGATGGGCGAACGACAGTCCTCGAATCAGACATCGAGCGGGCCGCCGAGTTCGCCTTGCCCCACCGACTCACGTCCAGACCGTTCGAGGATTCGCCGGACATGGACGACGTGCTCGACGACCACTTCGAGGACGAGGAGGACGAATCCGAGGAAGGGTCCGCCGAGGAAGGGGAGAGCGATGGCGAGGAAAGTGGCGCGGACGGTGACGACGAAGGGGCCGACGGCGACCCGGCAGATGACGGGGCCGACTCTGAGAGCGGTGGAGATGCGAACGAACAGCAGGAACAGCAGCCGGATGACGGCGAGCAGTCCGATGAGGACGGCGACAACGAGTCGGGCGAGCGGGGCGAACAGCCGACGCCCGCTTCGGCAGATAGCGACGGCGAGCGACAGGAGAGAGAGGCCGGCGACAGCGACGGGGCGGCTGGAGGCGACGGTGAAGAAGGTGACTCCGACCAGTCCGACGACCCAGAAAACGCGACACCGCTGTTGCCGGGCCAGTCCAGAGCCGAAGTCGGCGACAGCGGCGCACCCGACGTAGACGCCCCGACCGTCGACACCGACGGCGGGATGTCGAGCGGGCGTGCGGACGCGACGGGCACAAAGCGAGGGGCAACAGTGCGGACCGAGCGTGCCGGTCGCGACGACGAGGTTGACGCCGCAGCGTCGGTCCGTGCGGCAGCCAGTCGCGGGAGCGGCCGCGTCGAATCACGGGACCTCCGCAAGTCGGTCCGAGCGGGCGACGCCGAGACGTTGGTGGTGTTCGCCGTCGACGCGAGCGCGTCGATGCGCCCGGCGATGAAGGCTGCGAAAGGCACCGTACTGGAACTGCTGAAAGACGCCTACCAAGCCCGCGACGAGGTGGCGTTCGTCACCTTCGCCGGCGAGGGCGCAGATGTGGTCCTCCCGCCGACTGACAGCGTCTCGCTGGCGGCCCGGCACCTGAAGGACCTCCCGACAGGCGACCGGACGCCACTGCCGGACGGCCTGACCGCTGCCCGTGACGTGCTCGACCGAGCCGACCCGGACGCCGGCGTCGTCATCGTCGTGACCGACGGGCGGGCGAACACCGCCGACGGGAGTCCGGTCGAAGAGACCGGAACCGCGGCCAAGGCGCTCGGTGAGGCGGCCGACCGAACCATTGTCGTGGATGCCGGCGACGGGAGCCGTGCCGGCCTGCTGGATGTCGTGGCCGAGGAAACGAGCGCCTCGGTGGTGCCACTCGATGCGCTGACCGCGGAGCGAGTGGACGCCGTCGCTGGCGAACGATAACCCCCCGGTGGAGCTGTATCAGGCGGAAGTTTTACAATCTTACTTGTTCTTAAGACAAACGAGATTTCAATGCAGGATGACACTGACACCGCACGCGCCACGGACAGCGTGTACGACCGCATCGAACGCGCCAAAGGGGCACTGACCGGCCCACAGGTCGCCATTGCCGTTGCACTGGTGGCGGCGCTCGGCTTCACGCTACTGTTCGTGCAGGACCCGATGCTGCACGACTCACTGCACAACTTCCGACACAGCGCCGGGATCACCTGCCACTGATGGCGACTGACTACCTCGAACGCGGCGCGGTGGCCGGCGTGGCAGGTGGGCTGGTCTACGGCCTCTTCGTTGCGACGGTCGGGAACAGCTTCACTGCCGGACTGGAGACGTTCGAACACAGCCACGGCGGGGGCGGTCCCGTCGTCTCGGAACTCACGACGACCGTCGCGAGCATCGGCGGCGGCGTCCTCTGGGGAATCCTCTTCGGCGTCGCAGTGTTCGGGATGGCGTACTTCTTCCTCGAACCGGCGATTCCCGGCTCCGGTGCGACGAAGCGACTGGCGCTTGCGGGGGCTGGCTTCCTCACCGTCTCCGGTGCGCCGTGGCTCGTCCTCCCGCCACAGCCGCCGGGCGTCGAGCAGGCGCTTGGAACGGAGACGCGACTCGCTTGGTACGCCGGCCTGATGGCGCTGGGCGCACTGGTCGCGGTACTCGCCGGGCTCGCATACCGGCGGACGGAGCGTCGCCACACCGCAGTCAGACTCGGGGCCGCGGCGCTGCCGCTCGCACTGCTTGCAGTTCCTGTCGTACTCGCACCAGCGAACCCGGTCCACGGCGACGTGCCCGCCGCGTTGGTCGCAGCCTATCGCTGGACGGTCGTGTTCGGCCAGTTGCTGCTGTGGGCCACGATTGCTGGTGTTCACGCATGGCTCGGAGACGGCGATACCCCAGCCATGGACGACTTGGACTATCCCGCGACGGCAGACTGACGACGACGCGACTCAGATTTTTCCGGCAACCGTCCCGAGGTTCAGTGCCAGCCCGACGATAGCGACGACGGCGGCAATAGCGAGGTCCGCCGTCGTCCCGCCGACACTAAACGGGGCTGTGCCGGCCGATACCAGCGCGCTGAACCCGATGCCAGCGACGACGAGCGCCACGCCGGCCAGTCCGACGAGCATCGTCCCGGTCGGACCGAACTGACCGGCCGACCGGGTCGCCTCGTACCGGTCCAGTGCGTTGTGCATCGTCTCCGTGACCGACTCCTCTACGTCCGCCATCTGCCCCGAAAGGTAGGTGTTCAGCGTCTCCTCGTGCTCGTCGAGCTCCGCGGCGCGCTCGGACAATTGGGCATCGTACTCCGTCAGTTCGGCCTCGCGCTCGTCGAGATCGGTCTCCCGGTCGTCGAGGGCGGCTTCGCGTTCGTCGAGTTGGTACTCCCGCTCGTCCAGTTCCGTCTCTCGCCGGTTCAGTTCCTCCTCCCGAGCGTCGACCTTCTCTTCACGCCGGTCGAGTTCCGCACTCCGCTGGTCGAGACCCATCTCCCGCTCGTTGAGCCGACGCTGCATCTGCGCGAACTCCCGCTCGCGCTCGGTTGGGTGGTCATCGGTAGCGGCGCTGTCGTCGTCGACATCGGCGTCCGCATCGGCCGGTGCATCTTCGTGGTCCGCGTCTGTGTCATTAGCCATGGTCGGCTCCCATGTCGAGGCACTACGGCTAGCAAACGGTTAGTTTGATACCACATAACACAGTAACCGCAGCCAAACCGACGAAATCACGTCCGAGAGAGGATCAGCAGAACAGGCAGCTATTGGGCCAGATCGCTGTGGCAACGCGTCAACAGCGCGGCTGGGCCATCTCGTTCTCGATTCCGACTCGATGCAACCGGTACGTGCCGCGCTCGCGGCCCTCGTCGTGGTAGACGACCGGTTCCTCGACGGCGACGGCAGTACCGTCCGCGACTGCGGCCGCTGTCACGACGCCGTCGGTGTCGAGCGTACCGACAGGGCCGTCGACGACATCGAACAACCGCAGGGCGTGGTCGTCGGCGTCGCGGTCCCGGAAGTTCTGTGCGCCGGGAACGGCCAGCAGCGAGCCGTCGGTCCCCAGCCCGCTGGCGAAGCCGCCGACGGGCGCGTCCCAGCGGCGGTCGCCGTCGGGCGAGACGCCAGTTGCGGTGTGTTCCCGGGGATGACGAGCCTCAGTCTCGCGGCCCTCCTCGGGGTAGGTGTTGCCGGTGACGAACACCGCGCCCTCGGCCGTCGCGTGGACGTGATTGGGGTAGGCATAGACGGTGTCCCCGCCCACGTCGGTCGGCGTCGCAAGCGGGACGCGCCAGCGCTCCCGGCCGCCGCTGTCGAGCCGGTAGCCACAGTAGTCGCCGTGGCTGGAGACGACAACGCCGTCGGCAAGCAGGGCCACATCGCCGACGCGGCGCTGGCCGTCGGTCCCGGGGTCCCACATCCAGCGCGGGTCGCCGTCGTTGGCGTCGAGGACGACGAGGCCGTGCTGGTGGTCGCCGGGGCAGCGGTTGTACGCGACGGCGACGCGACCGTCGTCGGCGTCGAGCGATATCGGTGAGCCGTCGGTCCGGTAGGTCCACTCGACGGTTCCATCGGGCGTGAACGCGTACACGACGCTCTCGAAGTGGCGCTGGTCGGTCCCGTTGTCGTCGGTCCGGCGCTCGTACCGTCGGGCGGCAGCGTACAGGCGGTCGCCGTCAGTGGCGAGACTCGCGACGAAGGGGAGCAGGAAGCGGGTGTTTTGCTGTGGCTCGCCGAGGTCCGCCCTGCTTTCGTACCGCCAGCGCAGGCCCCCGTCAGCGTCGTGACAACGGATCTCGCCGCGTGCGCTGCGTTCGCCGACAACGAAGCCGCCGTCGAACGGCACTGCCCCGACGACGCTGGGGTCGCCATCCGTGTCGTATTGCCATCGATGACGTTGCGGGTCGGCGTCCGTCGATACGTCGAACGCCCGAAGATTCCCATCAGCGGTCCCGACGACTGCCAGCCCGTCGGTCAGCGTCACTGCGGAGCGGCGGCCCTGATGACGCGAGCGGGCCGGGGGTATCTCACCGAGCGACGCGGTCCATCCGCGCTGGCTACTCATCGACAGGGAACGCCTCGTGGAGGACGTCGTGGGCCTCACCGAGACCACTGAGAACGTCCTCGCCCTGCATGGTGATGCGCGACACCGCCCGCTCGGCGTCGCGGACTGCAACAAGTCGGCCCCGGAGGTAGTCGTACTCGGGGTCGTCCTCGTCGGTCGCGGCGATTTCCTCTTCGAGGTCTACGAGCGCCGCGTCGAGGTGGCGCTCGATCCCGGCGAGCGTCTCCGCGCCGGCAAGGGCCTCTATCGGGCCGGTCATGTGGCCCTCCAGCTCCTGTTCCGCGTGCTGGCGCGCGTGGTCGTCTTCGGTACCGAGAACGTTCATGAGGCCCAGTCGAAGGGCCTCGATTTCGTAGCAGCTCATTGTGTGTCGTAGTGTTGTAGGGGTGTATTCTCAAAGGGTCTGGTCGACGAGTTCGCTCACGATGCGGTCCCGATCCAAGTGCGAGGACACAATCTCGTCAGCATCCTCGTCTTCGACGCCGCCGTACCAGACGCCGTCGGGGTAGACGGCGACCATCGGCCCCTCGCCACAGCGACCGAGACACGACGACCGTGTGATGCGGGCGTCGCACTGGTCGCTATCGCGGGCGGCCTGACGCAGTCGTTCGAGGACCGCCGGCGCGCCGTCCTGTGCACAGGTCTGGTTCGTGCAGACGGCGACGTGTTTCTCGGGGGCGTCGTGGACGTGCGGGTCGTCGTCGACGTTCTCGCGGTCGGCGTGTTCGGCCTGATGGGTCAGCGCCCGCAGCATCGCGCGAGCGCCGCCCTGATCCTCCTCGTAGCCGTCGAGTTCGACCTTGTACTTGCAGGTGTCACAGGACATCTCGACGCTCCCGGTGCGGGCTTCCTGCCAGCGGTCGCCGAGCACGTCGAGCAGACGGGTGTCAGTCCCGAGCGGCTCGCCCGGCGCGGCGTCGACGTATGGGTATTCCTCGTCAAACTCGCGTGCGCCGTCCTTGATGCGGCCGGTCAGCACGCCGTCGCCGAGCATGTACGGAATCACGACGACGGCATCGGGTCGGGTCTTCGCGATGTCGTGGAGCGTATCGTCCAGCAGTGGCTCGGTGACGCCGATGAATGAAGCCTCCACGCGGTCGAACTCGCGGCCCTCGTACAGGAGCCGGGCAAGCTTGTGGACATCGGCGTTGGCGTCCGGGTCGCTGGAGCCGCGGGCACAGACGACGGCGGCCACCTCGTCCTCTTCGCGGTCGACGCCCAGTTCGGCCTCGACAGCGGCCGCGCGGTCGTCCAGCAGGTCGAGCAGTGCCGGGTGGACGCCCAGATGTGCGCCGTTGTTGATCGTCAGCTCGGGGTGGGCCTCGCGGGCCTGCTCGACGGCCAGCGGCACGTCGTTTTTCACGTGGCTGGCGGCGAACAGCGAAAGGTGGACCACCGACACTTCCGAGACTGCCCCGGCCAGCCCCGCGATGGCCTCGTCGATGGCCGGCTCTGCGAGTTCGAGGAAGGCGGCATCAACGGGAATCCCCAGCCGTCCCTCAAGCTCGACTGCGAGCTCGCGGACCTGTTCGTTGGACTTCTCGCGGCGGGAGCCGTGGCCAGCCAGCAACACTGCTTCGTCGTTGAGTGTCTTCGGAGCAGTGGTAGCTTCGCTCATCGTTCTCGGACTCGTTCGACGCTTTTCCGGAGCTTGCGCCGCCGGCTCGGCGCGAACAGCCCCGTCTCCTCGCTGCCCTCGTACAGCCAGTCGCCGAGGGCAGGTGCCGCGTCGTCGTCGACGCCGAACCAGTAGCCCGACGAGGTCTCCGAGAGGTCGTCGTAGGGCGCCTCGACCGGACAGCGGTCCAGCAGCGTCTGCACCGTCCGAAGCAGGCGCTCGTCTTCGTGGACGAATGAGATGCCGACCGCGTTGTCGTCGGACTTGAAACAGACGGTGCCACAGCCTTCGAGCAAGCCCCGGAGGAGCTGGCGGTCGTAGTCGGCCAGCGCGTCGAAGCGATAGCCGCCCGAGTCGCCGTCGAACGGCAGGCCAAGCGCTGCACTGGCGCGGTCGGCGAGGCCACCGACGACCTGCACCGTGAACTCCTCCTCTTGGCGGGTAATCGAAGTGTCGTGAGCGTAGGCCCGCTCGACGATGCGGCGGTCGGCCCGCTCGGCCCCGGCAACGGACGCGAGCCGCCGAGCAGCCGTCTCATCATTGGTACGGACGGTGACACAGCCGTCCTCGCACTCGCCGTCGCCGGCGACTCGCCCCCAGAAATACGCCGTCTCGGGATGGGCGGCGAGCATGTCGTTCGGCGCGCCGGTTTCGACGCTCATGGCTGGACCTCCTCTGTATCGCCACCGGAGGCGGCATCTGCCGCCACGTCCTCCTCAACGGATTCCACGTGAATCGCGTCCAGCGGACAGGCTGCAGCGGCCTGCTCGGCGTCGTCACGGCGGTCGTCGTCGAACCTCGCCGCAACGGTGTGGGCGTCGTCGACCTCCAGTTCGGTCGGCCCGTCAGTGTCGAGGGTCGCCAGCCCCTCACCGTCCTCGGCGAAGCGCCCGTCGCGGACGAGACAGGCGAACACGCCGTCGCAGGCGTCGCGGTCGATGGTGATTCGGTACATTAGTAGTCGTACTTGGTCTCGTAGCCCCGCGGCGTCACCATCCGGTCGTCCCAGACGTAGGTGTCCTCGTTGCCCACGAGCAGGGTGGTAGTCATGTCGACGAGGTCGGTTTCGCCCAGTTCGGGCAGGTCGCCGAGTTCGACGATTTCGACCTGTTCGTCCTCGCGGCCGGCGGCGTGGACGACACCGACCGGCGTCTCGGGGTCGCGGTGTTCCAAGAGGATTTCACAGCACTTCTCGTAGTTGTCCCGGCGCTTGCGGCTCCATGGGTTGTAGATGGTGATAGTGAACCCCTCCTTGGCGGCGGCGTGGAGCCGCGACTCGATGGTCGGCATATCCGTGAGGTGGTCCGACAGCGAGATGGAGACGGTGTCGTTGACCAGCGGCGCGCCCACGCGGGCCGCACAGGACTGGGCGGCCGGAACGCCCGGCACCACGTCGAAGTCCAGCATCGTCGCCGTCGCGCCCTTCGATTCGATGATCTCCAGTGCGAGGCCGGCCAGCGCGTACACGTTCGGGTCGCCGCTGCCGATGATGGCCACGTCGTTGCCCGCCAGCGCGCGGTCGATGGCCTCCTCGGTTCGGGACACCTCGCCACACATCGGCGTGTTGTAGATGTCCTCGGCGGCGTCGGTCACTTCGTCGGGCAGCAGTTCGACGTAGGTCGTGTAGCCGACGATATGCTCGGCGTCCAGCAGCGCGGAGCGGGCGCGGGCGGTCATCCCCTCTGGCTGGCCGGGGCCAAGACCCACGGCGATGAGCTGGCCCGGCTCGGCATCGAAGTCGTCGACAGTCGCACCGACTTCCTCCTCGTCGTCCGATTCGCTGGACGATGAGGACGCACCGCAGGAACTGCTGCTGGATGACGACGAGGAGTCGGACGAGGACGCCCCACACTTCGACGCCGTATCGTCGCCTGTGTCCGGCGTCGTTTCTGTGGACGAGCTTGCCGAGCTTGCGCCGCATTTGGAGCCGGTGTCGGGCCCCGCTTCCGCTTCGCTCGCGGCGTTGCCGCTCGCGCTTTCCGAGGCGCTTCGCGCCTCGCTTGCGCCGCATTTCGATTCCGTCTCTGTACTCGCGTCGGTGGTGTTGTCAGTGCTCATTATTAGAAATCGTCGACGTCACGCCCGCCGCGCGGGGTGACGAGGAACTCCTGGTAGTCGTTGCGCCAGACTTCAGTCTCGTGGGTGCCGACGACGATGGACGAGCCCATGCCGCCGACCTTGTCGTCGTGCTCGGTCAGTTCGCCGAGCGTCGTAATCGTCTCCGTCTCGTCGTCGAGGTTGCGGCCGGCCTCGCCGCGGCCGGAGTCGTTGACGATAGCGGCGGGCACGTCGTCCGCTCGTTCCTCTCGCAACACGTCGACGGCCCGCTCGTAGTCGCGCCAGCAGTTGTAGAGAACAACGACGAAGCCGCTGATCGCGGCTGCCCGGAGCTTCTCCTCGATTTCCTCCCAGCCGCGCCACTTGTCGGACAGCGAGATGGTACAGAAATCGTTCGACAGCGGTGCGCCGAGGTTCGCCGCCCCCGACAGCGCCGCGGTCACGCCGGGGACGATTTCGATTGGCACGTCGTCGGCGTCGTCGGCGTCGGCCATCGTAAACAGCAGGTCGGACTTCCCGTAGACGTTCGGGTCGCCGCCGGAGACGTGGGCGATGTCCTCGCCGGCACGGACCCGCTCGAACGCTTCGCGGGCGAGTTCGACCTGCTTGCCCATCGACGACCGAATGAGCGTCTGCCGGCTGCCGTCGGGCCGTTCCAGCACGGCCCCTTCCTCATCGGCGATTTCGCCGTCGTCGGTTTCGCCGTCGAGTTCGGCAGACTGGGGCGGAAGCGTCCCGTCTTTCCGCAGGAACTCCTGATAGAGGTTCGAGGCGATGATGCAGTCGGCGGTCTGGATGACGTCTTTCGCCCGCTGGGTCATGTCGTGGGGCAGCCCCGGGCCGATACCGACAACGTACAGCGTTCCGTAGTCAGCGGGGCGCGTCGCCTCGGTCGCGGCCGCTGCCGACTGGCGTCCGTCGCTGCTCATCCTAGCGCTCCGAGAACCGACGGTCGAATCTCGATACTGTGGCGCATGGTGAGTACAACGCCGCTTTCGCATAAAACAATTGTGCTTGTATTAGTTCAAGCAGAGGTGTTAGCAGGGAAAGTCAGCTTGTCACGAGGGCCGGAATCTGATCGAGAAAACACGGAGCTTCGACCGGTTGTGTCCGCAGTCGCGCGCGAAAACCGCGACAACTGATCAGGTGTTGCTCAGTCCCCCATCGACGACAAGACTCTCGCCGTTGACGTAGGAGGCCATGTCGCTGGCGAGGAACGTCGCCGCGTCGGCGATCTCTTCGGGTTCGCCGAAGCGTCCGGAAGGGATGAGTTCCTTCAGCATCATTTTGGTCGTGTCGTCGATCCGCTCGTCCTCGAACATCTGGGTCTTGCTGTAGCCCGGATGGATGGCGTTAACTCTGATATCGTAGTTGCTCAGGCGGTCCGCGAGCGCGTAGGTGAACAGTCGAACCGCACCCTTGGAAGTGCAGTAGTTGACCAGCAGCCCGGTACCGCGGATACCGCCCGAACTGGACATATTGATGACGGTCCCGCCGCCGTTCTCCCGCATCGCCTCCGTTGCGATCTTCGCACCGAAGAACACGCCCTTCGTGTTTACGTCCATGAGCCGGTCGTAATCTTCCTCCGTCGTTTCGTAGAAGTCCGCGATCTCGGAGATCCCGGCGTTGTTGACCATGATATCGATACCGCCCAGTTCTTCGGCCGCGGCGACGGCCACTTCCAGATCGTCGGGATTGGTCACGTCACACTCGACGAAGTGTGCGTCTCGGTCGGTCTCGGCTTCGACTAGTTCGTGGGTCGGTTGACCGCCCTCACGGGGCTCCTCCTGCTGGTCTGCGACAATCACGTCAGCACCGTGCTCCGCGTATCGTCGGCAGATCGCCCGGCCGAACCCGCTCGCGCCACCCGTGACGACTGCCGCCTTGTCTTCGAGCAGTGTTGTCATACAACACCTGTCACCACAGCCGCACATGGTAAATAAGTTTAGAGTTGTAGCGCGGTGCACCAGTTGCAGCGCCACAAGAGCGTACAGCGACCGCTCGCATGGCAAGAAATCCGGACTGAGCGGTAGCGGTCAAGAAGGCGTCGGAATTACTGCCCGATAGCGACGGTAACGGCCTCGTCGTAGCGGGTCTTTTCGGCCAGCAGGTCGTGCTCGCTGCCGGCGGCGATGGCCGACGCCTCGGCGATGCCCGGCCAGCCGATGAGTTCCTTCGAGCGCGAGGGGGTCGGACCCTCGAACTCCTCTAAGGTCCCCTTCTCGAAGGCGACGACACCCAGCCCCCACTCCTCGGCGGCGGCGAGCATCCCCTCCTCGTCGGCTTTCCGCGTCCCGGTAGCGACGAACTCCACGTCCGAGCGGTCGAGGTCGGCCTCGTTCAGCGCCTGCTCCCAAGCTGCGTGGAACTGCTCGACAGCCGCACCGGCGACGCTGCCACAGCCCAGCACGACACCGTCGTCTTTGTTGCGTTTGAGCACCGTCACGTCGTCGTCGACCAGCACGGCCTTGGGCCCGTCGAGGCGCTCGATGGGGCCGAGTTCGTCGTCGAGCACGGCGAGGTTCGTCGCGACCGTCGAGTCGCCGTTAACGACGTGGGCGTCAAGCGCCTTGGCCTGCTTCTCGACGCCCTGTTTGTCTGCGGCCTCACTTGCGGTCGTCATCGCCGGCACCGCGCCCATCGACGCGAGGTCGTCGGCGACTTGGTTCGCGCCGTGGTGGCCGCCGGTGATGGGGATGGCCCACGTCAGTTCCTCGTCGACGACACAGATGGCGGGGTCGTCCCACTTGTCGTCGAGCAGGTGGGCCGTCTTGCGCATCGCGATACCGCTGGCCATCAGGCCGATGAAGCAGTCGTACTCGCCCCAGTACTCCTCGAACACGTCGCCGTGGTATTCGAGGATGTCGATGGACTCGTAGCGGTCGCCGATGCCGTCGACGATGTCTTCGGCGGTGTCCATCTTCCGCTCGAAGGCGACGATAGCGATGTTCTCGGCTACCTCGCCGTCGGAGTCGGGTGCTTTGCAACTGTTCGAACCGGAGTCGTTGTCAGTGCTCATCAGTCGTCAGCCTCCTGTGAATCCGCGTCGCTCCCCCGGTTGGCCCAGTCGCCATAGAGGAAGGAGCGTTCGTAGTCCTCGCCGCCGACGGCGTCGCCGATGACGACCATCGCAGACGCCCGATACCCGGCGTCCTCCAGTTTCTCGCCGATGGTCGCAATCGTCCCCTCGATAACGTCCTCATCAGGCCAAGATGCGTGGTAGATGGCCGCCACCGGAGTTTCAGGGTCGTGCCCGTCTTCGAGCAGCCGCTCCATCGTCTCGCTGACGGCGTGGGTGCCCAGATAGATGCAGGTCGTCACGTCACCCATGCCGACGAACTCGGAGATGTGGTCCTCGTCCTCGTCGAGGGTCTTGCCCTGCGGGCGCGTGAAGGCGACGTGGTTGGCGACCTCGTTGAGCGTCAGCTGGGTCCGCATGGTCGCGCTGGCGGCAAAGGCTGAGGTGACGCCGGGGACGATGTAGGTCGGCACGCCCTCGTGTTCGAGTGCGTCCATCTGCTCCAGTGCTGCACCGTAAATGGCGGGGTCGCCGCTGTGAAGCCGGACGACGGTGTCGCCGGCCTCGTAGGCGTCCCGCATCAGCGGAATCAGCTCTTCGAGGTCCTTGCCGATGGAGGACACCGTTTCAGCGTCGGCGCAGTACTCCTCCAGCAGTTCGCTGTTGACCAGCGAGCCAGCGTGGACTACGAGGTCGGCGTCGGCCAGCAGCTCGCGGCCGGCGACAGTCAGCAGCCGGGGGTTGCCCGGGCCGGCCCCGACGAAGGGGATGCCCTCCTGCTCGTCGCCGGCGCTGTGCTCGTAGACACGGTCGTCGCGGTTCCCGGCGACGGAGTCGATTGCCGTCTGCGGGTCCGTCTCGCCAGTCTCGTCAGTCATGTTTCACCTCGTCGCCACAGAGGGCGGCTTCGGAGCGCTCCTGTCTGGCGAGGTCACCGATTGATTGCTCGCCGCCGTCGGTCACGACACCGCTCTCGTCGGCCGCTTCGAGGAAGGCGTCGGTCGCCTGCTCGACGCGCGTCTCGGGCTTCTCGGCGTAGGCCAGCGTGTAGTAGTCTCGCTCGTCGATCTCGCTCGGGTCGTCCGTGACAACTGTCTCGCCCTGCTCCATGAACAGCCGACGGCCGTACACCACGTCGTAGCCGGCCTCGACCAGTCCCTCGTGGGTGGCCGGCGCGTCTGTCACCTTGAACAGAATCATCCGGTCGGGGCCGGTCGGCGACGCGCCGCGGTCGGCCTCCCTGAGAGCGAGGCTCGACCCGGCGGTGATTTCGACGCCCAGCGCCGTCGCAAACGCCGACATGGCGCTGACGCCGGGCACCACTTCGAGGTCGACCTCGGGATGGAAGGCGGCGAGGGTCCGCCGGAGATGGCCGAAGGTCGAGTAGACGTTCGGGTCACCGAGCGTGACGAAGGCGGCGTCGCCCTCGCGGGCCGTCGGCGCGATTTCCGCAGCGGCCTCTTTCCACGCCGACCGGAGCTTTTCCTCGTCGCGGGTCATCGGGAAATCGAGGTCGCCGATGCGCTCCTCGGGGACGTGCTCGGTCGCGACCGACCGCGAGAGTCGGCCCGGGGAGTACACCACGTCGGCGGATTCGAGGGCACGCTTGCCCCGCACCGTCACCAGATCGGGCTGACCGGGGCCGAGGCCGATGCCGTAGAGGGTCATCGCTTGCCTCCGCTTGCGGCATCGGCGTCACTCGGCCCGCCAGCGCCGTCGGCGGCAACGTCTTCGCTGGCGCTGCCGACGAGCATGTACACTGGATTCTCCGAATTGAAGCTCGTCGCGCCGGCGAGTTCGTAGCCGTGGCTCACCTGAAACTGGACGACCTCCTCCAGAATGTCGCGGTCGCGGAAGGCCTCGGTCGCTGCGCCGGCGACTTCGAGCCGTGAGACGTTCATCACGATACGGTCGACGCCGGTCTCGACAGCGTGGTCGAGGACCGCCTCGTAGTTGCGCGACCCGCCGAGGAAGAGGGCGTCGGCGTCGTCCGGCAATCCCTCAGGGGCCTCGGCCTCGCGTAGTTCGACATCGGCGTCGATGTCGTTGGCCGCGAGGTTCTTGCGGGTCACGTCGAGTCGGTTCGGCTTGCGTTCGAGCGCAGTGACCCGCCCGGCCCGGCGCGCCGCCGTGATGGTGACAGCACCGGTACAGGACCCGACCTCCGCGAAGTGGTCGGACCCGGTGAGAGCGAGTTTGCTTGCGAGGACGGCCCGGACCTCCGGCTTGGTGGGACCGGCCTTCGCATCGTGTGGGAGCGAGACGCGGGACATCACGCTATACAACTGCAGTAGCGCGTAAAACAATTTTGGTTGTATTAGTCCAACTGCGGATGATAGCAGGGTCCGGCGAACGACGCCGGGCACAGATGGGTCACAGTGCCCAGACACGGCAACCGTAGCGGTAGAGCGCGGCAAGGGAACCACCCCAGAGGAGATGGGCCAACAGCGCCACCGCGCTGAGGTTCGGGAGGCTCGCCTCGATACCGACCAGTGAGAGCCACAGCGGCATGATGAGCCCAGCGGCAACAAGCCAGAGCACGAGCGACCAGCCGAGTGCGACCCCGACGTACCGGAGGCGGTCGGAGAAGTGGCCCGGTACGGTCTGGACCAGCGCGGCGTACACCAGTCCGAAGACGACGCTGTGGAAGCCGTGGGTTATCCATCCGACCAGAGCGTTCTGGACGCCGTACAGCGCCCCGATGACCGGGACGCTCCCGGAGAGTAGCTGCATCGGGACACCCATCACGACGGCAGCGACGAGGGACGTGCCGACAGCGAGGCCCAAGCGGCGCGGCGGAAGTCCCAGCACGTCGTTGGACTGGGTCGTCGCGACGCCGCCGTCGGCCGAGACGTGCGGCAGTATCAGCGTTATCGTCGTCCCCTCGTCGGTGACGGTGGCCGCCGTCCGTCCGCCGTAGCTCCGGACGAGCAGGCGAACGAGGTCCAGCCCGAAACCGGTCGAACGGTCCTCGTAGGAGCCGATTTCGCCGCGGTCTAACAGGTCGCGTTGTCGCTCGGGCAACCCCGGCCCGTTGTCGCTAACGCTGATGGTCACGGTGTCTTCGGTGTCGGTGACCGCAACCTCGACGCGTGGGCTGTCGCTGTCGTTGTAGACGACCCCGTTCTCGACCAGATGCGCGACGAGATTGTCGAGCATCGTATTGGCCCGCACTTGGAGGTCCGCGGGCACGTCGGTCCGCAGGTCGTAGTCGGCCGACGGGTGCGTCTCCCGGACTGTGTCGACGCCGGACTCGACACACGGGACCACGGGCACGGCGTCTAGGGTCAGTTCAGACCCGCCGTGGGTGATGTGTTTCATGTTCTCGACGACCTGCTGGACGCCGGCCGAGCGGTCGTCGACGACCGACAGGAGATCGGCCGTGCCGACACCGTCCCGCGACTCCGCGATCTCTACCCGGCCCCGGATGACCGTCAGCGCGTTCAGCACCCTGTCGCGGAGGATGCGGTTGACCAGGTCCAGCCTGGCGGCCTGCTGTTCGAGTTCGTGTTGCTGGCGGTTCGACCGTCCGGCGTAGACGCCGGTGAGCGCCCCGCCGACGCCGCCGCCGATGAGGAAGTTCGACAGATACGCGCGACTCCCTCCGGCAGACAGCGGCCCCATACCGCCGTTTCCGACCAGCGTTACCAGAACGAGGACAAGCATCGCACCGGTCCCGGCGAGACACCACAACGTGACTGTCCGGACGAACCTGCGTTCGAACTCACCGACGACGAGGACGACACCGAACGCCGACAGCCCTAGCCCTAGTACCAGCGGTAACACCCCGCCAAAGACGAACGCCGTCAGTCCGTCGTTGACTGCCAGCGTGACTGTGAACCGGGTAAGAAAGAAGCCGAGACCGGCGACAATGAGTCCAGTCGGTGAGAAGCCACGGCCCAAGGAACGAACGTACTCAAACATAGTCTGGCCCCGACAGAGTGACTATCGAGATACGTACCATTTCGCGTCAGGATATAAATCGGTTATCCGGGACTCACGTCAGCCAGACGAACCGAGCAGTCAGAACTCCGGGCCGGGTGCCGGCACGCCGTCGCTGTCGTCGCCACCGTCTAGGTCGAACTCCTCGCGGAGTTCGCGGATGCGGTCCCTGATGTCGGCGGCCAGTTCGAACTCCAAGTTGTCCGCGGCCTCCTGCATCCGCTCCTCCAATTGCTCGATCTGGCGGGCGGCCTCGTCAGGGTCGCTCGCGCCGTCACTGGAGATACCGCCGGTGTCGGTCTTGCTCCCCGGCAGGTTCGTCTCGCCGACTTCCTTCTCGATGGTCGTCGGCTCGAAGCCGTGTTCCTCGTTGTACTGCTGCTGGATTCGCCGGCGTCGCTGGGTCTCCTGAATGGCCGACTGCATGGCGTTGCTGCGCTCGTCGGCGTACAGCACGACCTCGCCGTTGACGTTCCGGGCGGCCCGCCCCATCGTCTGGACGAGCGTCGTCTCCGAGCGGAGAAAACCCTCCTGATCGGCGTCCAGAATCGCCACGAGCGACACCTCTGGAATGTCCAGCCCCTCCCTGAGGAGGTTGATACCGACCAGCACGTCGATGTCACCCAGCCGGAGCGAGCGGATGAGCTCGTGGCGTTCCAGCGTGTCCGTCTCGTCGTGCATGTACGCGACGCTCACGCCGGATTCTTCCAGATACTCTGTGAGATCCTCGGCCATCCGCTTGGTCAGGGTCGTTACCAGCACCCGCTCGTCGCGCTCGACGCGCTCGTCGATCCGTCCGAGCAGGTCCTCGACCTGCCCCGTCGCCGAGGCGATTTCGACGGCCGGGTCGACGAGGTGGGTCGGGCGGACGATCTGCTCGACGACCTGATCGCTGTGCTCGCGCTCGTAGTCGCCCGGGGTGGCGCTCACGTACAGCGTCTGATCGGTCTTCTCCTCGAACTCCTCGAAAGTGAGCGGACGGTTGTCGAACGCCGTCGGCAGGCGGAAACCGTTCTCGACGAGGCTCTCCTTGCGGCTCTTATCGCCCTCGAATTGGCCGCGAATCTGGGGGAGCGTCTGGTGAGACTCGTCGACGACGGTGAGGAAGTCGTCGGGGAAGTAATCCAACAGCGTGTAGGGGGCTTCACCGGTCTCGCGGTCCGAGAGGTGGACCGAGTAGTTCTCGATGCCCGAGCAGTAGCCCGTCTCCTGCATCATCTCGATGTCGAACGTGGTCCGCTCCTCGATGCGCTGGGCGGCGACGTGGTCGCCCTGGCGCTCGAAGTAGCTGATGCGCTGGTCCAGCAGTTTCTCGATTTCGTCGATGGCGCGCTGGAGCCGCTGTTCCGGAATCGAGTAGTGCTCCGCCGGGTGGAGCAGGGCGGCGGGCTCCTCGCTTTTGACCTCGCCTTCCAGCGGGTCGACCTTCAGCATCCGGTCGATCTCGTCGCCCCAGAACTCCACGCGCAGGGCGTAGCGGGCGTACATCGGGTAAATCTCCAGCGTGTCCCCGCGCACGCGGAAGGTTCCCTGCGTGAAGTCCACGTCGTTGCGCTCGTAGTTCAGGTCGACCAGCCGAGAGAGCAGGTCGTCGCGCTCGATCTCTTGGCCCACCTCAAGCGAGAGGGGCATATCGACGTAGTTGCGCGGGTCACCGAGGCCGTAGATGGCCGACACCGACGCGACAACGATCACGTCGTCGCGGGTGAGCAGCGAGCGCGTCGCGGAGTGGCGCAGCCGGTCGATCTCGTCGTTGATGGAAGCGTCTTTGTCGATGAAGGTGTCCGTCTGCTCGACGTAGGCCTCGGGCTGGTAGTAATCGTAGTAGGAGACGAAGTACTCGACAGCGTTGTCCGGGAACAGCTCGCGGAACTCCTCGTACAGTTGGGCCGCGAGCGTTTTGTTGTGGGCGATGACCAGCGTCGGCTGCTGGATTTCCTCGACGACCCACGAGACGGTGTTGGTCTTCCCGGAGCCGGTCACGCCGAGCAGTGTCTGTCGGTCCATCCCCTGCCGATAGCCCGCCGCGAGCTGCTCGATGGCCTCGGGCTGGTCGCCCGCCGGCTCGAACGGGGCGTCGACGCGGAACTCGCGGTCGACATCGGGTCGGTCGATAGAGAGTGGTCCGCCGGTGTCGCTCATTACCCATACGTCGGGCTGGACGGACTTGAGCCGCGTGGTTCGCGTTAGCAGACCGGCTTCGGGTTCACGCCGAGGTCCTCAAGCGTCTCGAAATACTCGTCGTAGGCCGTCGAAATGACGTCGATAGCAGCCGCCTCCGCGGCGTCCCAGTCGTCGTCGCTCTCACAGACAGCGTCGAGCAGTTCCGTGGCGTCCTCTCTGAGGTCCACCACGTCGCTCCCGGCGCTGCGGAACGTACTCGCCGTCTGTGGGTCCGCCTGCCCAGTGAAAAAGCCCGTGTACTGCTCCTTGACCTTCTTGTCGACGAGTGCCCAGCCGACGAAGCCGCCGAGGCGTTCGACGGTCCCGTCGAAGTCATCAAGCACGTCGTGCATCGCCGGCGTCCGGTCGACTGGGTCGGCGTCGATGCTGTCGCGTCGCTCGGCTGTCTCGGTCGCCGCGTCGGCAAACAGCGCCGCCGCGTCGTCGTGGTCGTCGCCGGTCCACGCGTCGAAGGTGTCGTGGGCCGCCCCCTCGCGGGCGGCCGCCGCCGCCAATACTACGTCCGGTTCCATCTCGCCGCGGGTGTCGGCGTACAGCGTCTTCGAGGAGCCCAGTCGGGAGAGTTCCGTCTGCTGGTCGTCGCGAACGGCGTCGAGAAGATCTGCTGCGGTCATACTCTGGCCTGCGGCCGGCGCGGGCTTGTAACCATCGAACCCATCGCTACCAAAGGAAGTGGCTGCGGGGAGTAAGCCCCCTTCTGTTCGGGCCAGCATTCGGCTGAGCGGCCACGTCCAGCGCTTGCGCGCAGCGTCGGACTACCTGTCGACGCGGCCTTGCACCGGTGAGGTTTCGCCGTTCCATCGGTCCGTCGCCGGGAGCGTGGAGCACATTTGTGGTCCACGGATTGCGTGGGGCGTCTCAGACGGCCCACGCGTGGGGCGCGTCAGCGGCCCACGAACGCGCGTCCCGGAGTCACCGGGTCGCGACTGCCCTCGGTGGGTTAACTCTCCCTCGCTTTGGCGGCGTGCTGCACCGTCTGGTGGAGCACGGGTCGCCTCGCTCGGGATTCGCACACCTCATCGGTCCGGCGACGACGTGTCGTTGCTGTTCCAGAGCCGACGGTCTCCCGCCCCGGGCTTGCGCCCGGTCACCTGTCCGACAGGTGGGGGGACTTTCCTCATGGCTTGCGCCACGGGAGCCGGCCTCCCGCTGCCAGATACTGCTACGCCAGTGCGGCGAATAAGGCTTACCAACCACCTTTTTTCACCGGGGCTTCGCGCTCGCCGTCGGCGAGCGCTCAACCCCGGCCAAAAAACGTGGGCGAAAAAAGCGCGAATCGCGTAGTACCTAGCGTAACTTTTGAAGATAACTGCCGAGATGATTGTCGATCCAAGAGGCCGCGAAACTCAGCTGAGCTGTGAGCTTCTCAAAGAGTTCGGTGAGGAGAGCGCGGTATTCTGCCGCGTTCTCCACAATCAACGGTGACGCTTCCCATTTCAGACTCTTCCAGACCTGCTCGATTGGGTTGAGATCCGGTGAGCCAACGGGGAGAAACACGAGGTCAATCCCGAGTTGATGGGCTCGCTTGCGTGTATACTCGCACACGTGTGAAGAGAAGTTATCCAAAACGAGCAGAATCCGAGCCAGCGGATTCTGCTCGCGGATCCCCTCGAGACACTCGCAAATTCGCTCTTTCTCCTGAGTGGTTGGAAACTGAAGTACACTCTCACCAGAGAGTGCATAGAACCCGACCGCTGGTTCGTCTAACTTCACCAGCGGTCGGGTGATGTGAGGGTCGTCGACGGTGTAGAGTCGCTATGAGTTGTCCCACGGTTGCGGATGCGATGTGTCGAGGAATCCAAGTACAGTTCCACCGTCCGTACGGATCTCTTCGTCAACGACCCAGCCTTCCTCGTCGTCTCCATCGCGTTTGTTGTGGGGCTCATCAGACCCCTCGTCGAACACGTCGCTGACGCGTTCGTCGAGGATCTCTTCGGCATTCTCTGGCCGTGATGGACGCTTAGTCCGTGGAATTGCGTAGGAGAGGCCGAGCTTTTCGAGGAATGTAGTGAGGTGGGCTGGGTGAAATTCAACGTCGAACTCCTCGTTGATGAGGTGCTGTATCTCCTGTTTCTTCCAGGGTTGGCCCTCACGGAGCAGGTCCAGGAGGCGTTCTCGTTGGGCTGGGCCGAGCTTCGGGGGCCTGCCGCCCCCGAAGTTCGGCATCAAAAGTCCGAGACCACCCTTGTTCCACCGACGAGCCCAGCGTGTTCCTGTTGCGGAGGACCTGCCGACGTCGTCGGCAGCGTCCTCCAGGGTCGCCCCCTTGTACAGCCGCTTAATGAAGATCAGCCGCTCAGTGAGTTTCTCATCCGTAGACTCTGTGAGGAGTCGATCGAGATCGTCCTCACTGAGGTGACGAACGATCTCTTTGCGGCGATCTCCAGACATACTCATACATCATATTCCACCTTCATAACTTCCACTAGCCACTACGCGATTCGCGTGAAACCGCTCGCTTCGCTCGCGGTATGCTCGACAGCAGCAGTACTGTATTTGTGTCCCGTTTGCAGGCAAGCCTGCCCTTCCCCGTCTTCGTGAGCGAAGCGAACGAAGGCTCGTCAGAGCAGCGCTCTGACGGAGGGTCGCGCGACGGAGCGCGCTCCCGGCCACGGCAGAGAAGAGAAGTAATCAAAACGCGGGCAGCCACGCGAGTCAGCGACAATCGAACCGAGAGTGCCCAGTAGCGTGGACTTAGTCGTCGGACGGCAGCGGCTCGCCGGAGCCGTCGGTCGGCGCGGGCGAGGACTGCATGTCGTCGTCCTCTGCGTAGGGATACCACGTCATCTTCGTGTTGTGCATGTACGGGTCGTCGTAGTCCGTCTCTTCGGGTTCGACCATCTCGGCCAGCGTCTCCTCGTCGCGGTCCTCAACGAAGTCACGGAAGGTCTCGCCGCCCTCGCGGGCGTCCTCGAAGTTGTTGACGAGGTTCTTGATCGCGCCGGGGACTTCGTCGGCCGGGACACGCATCTCCACCCAGTCGGCGAAGCGCGGGTCGTCGCCGAGGCCGCCGCCGAGACCGATGTCGAGCGCCTCGACCGGCTCGCCGTCCTTGCGGGTCTTCATCCCACGCAGGGACACGTCGGCGATCTGGGGCTGGGCACAGGAGGCCGTACAGCCCGAGAGGTGGATGTGGAAGTCCTTGTGGTCTTCGGGCAGTTCGACGTTGTCCTTGAGCCAGCGGGCGTAGCGGACCTGCCGGTTCTTCGTCTCGACGATAGAGAGCGAACAGTACTCCGTGCCCGTGCAGGCGATGGAGCCACGCATGAACGGCGACGGGTCCGGGGAGTAGTTCTCCAGCAGGGGTTCGCTGGTGAACGCGTCGAGGTTCTCCTCGGGAACGTCGGTGACGATGATGTTCTGGCGCTGAGTCAGTCGGACCTCGCCGGAACCGTACTCGTCGGCGAGTTCCGCGAGTTCGATAACGTCGTCGGCACCCATCCGGCCGACCAGCACGTTCAGGCCGACGTAGTAGTTGCCGTCCTTCTGCTCGTGGATCCCGACGTGGTCGTTGTGCCCGTCCTGAGACCCAGTGTTGTAGCTGTACTGGTCGCGCATGTCCTCGCCTGCGGTCGGCAGTTCGAAGTCGACGTACTCCTCCTGCAGGACAGAGCGCATCTTCTCCGGTCCCCATTCGTCCATGAGGAACTTGATACGGGCGTTGAAGCGGTCCTCGCGGTCACCGTGCTCGCGGAAGAGCGTGGACATACCGTGGGCCACGTCGGCGGCCTGCTCCGGCGGCACCCACACGTCGATATCACGGGCGAGGCGCGGTTCCTTACGGGAGAGGCCGCCGCCGATACGGACATTGAAGCCGAGTTCGCCGTCCTTCTCGGCCGGTTCGAAGGCGAGGTCGTTGATGTCGCCCTGCCCACAGCCCTCGTCACAGCCGGCGATGGCGACCTTCCACTTCCGCGGGAGGTTCGAGTAGTCGTCGTTGCCCTTGAACGTCTCGTGAAGGTCCTCGGCGACGGGCCAAGCATCGACGTGCTCGTGCTTGTCCTTACCAGCGACCGGACAGCCGACGATGTTCCGCCAAGAGTCGCCACAGGCCTGTTGCGTTCCCAGACCGACGGCTTCGAGCTTCTCGAAGATCTCCGGGATGTCCTCCAGCTTGATCCAGTGAAGCTGGATGCTCTGGCGAGTCGTCCAGTCACAGTAGGCGTCGCCGAACTCGGGGTTGTCGGCAGGCCCGCTGGCGTACTCCTTGGCGACCTCACCGATGACTTCGAGCTGGCCGGGCTTGATGACGCCGTTTGGCGTCCCGATGCGCATCATGAAATAGGACTCCTGACCGGAGCGCTGGTGGTACAGCCCCCACCACTTGAAGCGCTCGAACCAAGCGTCGTGTTCGTCCTCCGGGATGGCGTCCCAGCCTTTCTCCGCGAACTCCATCAAATGCTCCCGGATCTCGTTACCGTAAACCTCGTCCTTCCATTTCTCGACTTTACTGGGCATAGCTAATGTGTTCTTCCACAAGTCTCACAGACTTATACAACACACTTTGCCGTCAACCGTCTCCCCCACTCCCCGAAACAAGACATTCTTGCCTATTCTACGGGGTGGGCAAGCCGGGTTCGCTTCTCCGGAAAATGGACGCTCTGGTGGACAACACCGTAGAACTCGCCGGAGTCGGGGTCTACGACGCGGCCGACCGTCAGCCAGTCGGTAACACCGCTTTCACCGCAGGCGATACATTGTCCGGCTATGCGTGCCTGAATGTCCGGGTAATCGATGCCCACCTTCACGAACCCTTCGGCGAGGAAATCCGTCGTCTCACACCCACAGAAGTCGCTTCGCGCCAACAACCACAGGTCCGAGACGTTCACTTCCCGCGAGTCATTGACGGAGATCCAAGCCCCATCATCGAGTTGGTGAACGTCAGTCGTCATTACATCTCATTAGATTCCCGAGGCACCTGAGGGCATCGGCGGTCGCAAGTATCACCGGGTCGAGTCGAATCCGGCGCAGTCATGCGGTGAGTGCATCAGTGGATAATAACCCACTATTTGTTGGGCAGTGTACGAGATACGCACAGATATTGCCTGTAAGTCGCAGTGCGGGCCAAGCTTACAGGAGAGTCCGTGTTTAAGATAATGGGGGCATTATGATGGATTACGACACCACATGGCGGCCACGCAGGTCGCCGCTGTGACAGAAACGATGACGAACGCACAACAGACTCACGACGACGACGCCGAACGCGAAGAGCCGACCACAGACCACCTCGACAATGTCGAGGATGGTTGCGGCTGCACAGAAATCTGGGAGCACATGAGCGAAGAGCGCGAAAGCGCCTCTGACGACTGATACAGACTGTTGTGACTACGTACTGATTGCGCCGACGCCGGGTCGGCGACATCCGGGAATGACTTACAATGGCCTGTATGACACCCCCGTACGGGATACTTTTGTGCGGCGCTCCCCAAGCACGTAGCGATGCCTGAGGGGCCCGACAACTACGTTCCATCGACCGACCGTGAATCACCGGTCGGTAAACCGGTCATCCGCGGGGACCCGGCGCTCACTGGCCAGCGACCCGAGGAAGCCATCGAGTTCGATCCCAACGACTCCGAGAGCCTCGAGCTCGCCGCCAGAACAGTCGAGAAATTCTCCGAGAACACCGCCGGCGCTGACGACAACGTGTTCATTCTGCGCGGCGCAGCCGCGTGCGCTGCCTTGGTCCGCGGTGAAGGGTCCTACAAGGCCGCTGCCGGGCGGGCCGGCGGCGAAGCGTCGGTCTCGTTCATTCGCAAGTGGTCCCGCGTACACGACCTTCCACGATCCGTCCGCATTCACGTTGCCAAGGGAGAGATCGCGCCGACGGCGGCCAAACACATCGCCAGAGTCTCCGGCGAGTCCCGCCTGCTGCTGGCGTGGGCCGCCCTCGACCACGACCTCACCGTCCGCCAGATCCGGTCGGTCGCCAGCAGTGTCAACGACGGGGCGTCCGTCGACGCGGCGCTCGCCAGAAACGGGTACGCGCTGGGTGAATTACGAACACAGCTCGGCCGCGACGCTTACTGCCGACTCCGCCGTCAGGCCGCACTTGATGGGGTGTCTCCGGGGGAAGTCATCAGTGAGGCTATCGAGTCGTACTTCGACGACGGACCGTAAGGTCTTAATCGCCGCTCCCCCGAGCGAATAGCGAGGGCCGGTAGCTCAGTTAGGCAGAGCGTCTGGCTTTTAACCAGATGGTCGGGGGTTCAACTCCCTCCCGGCCCGCTTCTACGACGAACGGATGTGAGGAGTGAAGCGGCTATGGAGAGCGTTGAACCCTGCCAGTCGCGCGCAGCGGAGCGAGCACGTCTGGCTCCGGTTCAACCCTCCCGGCCCGCTGTTCTGTGTACAAGAAGCGGCGCGACAGTGCACAGTTCGAGACCGGTTCATTTACCACCGAGACAGCGAATGTCACCAGTATGGATGGAACTACCGGTACGGTTCAGCGCGTACTCACGCAGCCGTTGCGCCCGCTAGGTGTCACTGTCGGCGTCTTGCTCGTCGTCGCCACGCTCGCAGCGGTTGCCGGGACACCATGGCAGACGCAGGCGTCGATGGGCGCGGTGATTGTACAGATGGTCGCGGCAGTCCTGATGGGTGTAATCGGTATCGGACTGGCGTACATCAGCTGGGCAGCCGACGCGTAAGTCAGTCACAAAAAAGGTCGAAAACGGACGTCGGTGTTATCCGCGGACAGGCATATACGCCATCGAAAGCATCAGCACGGCCGCAATGCCCGAGAGTATCGAGACGCCCCAGAAACCGTTCTTGCGCTCGTGGAAGTAGTCCTGCTGGTCGAGCGTCGTCTGATACTGATCGTACTGCTGAATCGGGACGATCTGGACGGTGCTATGGTCGGGGAAGTGCGTGAAGAACCGCTGCTCGCTCAGCGTGACGTTCCCACCCTCCGAAAGCTCGACGGTATTTTCCCGTGGGGCGAACCATTCGAGCGTCGCGCCGCTATCGGACACCGCTGAGATGGTGGTCTCCTGAGTGCCGCTATCGGTCGCGTACGGGTAGGTATCGCCGGTGGTAAACGTCACCGTCTCCGGTTCCGGGAGCCACTCGTTCAGCGGGACCTGCGTATTGTTCGACTGGTAGACAACGTACTGCGTCCCGTTCTGGGTCGCCAGCGTGTTCTGGACCGAGGAATCCGCGGCGAGGAGCGCGCTGACGTTGAGATCCTCTTCAAGCGTCACCGTGCTCTCGTTGCTGTCGGTGTGGACGCGATAGGTGTCGTTCTGGTAGGTCGTCGTGGCGTTGTGCTCTAATGTTGCAGTATACCGTGACGATTCGTTCGTCCACGAGAGGTCAGCTGCCATACTGCCGCCGCCACCGCCGCCGTGGCCGCCACCGCCGCCACCGGACATGTGGATGTTCGTGGCTGTGTATTCCGTTCCGTCGACAGTGAACGTACTCTCGTTGGTCAGTTCGGCGTCAGCGTCGAGCGACACCGCCGGCCGCTGACTCTCCGCGACGCCGATGTAGGCGTACGCAGCAACACTGATAACGAGGAAGAACGCGAAGTACGCCGCCGCGGCTCGTCGTTGCATATCAGGAGGGTCAGTCGCCGCGCCGTTTAATGATTACTTTTCGAGCGCACCGGTACGCGGGTGGCAAGAGCGTTTCACCCCAGAACGGCGGTGTCGATGTATCCACCAGTCAGGGTGTCTCAGACTCGCCAGCGAGAACGTCGTAGCTGTCGAGCGTCCCTGCCATCGACGGGGCATCCGGATCGTCTTTGCGCTGTGTCCCGTAGTCCATCCACACGCCGCTCGTGTAACTGTACATTTCGAAGGCGGCGTCGGTCTCGACGACGACATCGATGACTGCGTCTTCGGGGGCATCATCGAGAACGACAGCCGACCGAATGTCGTTGTCGTGGTGCATCACCCAGACTGCGACAGCACCGTCGATGTCGTCCAGCAGGGCACTGGCTTCCGCCAGCGAGAGCGGGCGGTGAGGCCAGTTGTCGGCGGGTTCTGGTTCGTCCATACCAGTAAAATGGGCCGGAACAGCATCGGTGTTCCCCCGTTGCCGGAGTCGCCCGACCGTCAGTCGGCGAAGTAGCTGGTGAAAAAGCCGGACAGGAACGACGAGATAGCGACGGCCATGGCCATGTCAGTCAGGCTCCACGGCGCGTCTTCGTCGTCGGCCAACCAGACAGTGATAGCGACGCTGACGACCAGTGAGACGATGCCATTGAGGAGGTGCTTGTTCTTGAACAGGCTCATACGCCTGTTCGTTGGTGCGGGGTTCGTATAGAGATTACCCACAAGCGATGTGTCGCTGACTGAAACGTGGCCACTGAATTCGCTTAATGTGAGGCCCTGTCGCTGGGACAGTTAGCCGTCACAGCAAACCGTGTATCGAACGTCGGAGTGGACCAGCGATTCGACCCGCTCGACAACGCTATCGATAGTCTCGAACTGCCCGAACTTGCTCACGACCGCATCGTCCGCGCGGACCACGACTGTCCACCGGTGACCGTCTGGACCATCGTTCCGCTCGAACGCGAACTCGCGGTCTGGCAGCCGAGCGACGACTGGGCCGTCGGTGGTGACCGCCCACGACACGCTACCGGCGAGTGTGCGGTCCAGTGCCGTTTCGAGTCGTCGGGCGAGTCTGGCCATCGGTTCGTCCTGTGCGTCCATAGGGAAGCGTTGGGGTCCAGAAGCATAAGCCGTTGTGACACTACACAACGTTCAAACGGCCGAAACCCGTACAGAGGATGTGACTCAGTCGCTTCTCGTCTACGACGGCAGTACTGACCTGTTCCGGCGCGCTGCCGAGACGGTAACTCGCTGTGCCACGGACATCACGCCCGTCCCTTGGGAATCCGATGCGATTCAGGCGTTTCTCCGAGCGCAGTTCGACGACTCACCGTTCGCGTTCATTCTGATCGAAGGGGAGTCCGTCCACGTCGGCGAAGCGGCTGTGAAGGAAGCGCTGGAAGGACTTGATGTCGCATCCCCTGTCGCCCGGTTGGCCGAACAGGTGTATCCCACCGCTGCTGCGCCGTTCGGGCGCGTCGTCCACGGACAGGCCCCGTCCGATATCCACGGGACCTTTCCACTGGACGAGACGGCGAAAAGCCACATCGAACCGCTTCGGAAGGTCCACACGATCCCTGTCGAAACAGAGTAAGTGGGTGAGCAGTGACATAGCCGATCGAAACTGGCCCGTTGCGCGATAGAGTGGCCTGCGAGCACAACAGTTGCCGTTGGCGACGAGTCTGGACGATGCACCGCCACGTACGCCACGCTACATTGAGCAGTCGCATCGTCACAGCAGTCGACGCTTTAATCGGAGGGACAGTGAAATGTCCCGGTCGGTGTCACGGACACGTCGCTTGCTTGTCCCGAGCAACCCGATGACGAATGCCAGTACAGCCACAGTGAGCGCCGCATTAATCACGCCCAGTGCCACCAGTGGGTGAATATCATGCATTGCGATAATGACAGTCGGTGGCAGCAAAACGATGTATCGGTACTCAGAGACGGTCACTACCTTCTGCTCGCCCCGTGGCGGTGCGGGCGTATACAGCGATGTTGAGGTCGTTTCTCCGCCGGGGACATCGAGCCACCGGTTCTCGATTGTCGTCTGACCGGACGCGTTAAACACGACGAGCATTGTCACCAGCGCGTCTTCGTTGTTGGCTACAAGCGTGGCTTCGACCGGCTCACCGGCGGGAATATTGTTTCCGGTTGCGATCTCACCGGCCGGGATCTGGTGGGTTGAGCTCGGGGCCACCATTGCGATGTTGGCCGGCACAATGATGATTGCGGTCAGAAAGAGCGCGGCGTACCGCGGATCAAAGGTATCCTGTCCGCGCGAACGTGCTCGTTCGCGTGAGGAGCCATTCACGATCCCACTGCCGATGCTTATTGCAAACAGTATCACGCCGGAGACTAGCATCACAGAGCCCGCCTGCCAAGACTCGGCTGCCTGCTCTACTCCGAGGACCGTCGTAACCGCAGTCAGTATGTTCGTGACAACGACACGGCCGGCGAGGATGGCCGTGCCGAGGTTCGGGATTGTCACCACCTGTCCGCCGGGCTGCCAAGCGACTGCGACGATCTGGCTGTCGGTCACTGGGGGTTCAGCCCCGTCCTGATCTGTGAACGGGTTTGCATCCCCCCGCGTAATGTATCCCCGCTCGGTTTCGCCGACGACGCGGTGTGTCGTCAACTCCCCACCGCGAATCTCCTGTGACTGGAAGACGATGACATCGCCCTGCTCAATGTCGCCTGCGACCTGCTCCGGAATCGCAACGAAGCCATCCCCCTCCTGAATCGTTGGCGACATACTTCCGGACACGACGAAGCTCAAAAGCACTGGCTGCCCGACCAGTGCGCCCACGATGAGTGTCAGGACCAACACGAATCCGGCGATTGTCAGCCCCCTCGTCACATATGTTCGGAGCATCCAGTGTATCGCTACGCGATGTAGACCAGCAGAATATAAATCGGTGTTGCTCAGTCAAGCAGAGCGATCAGCAATTACAGGACGTGCTGGTCGATGGTGTCACCTGTCGTTCGAGTCGCGTGTGTCGCTTTCATCGGGATGTGTCCCACCAGCGCTCTCGGTCGAGTCACTGAACAGCAGGCTGGAAAGCGACGCTGTCCCTTGTTCTGTGTCTTCCGCGACAGGGTCTGTGTCGCCAGTCGCCGGTGACGCAAGCGGGTCGACGGCTGGCGGAGCCGTGTACGTATAGATTTCGCTGTCGACGAGGACGGCGTACCGCTCTCCGTCTTCGAGGACGCGCCTGTCGCTGTCGATAGCGATGTCGACGAGGTCGACCAGCGAGTCCGTCGGCACGGGCGTCCGGTCGTCGGCGTCCGGGATCCGTGCCGTCGAGATCCACTCGTCGAAATCGTCACGCGCACGCTCGAACTCGTTGCGCGCTCGCTCGCGGTCGGTGACTGCAAGCCAGCCACGCCACCGTGCCGTCCCGAGGAAAGCCATGGAGAGCAGTCCGAGCGCACAGAGTCCGGGCCCGCCGTACAGTTCCAGCCGTGTCGGCTCGATAGTCCGGGTCACCTGCTCGGTCGCCTCGTAGGAACTCGCGTCCTGCGTCGTCGTGCTAACGCGATAGACACTCCGGCCGGGCACGATCTCGATGCGGTCGGTGCGGGTGTCGGTGAACGTCTCCCCGTCGACCGACGACTCGACGGTCGTGTCGGCGACGAGCAACACCTCGGTCTGTCCGGGGGCAGCCCCGAGGTCGTTCTGTATCGCCTCTGTGCGGTTGAGAATCATCGGAATGTCGACATTGACGGTCGTTGCGGTCGCCCCGCCGTCCTCGGTTTCGACGCTCTCAATCGTCTCAAGCGAGTCGCGTGTCTCCCAGTGGACCACCTGATTCCCGTTCCGCTCCTCGACCGCACGGATGACCAGCGACAGGTCCGTCGAGGTGACTGCCGGGTTCCCGTCGGTGTTGTCGTGTGAGACCGTGTACGTGCCCTCAAGCTCGGGCGACGCCGTCGTGAAATACAGCGACCGGTTGGTGAGTTCCTCGCCCGCGCTGAACACCTCTGTGTCACGCGTCACTGTCGCGCCGTGTTCGAACTCGCTTTCCACCGTCCACGTCCCAGTCGTTTGCTGTTCGACGACCGTTTCCGCGCCGTCGACGTGGCTGTCGTACGTGACGTAGCCGCCAGCGAGCGCTAATCCAAGTGCAACGAGTAGTACGAGTACAAACCAGCGGTTGAGAGCGGAGCGGACAGACACTGAAAGTAGATTATTCATTTTCACCATCCCCAGTAATCTGCGATACAATGTGCCACTAACACTATCGAGACCGTCACACCAGCGTTTTTTGCTTCATTTGGTTCGCTGTTGGCCATATTGTTCGTTGCACGCGCCACGTCAAGATGTGGAGCAGATACCGCTGTGGTTTTTCCGATAGGCACAGTCACAGAATTCACCCACCGATGCTACCGCCATCGCCGTCTTTACTTGTCTCGTAGAGACTTTTCACCTGCTCGGTGGTGAGCGCAGTGTCGTAGGCTTTTGGCTCGTCCATGAGGCCATTGAACGGAAAAATGAGGTTGTCATCATCGTCGATCCCGTTGCCGATCCGGAGTGGTTCATCGGATCCAATCGGATCACCCAGTTCGTTCTTGTACCTTCTCCTTTCAGTCCCATTGAGATACACTCTATCTTCCACTTCGTCATTTTCTGATCTGTGGGTCCAGACAACATGGGACCACTGATTTGAGGCCACCGAGACGTCCGTAGTTATGTATTTCCCAGTCTGCTTCGCAGTTTCTATCCCGAGGTTATCGCTTCCTGTGAGAAAGAACTGGTACCCCTTTTCGGTACCAGAATCCCATTTACTGAACAGTCGTGCGAAGTTATTCTGCCCTGTTGAATATATCCAAACCGAAAGTGAGAAGCCACCAGTAAAGTCCAGTTGGTCAGAGTCGCCTGCAGTGAGAACACTAGTATTAGAGCTGTACTCGCCTCCAAAACCGAGGACTGAGCCACGCGTTTCATCTGTTTCCTTGATAGGTTCATAGTCGTAGTCTCGGCGGAATTCGAACTTCCGGCGGCAGAAAACAAACCCTGAGAAGTCCCGCTCTCTGTAAACATTATTCCCACTCCATATATCCGTGGTAAGAGTTCCGTCGTCGGCGTTATCGTCACACGGACTTGGGTTTCGAACCGTAGCGAAGTCCCAGTACGAAAGCCGCGGGTCGTCGTAGGTAACGGTAGATGCCCGTTCGAGCGTTACTTTTTGATTGTCGTTTTTGGTAGCAACGGAGACATCCAGAGTGACGTCGTACGTGCTGTTGTCAGAGTCGGCAGGCGCTGACGAGAGCGTGTCAAGGGTTGCTTTGATACTCTCGGTAGATTCTGTCGCGATCGTATCTGGGATGTCGAGAATATTGTTGGGACCTCCTTTGAACAGCGTGTCGGGCTGAACGATGTTCCCATTACTATCTTTAATCTCAACATTCGCCGATACGTCGTTGATATTTACGCCCAAGTTGTTTGTCAGTTCGATCAGTGACACTGTCTCCCCGGGTCCTCCGCTGGAAGTTTTTGTCTCAACTCCGACAAGGGGACCACTGGAACTGTCGTCAGCCGTCGTGTCGATGTTTACCTGACGGTCAGCAGTCACGTCTGTGAACCCGCCAGTCCCCCACGTAAGGAGCCCGGCGCCGCTACCCATAAGCGCGAGTGCACTCCGGCGAGTCCACTCCTTGCTCATGTTTCAACGTCCGGTGGCTTCCTGCCGGCTCCCAGACGGAGCTGCCGACTCTGCCAGACGTGATACAGCCCGGAGCAGAGGAACAGCGCGACGACGAGGGCCGCCCACGCGAGGTCGGGCACGCTTGCCGGAAACACGCCCAGCCCGGCCGCGCCGACGACAGCACCTGAGAGGACTGCCAGCCCGAGGTAGTACTGTCCCCACGGGATGGAGTCCTCCGGCACGACATCCATGTACACGTCGAGATCCGCCGCCTGCTCGGTCAGCGTAACCGTGCCGTTGTCGTAGTCGATTACGCCCGCGCGGTCCATCGCGGGCAAGTGCGTCTGTTGCATCGACGTGTACACGCGATGGCGCTCGTCGGACGTAATCTCACTCTGCGCTTTCCCGTTTTCCCACGCCGCCACCTGCTCTGCGATATCCGACAACTCAGACGCACCGTCCGTCTGCTTCGCTACGTGGAGCGCGTATCGCCGGCGGTGATTACTGAGTAATTCAAACACCTTGTCCCGCGTAATCGCGTTACCAGCCCCTGTCTGGTCGCTTTGCTTCCCACCCACAGCCATTAGCTATTGGTTTGTTTATAGTATAAAAAGTCTTCTGGAGTGTCACTGGTAACAAAGCTGTATGTATGCTGGAAAGCTAGCAGATAGGGTCTGCCATTGAATGCTTCAAACATGGTGTTTACAGACTGCTATTTAGAGCTATACTGGGGGAACAATAGATTGATCGGCGTTTCATCGCGCTCTGCCAGCGATTACCCCGTAAAGCTACGCCACGGTGTGCCAGTCACAGCGGGCACAAGGATCTAACTGCTTGCCCGTGCTGTCGGGTCCAGTCCGCCAAGCACGTGTTACATTCGATTACTGTTCTGCAATGCGAATATCGAGGTCTTCGCTCTTACCCGAACTTTCTGTCGCAACTTCGGCATCACTCGAAGTGCTGCTTTGGGAGACCGAGACGGTTGCGCCGTTGCTAACCGATTCTCCACCGACTTTGGTAAGCACATCGCCGCCATTGCTTTCCCCGAACGTAACCTCGAACGTGCTGCCGTTACTGTTTGCCACAAATTCAAAGAGCCCGTTGTATCCGAGCGTCGAGTTCGGCGGGAGACCGTTCTCTTCGCCAAAGACGATCGTTACGTCGTTGGCGACAAGGCTCACGTACTCGTGGCTCACGTTGTCGTATGTTCCATCCGTACCAGGGTTCGCTCCGTCCGAAGCCCCCGGATTAGCGGGAAACAGGCTGGTCGCCTCAGCAGAGTTGCCCTCGGGCCCCTTGACTGAGACATCAGCTGACGACGTGTCAACGAGTACGTCGACAGCGTTGTCGGTGATCGTCGCCGCAATCTCGTCTTCGGTAGATTGGTCTGCACCTTCTACGAGGCCGTTTGTACCACTATCTGCACCGAAAACATTCACCTCTACTGAACGTGTCGCGCTAACGCTCGTAAATGCGCCCGACCCAAAGAGCGCCCCACCACTGATTGCCAGTCCACCGAGTCCCGTAAGTACGTTTCTGCGATTCATAGTTGTAGTTAGTCAGCACGTTATGGCCGTGCCGTACCACCTACAACATCTTCCGGGGACTTACTATTGGGCTGCTTGAGGCCCGTTATAGCCGTGCTTGAGGCGTTAATGGACTGCATTAACCACGCTCAGGCACGTCAATAGTAACTGGTGGACTAGCGTTGTGTAACACAACAGATGAGACTAAACCGACGAAGTGTCCTGCTTGGGCTCGGGACAATCAGTGCGACTGTCGGCGGCGCGTTTGGCTCTGGCGCGTTCTCCTCAGTCGAAGCGACGCGGACAGTTGACCTCAATACTTCTGATGATTCAGATGCGCTTCTGGGCTTCGAACCAAACACCTCGAACGGGGACCCGAACAACATAATTAACACAGAAGATACAGCTGATGATACAGCAACTGATGGCGGTGACTCTGTAATCAAACTTCAACAGAAGGACCTCAATCAGAACGCGACAACCAAGTTTAACGACGCTCTAAAGGTGGTCAACAGGGGAGACAAGGATGTCGGTGTCTCGGTAGACAATACGGATAATACGAGTCTCATTGGGGATGGAAAGCTTCTGGATATACGGCACGATGGAAGCTCTATCGTCGGTAACGGTGATCCCGCACGCGGATACGCTGCGGACCTTGCGTCCGGAGAAAACAATCCCAGCATCGCCCTCACGATTGTTATCGATTTACAGGACAACGCTGACGAAAACATAGACAACGTTAGTGAGGTCGTTTTCGCGGCCCGGCAGAAGGATTACAACGCATAACCGCTCCGATAATGATCGCTATACTGGAACAGGGTATCACTAGCCGACAACACTCTGGCTGAATTTCTCCAAGCTACGACATGAAGTGGTACTTCGCCCTTGGGCTCGCGTTCATCGTCTGCGGGACAGTCATGTCCACGGGCGCGGCCCCGCTTTCCGAGCCAGTCGACGACCTCGCCCCGGAGGCGGACACCGGAGTTGCGCTGGCCCCGGCTGACACGCCCAACGGCGACCGCTACGCGTCGTTCGACAGTAACGGCGAGCTTGTCATCTCTATTGACGTTATTTCCAGCACCAAGACGATATTCGACGACGTGTTCGTCGTCGGTTTTTCCGGCGTCACCGGAAGCGACGAGGCGGCGACGCTCCGGATCGAACACGATAGCGAGTGGCTAGACATATACAGGAATACTGATGCAGGCTCACGCGAGTCGGTCGATGAGGCGAGTAACACGCTTACACTTGACCCGGGCGAGCAAGCAACGCTCGGGTTCACTGTGACGACAGACGCGAACAGTCCGCCATCCCTCTCCGAAACAGTGACCTACACGATGGAGGTTCCGGATGGTGAGTCAACCACTGGAGGGGGTAGCGGCGGTGGAAGCAGTGGAGGCGGTAGTGTGGGCGGTGGTGGCGCTGGTGGCGGCGACGACACCAATGCAAGCGATGGAAATGGTACTGACGGCGGGGGCGGCGTTAGCCCAGAGACAGTGACACCGGCTGACGAGCCGACCGAAACGCCCGCTAGTGAAGGAGGTAGTGGCAGTGGTGCTAACGTCGAGACATCGACCGACGAACAGACTGAGTCGTCTACCGACAGCGAAGAAGAAACCGAAACAGTGGCCGGCGGCGGGGCCGAACCCGCGCCACCAGCACCCGAAGGCCAGCAGTCGACCGAGCCGAGCGGATTTATATTCGAGTTCGGCCCGGCGTTCGGCATCGGCTGGGGACCGTGGGCGCTCATCACTGGCCTGCTCGCCGTAGTGACGAACTACTTCGTGCAGACGCGATATCATGATGTCCTCCCGGTGCTCCAGACGCAACCGAGCGATCGCCGTCGCCGGTTCCGCCGTGTCGCTGTCCGCGAAGCGACAATCGGCCTTGCCGGAACCGTACTCACGGTGCTTGTCGTGCCGGTGGCTTCAAGCGCTGGCTTCGGCCCAGTCTCGCAGCTGGCTACGGCACTAGCGTTCTCTGCTGCAGTCGGCACGGTAACCGGGTACCGGCTGGTCCCAGAACTCGATACGACGTCCAAATCACATGCCACTGACCGCGGCACCGAAGAGTAGTAAAACACCATGGTCAGTCGGTATCTTATACTGTCTGCTGTTCCTTCACCACGATATTCGCTACGCTAGTGACACGTTCATCCATTTCGGATTCGGACACTGATTACGAATGTTGGATTGTCCGCCCTTACGACCCAACACTATATCTTCTGAGTGTGCTGAGCGGTCGTCGCAGCAGTTCCGGATGTTTGTCTTCACGGCCTTCCTTACACGTTTCCTCCCGTTCTTTCGTACCGAATCTCGCAATTGCTAGGCCCTCTGTAACGTTCGGTTCATCCGGCGTTATTATGGTTTGTCGAGGGTGTCATAGAACGAGTAGCACACCAAAGAGCAGGGTGAACGCTGAGGTGGATGAGTCCAGCGACCCTGCAAGATGATCCTTCGGTAGAGTCGTTCTTCAATGTCGTGGAGACGGAAACGTTAGCGTTGTTTGAGCACCTCTCCTTCGAGTTTCTCGAAGGGTTCGACGTGTTCGCCCCGGCAAAGACGGGGCGAACACGAGACCACGAACCACCAGAGCTGATGCGTGGCTTTCTCCACTGCTACTACAAGGACATTTACGGCATTCGTCCGGTTGAGCGGGAGCTTCGGAACACGGTTGTTTGGCTGAGCTGTGGCTTCGATCGACCGCCGTCGAGAGACGCGGTCGATCGCTTTCTCACCGACCTCGAACACGTCGTCAACGAGGTCTTTGACCGACTCGTCGAGCAGGCCGCCCGACGCGGCCTGCTCGACTTGACCTACTGTATCGATTCAACCGACGTGAGGGCGATGCCCACCGATCCAGACGCGTCGAAGTGCTACGATCCAACCGACGACGAGTACTACTACGGCTACGGTTGCACGATCGTCTCGACCGGGCAAAAGATCCCGATTGCAGCCGAGTTCACCGAGAGCAAACAAGCACCGGAAGAGACGGCGATGCGCGTCACACGTGACGCGCTCGCCGTTGAGCAACCAATCTGGATGGTTGGTGACAGCGCCTACGACACGCTCGACTGGCACGACCACCTGCTGACCGCAGGGGTCGTGCCAGTCGCTCCGTACAACGCGCGAAACACTGATGACCCGAAAGACATCGAGTACAGGATCGAAGACCGCATCGAGGAACACAGTGAGGGCGTCCAGCTGAAGCAATCAATCCTAGACGAGACGTACAACCGCCGTACTGGCGTCGAACGAACCAACGAATCAGTGAAGGACTGCGGCCTCGGGCGAACGCACGCCCGAGGCCGCGTCCACGCACGATCGCAGGTGTTTCTTGCTCTGTGCCTTCGCCTCGTCGTCGCTATCACCAACTACGAACGCGGAGACAATCCGGGAAGCACGATCATCACGGTGTGACAAGAGTTCTATGACACCCTCGTTTGTCGGCTACCTCCCAGTTGCACTGAGCGATCACCACAACACAAACATCGATATCGGTCCGGTCAACGTGTTCGCGCCAGCCTTGTTCTTTGCAAGTTTGGACTTATCTCGGTGTTGAGCCCCCAGTCCGTACTTCTTCAGAACCCAACAGTACTGCTGGGTACCGCTTGGTTTTAGCTACGGTGCCCAGCATTATACAGTCTCTCAGTGTACGAACAGACCGACGAAGCGCGGACAAAAGTCAGGTGTACAATGCGGGCGAACGGGTACACTGACCTACTATTACTAACTGTTCTGCTACTTTTCGTTGTACCGGTCATCGCATTTCCCGCTAATCCACAGATCAACGGCGGCGTGCTAAATCCCTATGAGCATTTTCTCGGCTCTGCACTGGGACTCATCACGCCCTATATTACGCAACTGCGGAGACTGGACTGGCTAGCGCCTACGAGGGGACTGGAAGCCCCTGTTGCGTTAGTTCGTCCTGTCAAGCTATATCAGTAGTTCACTATCAAAGCGGATTTTATCGGCGACGTGCTCATGCCTTGGCACATTGATTGGTATGCCAGTTGGTTTCGAGCAACTTCTGTAACGCCGTCCTCACACTAAAGCGAGGCTGAAATCGAGTTACTACCGGAATTTATCGGCGCCTAAGAGACTAAGAAGCCAAGGGCCGGATTTGAACCGGCGATGGGCGGCTCTGCAGGCCGCTGCGTTAGGCCAGACTCTGCCACCTTGGCTCGAATGTAGGTAGTCAACTCGGTCGTTTAAGCGTAGCGGATTCGATCAGCCCTCGCCCTCCGACTGGCCCGGTTCACCAACCCCCTCAACCGGAATGGTGCTGTAGATTGACGACTGTGCCTCGTCCGGAGAACTGAACTGCTCGTCGTTGACCCGAGTTAGTAGTGTAGCTAGTGGCTCGGAACCGTCTGCGTACACAAGCCGTACATCGTCGAACTCCGCTCGAGCCGTTTCGACCGACAGCGGATACGTCGCGGTTTCGAGGAGTGCCGTGAGTTCGTTCAGTTTGACTTCTCGAGTCATACGGAACGCTCTCAATGCAGTCGGATAGTTACGCACTGCTTAGAAATACAGAAAGCCCACTCCAGAGAGATCCCTCTCCTGAGTGGGCTATGATAGGTATGAATGGTGGCGGCGAACCGCGTTTCCCAGAGGCTCGCGCACTCCAGTACTCCCCGGAACGCTGGTGGGCTTATCTTCCGTGTTCGGGATGGGTACGGGAGGCAACCCCACCGCTGTGGCCGCCTAACGTCGAGTCACGGAATCGAACCGTGAAAGTACCAGTCTCGATCAACGCTCCACCGTGCGTTCGTGCGATCCAGTTTGCGCCTGGACTCGTTCAGCGACGAGTTAAATCGTCGGTGAATGAGTCACAGTGCGTATGAATGATGGCTTTGGTCTGTTAGTGCTCGTGGGCTTAACGTCTCGTTACCTCGACGCGCACACCCCGAGTCTATCGACCGCGTCTTGTACGCGGGACCTCTGCGGTGTCTCTTTTCCAAGTGGGTTTCGAGCTTAGATGCGTTCAGCTCTTACCCCGTGTGGCGTGGCTACCCGGCACGTGCTCTCTCGAACAACCGGTACACCAGTGGCCACCAACCGTAGTTCCTCTCGTACTATACGGTCGTTCTTGTCAGACACCATTACACACCCAGTAGATAGCAGCCGACCTGTCTCACGACGGTCTAAACCCAGCTCACGACCTCCTTTAATAGGCGAACAACCTCACCCTTGCCCGCTTCTGCACGGGCAGGATGGAGGGAACCGACATCGAGGTAGCAAGCCACTCGGTCGATATGTGCTCTTGCGAGTGACGACTCTGTTATCCCTAGGGTAGCTTTTCTGTCATCAATTGCCCGCATCAAGCAGGCTAATTGGTTCGCTAGACCACGCTTTCGCGTCAGCGTTCCTCGTTGGGAAGAACACTGTCAAGCTATCTTTTGCTCTTGCACTCTTCGCCGGGTCTCTGTCCCGGCTGAGATAGCCATAGGGCGCGCTCGATATCTTTTCGAGCGCGTACCGCCCCAGTCAAACTGCCCGGCTATCGGTGTCCTCCTCCCGGAGTGAGAGTCGCAGTCACCGACGGGTAGTATTTCACTGTTGACTCGGTGACCCGCTAGCGCGGGTACCTGTGTAATGTCTCCTACCTATGCTGCACATCGGCGACCACGTCTCAGCGACAGCCTGCAGTAAAGCTCCATAGGGTCTTCGCTTCCCCCTGGGTGTCTCCAGACTCCGCACTGGAATGTACAGTTCACCGGGCCCAACGTTGGGACAGTGAAGCTCTGGTTAATCCATTCATGCAAGCCGCTACTGATGCGGCAAGGTACTACGCTACCTTAAGAGGGTCATAGTTACCCCCGCCGTTGACAGGTCCTTCGTCCTCTTGTACGAGGTGTTCAGATACCTGCACTGGGCAGGATTCAGTGACCGTACGAGTCCTTGCGGATTTGCGGTCACCTATGTTGTTACTAGACAGTCCGAGCTTCCGAGTCACTGCGACCTGCTCCGTTCCGGAGCAGGCATCCCTTCTTCCGAAGGTACGGGACTAACTTGCCGAATTCCCTAACGTTGGTTGCTCCCGACAGGCCTTGGCTTTCGCCGCCATGGACACCTGTGTCGGTTCTCGGTACGGACATCATGCTCGTCTTTTCATGGGCCCCAGGTTGAATCACGTTTCCCTATACCGCCGTTCGTCCGCTTCGTACCATTACGGTTTCCACGGAGTTTGACGGTTCGACCGGGCGAAAACCCGGCGTGATCGACCCCAGGGCGTCGACTTTCACTGCATGATGGCACGGGAATATTAACCCGTTTCCCATTTCGTCTCAGTCGAGTTGCGGTGAGACTTAGGACCGGCTAACCCTCAGCTGATCAGCAGTGCTGAGGAACCCTTATCCATTAGGCCGTCGGGGTTCTCACCCGACTATCGCTGCTACTATGGCCAGGATTTTCGTCACGCATCGGTCCACAGGAATTCTCATCCCTGCTTCCACCCAATGCGAGCGCCAATCTACTCGATTACCAGTATCAGTGGTACGGACAGGTCTCGGTGGTGGATTTGAGTCCCGATCATTTTGGGCGCCTCAAACCTCGGCCGGTAAGCTGTTACGCTTTTCTTAGAGGGTAGCTGCTTCTAAGCTCACCTCCCGGCTGTCTAGGGCTCGAGACCACCTTCAGAGGATTACACTTAATCCACACTTGGGGACCTTAACCTATCTCTGGGTTGTTCCCCTCCTGGTACACAGGCTTACCCCGCGCACCGGAATCCCCGCGTCAAACAGCGTCTGTAGGTTTGGAGTTTGACAGGTGTGCCGACTCCTCTCGGAGGCGGACACACCAATCGGTCGCTCTACCCCACAGACTACCTCGGCGGAGGTCATGCTTCGACATGTTTCGATTGGAACCAGCTGTTGCCGGACTCGATGGGCCTTTCACCCCTACACATAGATCACGAGAGGGTATTGTAGGACACCAACTCTAACAGACTTCCACGTGCCTTTCGGCACGCTTCATCTTGTCCATGCGTAGATCGTCCGGATTCGGGTCGTGTCCATATGGCTCCCCGCCCTTGAAGACGGCGGCCCTCGGGCAAAGCCCTGCGGCCATGTCGGTTTCCCTGTGCCTCCCCGGATACTCCGGTTAGACTTGCCATACAGACACACTCCCTGGCTCGTTTTTCAAAACGTACGACAGAACATCGGCTTCCCGTGAGTCTTACTGGAGACTCGCGTCTCCCTCATTCGTCATGGGACCTTGTATGCCCTGTCGCTCGATCGCCAACTGATTTCATGCTCTATTTCGCCTCCCTTCTGAGGGTACTTTGCAGCGTTCGTTCACACTACTTGTTCACTATCGGTCTCAGGTTGTGTTTAGCCTTCGCAGTCGATGCCTGCGTTATTCGCGAGGGATATCCAACCCCCGCTACTCTGGCACTACCGCACAGCCTACTGGTCTCGAATACGGGGTTGTCACCCTGTATCACGCTCTGTTCCAAGAGACTTCCTCGAGACGGTCGGCTGATGAGAGGTAGCCCTGACACCACATTGCCCGTGAGGGCTTCGGTTTGGGCTGTATCGCGTTCACTCGCGGTTACTGACGACATCACATTGCGTTTTCTTTTCCTCCCGATACTGAGATGTTTCAGTTCTCGGGGTTCCTCATTGCGCGAAGCAATTGTTAGAGAGATTCTCATTCGGAAATCTGTGGTTCTTCGCCTCCGTGCGGCTCCCCACAGCTTATCGCAGCTTGGCACGTCCTTCATCAGCGCCTGAGCCGAGCAATCCACCAGCTGGCATAGTAGCCAACGTCGTTGTGACTCGTTCAACTGAACGAGTCCAGTGGACGCCTGGATCGCACGTACACACGGTTTCATATTCGCCCCCAAGGTGGAGATGGTGGGCGAATCGACCCTTCCCAAGCGCGGTTTCACCCGGCTTGGTGCATCTGTCGTCGTACCACACCCGAACGCCGTCCCGCACTTAAGGGGCACGGTTCGAGGCTGGCACGTCGTATGGACCCACTGGGATTTGAACCCAGGGCCTCCGCCTTGCAAAGGCGGCGCTCTCCCGCTGAGCTATGGGCCCGGCAGATCCGCACGGTTGTTAGCCCTGATAGTTCATAGGTGCCCGGACGACGGGTGTTCTCGAACACCGAAAGGTGGGTTGGGGCAAAGCCCCAATCCCGATCAGTAGGAGGTGATCCAGCCACAGATTCCTCTACGGCTACCTTGTTACGACTTAAGCCCCCTTGCGGAGCCCAGATTCGACCGTCGCATGACGGCCTCATCCGGACCCCACTCGGGTGCTTTGACGGGCGGTGTGTGCAAGGAGCAGGGACGTATTCACCGCGCGCTTCTGACACGCGATTACTACCGAATCCAGCTTCATGCGGGCGGGTTTCAGCCCGCAATCCGAACTACGACTACGTTTGGAGATTAGCTTCGCCTCTCGGCGTTGCATCCCACTGTCATAGCCATTGTAGCCCGCGTGTTGCCCGGTCCATTCGGGGCATACTGACCTACCGTTGCCCGTTCCTTCCTCCGCTTTAGCAGCGGCAGTCCTCCTAGTGTACCCAACTACCTCAAGGGTATTGCTGGCAACTAGAAGTGCGGGTCTCGCTCGTTGCCTGACTTAACAGGACGCCTCACGGTACGAGCTGACGGCGGCCATGCACCTCCTCTCAGTAGCGTCGAGTAAAGTCGTCAACCTGACTGTCATTACTACTGTCGGGACCGGTGAGATGTCCGGCGTTGAGTCCAATTAAACCGCAGGCTCCTCCGGTTGTGGTGCTCCCCCGCCAATTCCTTTAAGTTTCATCCTTGCAGACGTACTTCCCAGGCGGCTCGCTTCTCGGCTTCCCTAGGGCGCAGCGCAGGCTCGTAGCCTACGGCACACCTAGCGAGCATCGTTTACAGCTAGGACTACCCGGGTATCTAATCCGGTTCGAGACCCTAGCTTTCGTCCCTCACCGTCGGGTCCGTCTTCTTGAGGTGGTTTCCCCATTGGTGGTCCGTCCAGGATTACAGGATTTCACTCCTACCCCGGACGTACCCCTCAAGTCTTCCGGCCCCAAGCCGGACAGTTTCCGCTGGACGCCGACGCGTTGAGCGCGTCGATTTCCCAACGGACTTGTCCGGCCGGCTACGGACGCTTTAGGCCCAATAATATCGGCCATCACTTGGACTGCCGGTATTACCGCGGCGGCTGGCACCGGTCTTGCCCAGTCCTTGTTCCTGTACCACCTTACGGTACAGAAAAGCGAGGGCTATATGCCCTCGCACTCGGAGTCCCCCTATCGCACTGTCGTGCAGTGTAAAGGTTTCGCGCCTGCTGCGCCCCGTAGGGCCCGGTATCTTGTCTCAGATACCGTCTCCGGGTTCTTGCTCTCACAACCCGTACCGATTATCGGCATGGTGGGCCGTTACCCCACCATCTACCTAATCGGCCGCAGCCACATCCTACAGCGCCGGAACGTTTCTCACTCTCGGCACTCCAGCCTGAGAGTAATATCCGCTATTGGCCTCAGTTTCCCGAGGTTATCGCGGTCTGTAGGGTAGTTTGGCCACGTGTTACTGAGCTATATGCTACGAGTCTAAACTCGTGCAACTAGCATGGCTAAATCGGACTCCGATAGCAATGGCCTCCGGCAGGATCAACCGGAATGTATCCCGGCGCAAGGCCGGGGGGTTAGGCGGGATCACACCCATATAATGGGTGTGGTCGCTATCGAAGGGTGTTCGAGGACACCCGTCGACCGAGTGTCACCGAACTATCAGGGCTAACATCAGATTCCATCTTGACGGCGGACCGCAGGGGTGGAATCCTCATTTCTTCGGACCTGATTGTTGTCTCGAAGCCACCATAAAGGCTTCGAGTTTCGTTGGCGAGGCGATCCCGCCTGGTCCGTGTCGGTAGGGTTTGACACCCCGACCGAACGTCGTTCGCGTTCACTCCGAGCGCCCTGTTACACTTAAGGGCGTCGGATTAGGACTTGCGTCGAACCACACGACACGAGTGACCTTTGCGTTCATTCCGAACGCCCTGTTACGTTTAAGCGCGTCGGAACTGGTTCGTTCGGGGGACATCTCCCCTGACCGTGTTCGCATTACATTCCGATGGGTGAGCCACACTTAATCCCGTCGAAGGAAATCACCCGCGAGACAGGATTGCACGAGTGTGAGTGTCCCACATATGTACAGACGAAACGACGGGCTATCAGAACAGGTGGGACTGCGACCAATCGGCGCATGGCCTCTCGCGCACACGCGAGCGTAACACAACCGAGAGGGATACGATGTCGTCTCCGAAAATGTCGGAAATACGGCCTAGATCTCGTCTAGGTGTTCAACGCCCTGTTTCGAGACGTTCCCTTTCGTGATGTCACCGGGCATCCAGTCGGGTTTATCGTCCGGCGCCTCCTCGACCCATGCCCACGCTTCGTAGATGTGGACTTTGTGGGTCCCTTTCTCTCGTAGTCGTATTTCCTCAGGGTCAGCCTGATCTTCACCGTCGGCCGGCTCGAGTCGACGTGCTGCCTTCAACGCAGCCTGTCGAGGTGTTCCGCCGGAGAAGACGCTCGATTCGTCACCGTCTTCGCGCAGTGCGAAGTTGCGCTTGTCACTGTCGGGTGCCATGGATTTCACCGCTCCATGCCAATTCAGCACATGCCAGAACATAAATATACCCCCCAATCCGCCCTCCGTCGGGGGGTGTTTTTATACAGTGGAGACACTACGTGTCGATCCAGACCTGCAAACCGGCTGGTTCAGGCCGGATATGCGGGTCGAAATCGTCACGCGCGCCAGAAAACCACCAGCCAGCGGCCGGCGGCACGGTAGACTTAAGTGTATCCTGCGGTGAAGTGCGGAGTAGGATAGCGCGATGGTGCGAAAGAAGAAGCTCAGCCCAAGTGGCGCCAAAGATGAGGACGGCGAGTACCACAACGTACATATCAACATTCACGAAGACGAGCTAGCCGTCGCCGGGATGGAAATTGGCGACGAGGTGTTCGTTCGCGTCCGTGACAACAAAATTATTATCCAGAAGGCCGACCCCGAAGAGGTCGAACACGACTTTTAACTCCATATCGACGGTGACACAGTGCCACTGGGCGGGGCTGTTGGGGCCGATGCCCGGAATCGGTCGTTCACCACCGTTCTTCAAGCCAACCCGACCACCCACACAATGAGACCTTACGATATCGCGAAGCCATTCCTGTTTGCCCTGCCAGCAGAGACCGCTAACCGAAGCATCCACCGACTGCTGGCGGCAGTCGACGGAACGCAGGTCGCCGACGTGATGGCCGACCGCTACACCGTCGCTGACGACCGACTCACTGTAGAGGCCTTCGGCCACACCTTCGACAACCCCGTCGGTGTCGCCGCCGGATTCGACAAGAACGCCACCATTCCCGGAACGCTGGCATCGCTTGGTTTCGGCTTCGCCGAAGTCGGTGGTGTCACGGCCGAGCCACAGACCGGCAACGCCCGCCCGCGGATGTTCCGGCTCAAAGAGGACGAGGCCATCATCAACCGGATGGGGCTGAACAACGACGGAGCCACCGTTATCGGCGAGCGATTGAAGAACGTCGACGCACCCTTCCCAGTCGGCGTCAACATCGCCAAGACGGAACACGTCGGAACAGAGGCCGCCCCTGACGACTACCGGACAACGTACGAACACGTCGCGGAGGGCGGGGACTTCTTCGTCGTCAACGTCTCCTGTCCCAACTCCGAGGGGTTCGAAGAACTCCAGAACCGGGATGCGATGGAGGCCATCCTCAGCGAGCTACAGGACGCGGGCGCGGCCCCGCTGCTCGTGAAGCTCTCGCCGGACCTCCCCGAGCCGGCAGTCGAGGATGCGCTGGATCTGGTGACCGAACTGGACCTAGACGGCGTCGTCGCGACTAACACGACAACGGAACGGCCCGCCAGCCTGCGCTCGCCGAATGCCGTCGAGACGGGTGGTCTTTCCGGGAAACCAATCGAGAACGAGGCGACTGAGATGGTCAGGTTCGTCGCCGAGCGCGTCGACGTGCCCGTCGTCGGCGTCGGCGGTGTCTCGACGGCTGAGGGCGCATACCGGAAGGTCCGCGCCGGGGCCTCGCTCGTCCAGCTGTACACCGGCCTAGTCTATCGCGGCCCGTCCATCGCCCGCGAGATCAACGAGGGGTTGCTTGACCTGCTCGTGGAGGACGGCTTCGACTCGGTCGAAGACGCCGTCGGCGCGGACCTGTAGCCGGCGAATGTTGAAGTACAGTTGCGGCGAATCACCAGCATGACCGACAGCCCCCGAACACTGCATATCGCTTCTTGGGACGACCGATTTCTCGCGTGGCTCCTCGACATCCTGCTCGTTGGTGTCGTCCTCTCTGCGCTGGGCCAAGCCGCAGGTGTATTCTCGCTACTGACTGGAGGCCTCTCGCTTACGACCCCCGCCACCGGCCTGAACGGTCTCGGTTTGTTCGTGTACTGGACTGTACTCGAAGGCCGACAGGGTCAGTCAGCCGGCAAGATAGTCATGAACATCGCCGTCACAGACGAGCGTGGCGATGCCATCGGCTACGGTACGGCAGCCATCGAGAGCTTCGGGAAGGCGTTCCTGCTTCCCATAGACATCCTCGTGGGCTGGCTTGCCTACGAGGAGGAGGGGTTGCGGCTGTTCAACAAACTCTCCTCGACTATTGTCGTCGAAACCGACGAAGAGGAAACAGGAAAACCGAGCGACGTGGAGTACGTCTACCCGAATGACGGGTAGCGGTCTGGCTCTCGCAGTCGAACTTATTTCAGCGCGTCCAGTCGGAACTCGAACGCGGCGACTGGCAGTTCTAAGTCGTGCTCGACGAGCACCTTCGGGTGGAGTTCACCGATGACGCCGACTACCTCCCCGTCAAGGACGACGTCGGCGACGCGGCCGCCGATGAACGACGGATGCGTGGTCGCGGGCGTTTTGAGGTCCTTGTCGAAGGCGTCGGCCAGCGCCTGCAGGCGAGCCTTGGCGTCCTCGTAGGAGGCGTCTGTGCGCGCGAGCGCGGCGGCAACGGTACGGTGTTCGGCGACACCGGTGTTCTCCGAGTCATCGAGACCCGCCGCCAGCCCAATCTCGGCGAGGTCCTGCGGGTAGCTCCGGTGGGTGTTGTTCTCAAGCACCATCATGATGGAGGGGAGCGCCCACGTCCGGAGGATGGTGTAGTCCTCGCTGTAGGGTTCCTGAATGGTGACCGGGTCGGATAGGCCGACGACGCCGTCGGCCTGCTCGTCGGTCCCCGGAACCGACAGCCCCATCCGCTCGAAGTTCTCGGCTTCGTTTATCATGTGGAAGTTCAGCAGGTCTTCGAAGCCCAAGCCGACCAGAGCGTCCCGGGCGGCGTCCTCCAGTCTAGACCGCTCGTGGCGGCCGCCGACTGTCGAGACATCGGGGTAGGTCGGTTCGAGGCTGTTGAACCCGAGCGCCCGCCCGATGTCATCGATGATATCGAGCGGGTGGATGACGTCAACGCGGTAGGGTGGCACCTCGACGTCGTAGGCCACGCCATCGTCAGATTTCGTCTCGGTCGCATCGAGGCCCGCGCGCTCAGCGTAATCGATGACTTCGCGCTCGTCCAGCGAGACACCAAGGATGGACTCGATGCGGTCGTGGGTGACCGTCTTCGTCCGCACGGCGAAATCCGGGCGCTCCAGGGTTTTGCCAGCGTATTCGCCGGGCGCGTCGTCGGCGTAGGACACGTCGACCTTCTCGACCTGACCGCCGCGGGCGGCAAGCGCGTAGCAGACGATGTTACACATGTGGTCGATGGTCCACTGGTCGGTCCCGGTCATCTCGATGAACAGGTCCCGTGAGTCGACGCTGACCTCGGTCCGGCGGCCGTTGATGACCGGCGGGAACGAGAACAGCCCGATGGCGTCGTAGATGGCCGGCACGCGGTCGAAGTCGGCCACGAGGTCGCCGTATGTCTGGCCGGTCTCGTGAGAAGCCATGACCTCACTGGGGGTCATCTCCGCGTCGGCGTCCAGCGGGACGAACGTCGCCTCATCGGGGTCGGCGCTGGTGTAGGTGATGGACTTGCCCGTCTCGTCTGTGACCGAATCGCCTTTGAGCATGGTGAGGTCGTGGACGCCGATAGCGCCTTTCGCCCGCTTGCGCCCCATCGTCGCGTGGAGCTTCTCCTGTAGCTGGATGAGCGACTCCAGCGCGGCCTCGTCCATATCCAGCCCGCGGACGATAGCGCCGGTGACGTAGGGTCGCTCCTCGGGCTGGTCCTCGACCTCGATGGTCCAGTCAGCGCTATTCGTGTTGGGGATGTCTACCCCGCGGTCGTCGCCGTAATGATACCGCAGGGAGCGAGCAACACCCTCGACCGAGAGACGGTCCAGTCGGTCCGGTGCGAACTCTAGTTGGAACTCGTCGTCCTCGGTCCAGCCCTCGAATTCGAGGCCGAGATCGAACAGGTCAGACTTGAGTTCGTCGTCGTCTTTCTCGTCGTGACCGGTCAGATACCGCAGTTCGTCGGGGTCAACATCGACGACCGGCATCAGCGCATCACCTCCGTCTCCCGCAGCAGTTCAAGATCACACAGCGTCCCGTGTACGTCGCGGATGTCTTCGAAGCCGTACATGAGCATGAGTAGTCGTTCGAGCGAGAGACCCCACGCCATCACGTCGCAGTCGACGCCAAGCGGCGTGAGCACCTCGTCGCGGAAGATACCGGAGTTCCCGACTTCGACGACCTCACCGGTCTTGGGGTGGGTACCGAACAGTTCGAAGCTCGGCTCCGTGTAGGGGTTGTAGTGAGGCTTGAACTCCAGATCAGTGATGCCGAACTGTTCGTAGAACTCCGTGAACGTCCCCATCAGGTCCCGCACGGAGAGATCTTCGGCCATCACCCAGCCCTCGATCTGGAAGAACTCCAGCAGGTGTGTCGGGTCGAGCGTGTCGTTGCGGTACACCTTCTCGACGCTGAAGTAGCGTTCGGGCGGGTCGAGTTCGCCGACTTGGTGGCCGGAGAGATACCGCATCGACAGCGATGTGGTGTGGCCACGCAAGTCCATCCCGCGAGCAATGTTCTCGGTCCACGGCGAGTGATACCCCTCGCCGTCGGGGCCGACACCCTCCTTGTGCGCCGAGCGGACCCGCTCGACGAGGTCCGGGGGGAGGTGACCGATCTCCTCTGGTTCCTCCAGCGCGAACTGGTCCCAGTGGGTTCGGGCCGGGTGGTCCTGTGGCATGAACAGGCAGTCGTTAATCCAGAACTGGGCGTCGGCGTGGGGGCCTTCCATCTCGGAGAAGCCCATCCCGACGAGCGTGTCCTTCACGCGGTTGGCCGTCTGGCGGAGGATGTGTTCCTTGCCGTGGCTCACGTCCTCGGCGTCGGCCTCGACATTGTACTCAGTGAAGGCCACGTCCTCCCACTCGCCGCTGGTGAGCATCTCGGGCGTGAGCTGGTCGACGGTCTCGGCAGCTTCGACGCCCTCCATCAGCGCGGTGACGCCGTCGTCGGTGAGTTTGATCGAGCGAACAGTCTCCTCGCGGACGTTGAGGAGGCCACGCCGTTCCAGTTGGTCGAGCGCATCCGAGTCGGCATCGTCAACGCGTCCGTCGGCAACGGCCTCAAGCGCCAGCATCTCGGGATCGGACCCGGGGTCGGCGTCAGCGTTGGCCGTGATCTCGCCGCTGTCGATCTCGCCGTAGGCCTTGCGGGCGTAGTTCGAGAGCGCGATGTCGACCGCGCCGCCTTCGAGGCCCGAGGCCCCGATAGCCTGTCCCATCTGGACTGGGCCGTCGGCCGCGCCAGCGTCGATAGCTGCCTCGTAGAGGTCTTGTTCGGGCAAGCTCTCACGGACGTACTGGTCGCCTTCCTCGGTGAGTTCGTAGTGTTCGAGCGTCTCTTCTGTGACGGAGAGCAGTCCATCGGCTTCGAGTTCGAACGCCGCTCTGGTGACCGCTTCCGGCTTGAGATCGGCTTCTTCGGCCACGTCGTCGATACGCCTGTCTTCCTGTGCGTCGGCGGCCTGCAGGACAGCCACCTGTGCCTGTGGTCGTTTCATACGGGTGTCTCGGTCTTGTGGGATAACCGCGGGTCGCTCAGTTAACGGTTCTCACTTCCTGTTCGCGGTTTCGTCCGACCACGCCTCTCGGCGCCGTCGGAGTCCACACACGATCAGGTGGCGAAAAAGAAGCCGAACCCCGGGCGGTCTGGTGGCTGGCGAGCGACACCTGTGTGGGATTCGGATGCCATGTCTGAGCGGTTGTGGCTGGCAAATATAAACGTTGTGCGTGTGCACGTCTCGGCACGAAGTACCTGTATCGGTCCGGAACTCAGTCCGCGCTCGTCGGCACGCGGTCAGAGTCGAGGTCGATGTCGAGTTCGTCGAGCTTGTCTTCCCACTCGTCGCGTTTCTCCTGATGGTCTTCAAGGAACTCGGCCATCAGTTCGGCGGCCTGCTCCTTACAGCCACCACAGAGGCGTTCGCCGCCGACACACTCGTCGTACACCTCCTTGGCGAACTCGTCGTCGTCGCCAGAGAGCAGGTAGGCATACAGCTCGTACACTGGGCACTCATCGGCTTTCCCGCCTTTTTCGCGCTGTTCCTCGGCCGTGGAGCGGCCGCCAGTAGTCGCCGATTTCACCTTGTCGTACCCGTCCTCCGGGTCGTCAAGCAAGGAGATGTGCGAGGCTGGAATCGACGACGACATCTTGCCGCCGGTGAGGCCTGTCATGAAGCGGTGGTAGATGGACGACGGCGGCTGGAAGCCGTAGCCGCCGGTGTCGAGTTCGACCCGCTGGGCCAGTTCCTCGGCCTCGGCGTGGTCCAGATCGAACGTGTCGATGTGCTCGTCGTACACCCGCTTCTCGCCGTCGATGGCCTCGATGAGCGCCTCGAAGGCCTCGGCAGTCGCGTTGCGGTCGAGGAACCGAATCCGCGGGCGGAGCGGTTCCTTGCCCGCCTCGTCGAGTTTGGCGACGACGGACTCGCGGGCGTCAGCGGGTGCCGGCTGGTGGTCGCGCAGCCAGTCGGCGGCCTCGCCACAGCGGGGCCGGTCTGGCTCCTCGGCGTACTCCTCGCGGGCGTCGTAGGCCTGCCGGAGCAGTGTCCGCTCGACGCCGTCAGCCTCGAAACTGGCGAAGGCTTCCGTCACACCGAAGTACCGCATCCGCGCGGCGAGGTCGCGTGCGAGCCGCATGTGTGGATCTTGGTCCGGGCCAACGGGGATGACCGTCGGCTTGGGCTCGTCTAGTTGCGGGTACAGGATATCGGCCATCTGGGTGACGACCGACTGCATGTGAGAGACATCTGTCTCGCCGTCGAAGTCGTAGATTGCCTGCAGTTCCGAGAAGTTCGCCTCCGCGCCGAGTTCGAACGCGAGGTCCTGCACCTCGCGGTTGTCCGACTGACGGTAGAGCATGCCGTCCTCAGGGTCGAAGCCGAGCGCGAGCAGCGAGAGGACGTAGTCCGTCGCGTGTTCGTCGATTTCGTCCCAAGAGAGTCCGCGGGCGCTGTGGGCTTCGAGGTCCGCGATGAGCGCGTGGGCGTCCCCGCCCTGCTGTTGGTGCCAGATGATCTCGTCGAAGACGAGCTTGTGGCCGATGTGGGGGTCGCCGGTCGGCATGAACCCCGACAGCGCAGCGAAGGGCTCGTCGTTGCGCATCGCCTCGGCGACCGGCCGGTAGTCGCGGTGACCGAAGATGACGCCCCGGCGCATCAGATAGTGGGGGTTAGGAACCTCGGAGAGCACCTCGTCGAACTCCTCGATGCCGAACTGCTCGAACAGTTTGCGGTAGTCAGCGATGGTCGAGGAGCCCCACGGGTCGAGCGTCGCCTCGTCGGCCCCCTCAGCTTCGGTTCCCCCGTCGGGGCGAACCGACTCGCCGCCGGAGCGGGCGTCGGACTCCTGCCACTCTCCGCCCGACTGGCGGCGGTCCTCGTCGGGCAATGCGTCGTCGTGGTGGGAGTCGTCTGTTGTCATGGATGTGGTCGGCTCGCGGTGAGCCACGTTACAGATGCTTTGGTTCCGGTCGGCGCAAAAAGGGTTCGTTTCGATGCGCCACACAGAGCGCCATACCAGCAGGCAGTCTGTCGGTTGGTGGACCAGTGCTAGAAGTAAGTCAGGGCGTCAGTCGCTCGACAGCCACCCACTCGATGTCGTCGCTACCGGCACTATCGCCGCCGTCCGCCCTGAGCGCGAACACCATCGTCTTCCGGACGCCGTGGGCAAGCCGTACGTCCAGCGCGAGGTCCCGCGGCTCGAACCGGTGGTCCGCCGGCAACACCCGAACCAGTAGCTCCGAATGCCCGAGGTTTTCGGCGCTCTCGACGTCGGCGTAGGTCCGGAAGTCCGCGCCGAATTTGAAGCCGGTCTTCGGGGCGACGCCGCTCCCCCGCAGGGCGGAATAGACGGCAAGCCGCCGGTCGAATCGGTCGCCCTCGACTTCGCGGCCCCGCTCGACGACCGCATCGGCTCCGCCATCGACCGTGAGCAGCCCTTCCTGTGTGAGATACGCGGCCTCCACGAGCGAAAGCTGGACCGCGCCATCGTCGCCGAGTTGCTGGCCGTAGAAGGCCTGTTCGTACAGTTCCGTCGGCGGCTCCCAGCAAACCACCCGCTCTCCGAGCAGTTCACCCTCCGTTGCCGGAACGGCGGCGTCGCTGGTCCCTGCAACGTCGCGCCGGTCGGTGTCGAGATAGGTCACTTCGCTCTCCTCGTCGACGACCGCCAGCACACAGTCGCCCAGACCGGTGGCCCCAACCGTGTCGCGCTCACCGACGACCCGGACGCGGTAGGCCACCTCGTTGTCCCACGGTCCCTTGCCGCGGGGGTAGACCACGAAGTCCGTGCCTGCGGCGTCGTCGACCCATCCCTTGCGGGCCGGCGTGAGGTAGAAGCCGCGGTCCCGCAGATCTTTGTAGACGGCGAAATCGACCTCAGAGACGGCCGCCGACCCAAGAAACGCCCGGAAGTCCATCCCATCGATGCTCTCGATATCCCCGCGGTAGAGGAGGTGTGCCGCCTCTACCGGGGCCAGATCGATGTCGCCGTTTCGGACCTTGCCGTAGCCACGCGAGTCGTAGAACCGCTCGCGCGCCTCGTAGCCGGCCCGCACGACATCACCGTCGAGCGTCAGTTCCATGCTCTGACGTGGCTCCCGCGGCGACAAAGCCCCTGCGGGTCCGAGCCGGTAATGCAATCGTAGCGGTTCCGACGACTGCGGCTGTGTAGCGCCGGGACTCACCCCAATGCCGCACAGGAACTGTCCAGACAGCGCGTGCCGCCGGCAGTTTCGAACAGCGGCAGGCCACAGTCACAGTCGCCGACGACGACGCCGGACGGCATCGAGAAGCCGGTGTCACAGTCCGGGTAGTGTTCACAGCCGGCGAGCAGGCCGCCGCGGCGGAGAATCAACAGGTCGCCGTCGCAGTTGGGACAGTCCCACTCACGGTCGAAGGCCGCGGTGACAGCGTCGTCCAGCGAGTCACAGTCCCGGTCGAGGCAGAGTTCGAACGCACGCCCGCGTTCCACCCGAAGTGTGGGGAGGCCGCAGTCGTCACACCGGCCGCCGGTGACCGCGGCATCGCTCGGAATCCCGTAGGCGGCGTCACAGCCGGTACAGGTGACCTCGCTTCGGGTTCGGACCAGCGTCCCGACGCAGTCGGGGCAGTCACGTACCGGAACGCCGGCGCTCGAGGCCGGATAGCGGGCACTGCCGTGTTCCTCGTGGGTGACCACTCGGAGGAGTTCGTCGCCGTCGCGGGCGGTCACCGCTCCGGCGTCGATAGTGACGCTTTCGGCGCGTGTGAGCCACGCGACCGGTTGATACCCGTCGGCGTCGTGAACGAGAACGGTGTTGTCCGGTTTGACGACGACGAGCACGTCGCCGCGCTGTTCCCGCTCGCGCGGTCCCTCGAAAACGGTCGTACACTCGCCGGCCATCACATGGGTTCCGTCGTGCATGGACCGGTCTGGCCGCGTTCCAGTATTTAAACCATCAGGCGGTGGAGTGGCTTCGCAGAGCAGTCGCCGCTGCCGAAGTCGGAACAGCCAAAGTTGTCGCCGAGCGACAGCAAGGCAATGAGCGAACCACCGGCGGCGGTCTGTTTCGATATGGACGGCGTGCTCGTCCAGTCCGAGGATCACTGGGTCCGTGCACAGCGCGAGGATATCCTTCCGACAGTCGCACCGAACGACGACATCCCGCTCTCGGCGATTACCGGCCGGAACTACCGGGAAGTGTATCCGGATCTAAATAGCGAGTACGACCTCGAAGTCAGCCGCGAGGTGTTCGAGAGACTGTTCGAGGAGCACGGCGAGCGGATTTACGGCGAAGAGGCAACCGTCCTCGAAGGGGCGCACGGACTGCTCGACGACCTCCGAGATGCCGGGGTATCACTGGCGCTGACGACATCCGCGCCGTGGGCATGGATCGACGTGGCCGACGAGCGCTTCGACCTGCTCTCGAAGTTCGACGTTGCGATCAGCGCAAACGACATCGACGGTCCCGGCAAGCCGGAACCGGACATCTACGAGCGGGGCGCGGCAGAACTGGGCGTCGCACCCGAGGACTGCTGGGCCGTTGAGGACTCCACCGCGGGCGCACGCGCTGCCGTCGCCGCCGGGATGACGACTGTCGGGTTCCGCGGTGACGGCGACGAGACGGACCTCTCGATGGTGCACGAAATCGCGGACGACGCGACGACACTACGCGAGGTACTGTTAGGGGGTGTATAACAGCCGAGGAGAGTGTCTTTGAGAGGGGACGGACACAGAAACAGTATGCCAGAACTGCCAGCGTGGAGGGGAGGAAGACCCGGCCAAGTCAGGCGGGGTCACCGTATCCTCGGCCCGCGAGAAGGCCGAAGACGTTGAGGGCAACGACACCCACGAAGATGAGGAAGCTCTGACTGTCCAGCCCGCCAAGCAGCAGCGGTGGGTATGCCAGCGGCGTGACGATAGCCAGCCAGAACGCGATGAATTGCAGGGGACGAGTGAGTGATCGGAGGGCGACGCTACTTGGGGCGGCTTCCATCGGGGAGCGGAAGGGCGATGCACTGGACATTGTGGGCTTCCTCGGTTCTTCGTAAGAACCCATACCCCCATATAAACGCCAGACCCTTGGGGATAATTCGTGCTCTTTTCGGAATGTTAACCGGATTTCAGTACCTTTCAGCGATGTTTCACGGCCCACAGAAACGCTTCGAGAACGCTTTATAAATTTTATCGCGTAATATAGGGCCGTTTCAGAGAAACAGACGAGACGCCGATTACCGGACCAGCACGGACCGGGTTTCGGTGATCGTCGGGAGCGGCAGCGCAGGGAACGCGACCTCGACAGTGAACGTGAGTTCGTCCGCATCCGCGCCGAAAACGGCTACCGGAAGCGTGGCTTCGCCGAGATACGACGGCTTTGCGGTCATCTCACGACCGTTCACTGTGACACGCAGGCCCGCGCGGGCGCTGCCGCCGGTGTTCTCGACCGTTACCTCCCGCATATCGTTATCGCCGGGTGCGATTGTCTCGGGGAAATCGCCCCAGTCGATGGAGACGACAGGGAGGTCCCGCGCGTTCGCAAGCACCTGTTCGGCGACGCCATCGGAGAGTCCAGCACGGACGAGGCCGTCTTCGCCGGCTTCGACCACGTCGGCGGGAGATGTGAGCCCCGCAGCAGCGAGTTTTCCGGCACGGCCTCTGGCAACGCCGTCGATGGCCGTCAACCCGACCGCGTCGGCGCTGATACCGTGTTCGACGCGGGCCTCGACCCGACAGGCGAGGTTTGCGTAGCGAGCTGGCCCCAGCGTGTCGACGAACTCCCGCATCGCGGCCAGCAGGCGAAGGGCGTTCTGGCGGATGACCCACGCGTCGCTTTTCAGTTCCGTCGGGGTCGTCCCGGTCATGCCAGAGCGGAGGATTGCCAACACCTTGCGCTGGCCGGCGTCGAGGCTCTCGTCGACGCTGTCACCCAGAACGGCGTGGACGGCGTCCTCCTCGTCGGACCGGGCGCTGACACTGTCGAACTCGGTCGAACCGGCCACCGCAGTCAGCAGGTCGTCCGCGTCGACAGTCACCCCGGAGTCGGGGTCAGCAGCCTCCTGACAGCGCTCGGCGACATCCGCGAACCGTCGCGCAGTCGAGAGCCGTAGGTAGAACTTCGACGCCAACTGGCCCAGCCGCGTCGGTTCGACGTTGAGGCCGTCCTGTTCGACGAATCCCTCATCGACGAGCGCTGAAAGCGTGTCACTGACCCGGCTCCGGAGGTCGCTACCAGCGTCGTACTTGTCGGGGGCCGACTGCGAGCGAGCATAGTAGAAGGTCGTGGCGAGCCAGTCCATCACGTCGTCCACGTCGTCGATGGTTCCGAGCGCGATCTCGGCGTTCAGGTGGGCGTCGAGTTCCGCCGCGAGCCGGGACTCGATTTCCTTGCCGTCCCGGAGCAGGCGGCGGTACTTGTCGGCGTCCGAGCGGTCACAGACCACCCAAGCGTAGCCCATGTCGTCGTAGCCGGGCCGGCCCGCGCGGCCGAGCATCTGGAGCACGTCGAGGGGACTCATGTCGACTTCGCCCTCCAAGGGATCGTGGAGTTTGGTGTCGCGGATGACGACACAGCGGGCGGGGAGGTTCACGCCCCATGCCAGTGTCGAGGTTGAAAAGAGAAGCTGTATCTCCCCCTCTTTGAACCACTGCTCAACTTTGTTTTTGTCTTCGCGCGCGAGTCCGGCGTGGTGGAAGCCGACGCCGTCCAGTACTGACTGGCGGAGCGTGTCGTTCGAGAGGTCGGCAGCGTCGTTGTGGAAATCGTAGTCCCCGCGCGCGCCCATCGGAATATCGCGCTCGACGATTTCATCGCGGGCCTTCTTCGCGGCCTGCACCGTGTCCTGACGCGAGGAGACAAACACGAGTGCCTGCCCCTCCTCGCGGATGTGTGGCTCGGCGAGGTCAAGCGCCCGGTAGAGCCGCCGGTACTTGTCGGCGAAAGCGTTCTCGCCGTGTGAATACGTCTTCACGTCGGCGTTCAGCGGCACTGGCCGATACTCCTCGCCGAAGGCGAAGGTGGTCTCGTCAGGGGCGTCGAGCCAGTCAGCCACGTCGTCGATGTTCGGCATCGTCGCCGACAACGCCACCACGCGCGGGTCACAGAGCCGGCGGAGTCGCGAGACAGTGACTTCGAGCACCGCCCCCCGTCGGTCTGAGTCAAGCAGGTGGACCTCGTCGATGACACAGCAGTCCACGTCAGTGATGAATGAGTAGCGGCTGGTCTCGTGTTTCCGGGTAGCCGAGTCAGCTTTTTCCGGCGTCATCACGAGAATATCGGCCCGCTCGGCGCGGCGAGGGTTCAGGTCCCGCTCGCCGGTGACGACGTACACGGAGTACCCCAGATCTTCGAACCGCTCCCACTCGCTTTCCTTCTCGTTGGTGAGCGCGCGCAGCGGTGCGAGAAAGAGCGCGGTCCCGTCCTCGGCGAGCGTCTTGCAGATGGCCAGTTCGGCCAGCGCCGTCTTCCCGCTGGCCGTCGGCGCGCTGACGACGACGTTGTCGTCGCGGTTCAGCAGGGCCGGCAGGGCCGCCGACTGCATCCGGTTGAACTCCTCGAAGGGAAAGGCATCGGCAAAGTCGGGGAGCACCTCCGCGACCGCCACAGTCGGCTCGCTGTCGGTTCGGGATGGCACGTCACAGTCGCAGTTCCGCGACGGCAAAGGCGTTTCTATGGGGGAGCGAAAGCGCGTGAGACGAGGCCGTGTGTTTCAGGTTCACGGCGTGGCTGCTCATTGGGGCTGTCCCACACTCCTGCCCAAAGATTAACTCAGCCGGCTGACAGTGCGCAAGCATGCCTATCAGCGACCCTGATGACTATTACGACGAGAACAGCCAGAGCGAGTGGGACCGCTTGACAGCCACGCTGCACGGGCAGCTAGAGTGGACGGGAACCGTTGCACAGCTCGAATCGAACCTCCCCGACACGGGACACGTCCTCGACGTGGGCGGCGGCGCTGGTCGGTACGCCGTCTGGCTGGCCGAACAGGGGTACGATGTCACGCTCATCGACCCAAGCACGGGCCAGCGAGCTATCGCACAAGAGAAAATCGCCGAACACGGGCACGAGAGGCGGGTGACCGTCGGGGCGGGCGACGTGCGCGACCTCGGGTTTGACCGGGACGCGTTCGACGCGACGCTGTGTCTGGGTGGGCCGCTCTCGCACGTGCTCGACGCCGGCGAACGGGCGGCCGCCGTGCGGGAGCTCCGCCGAGTAACAAAAGCAGGGGGTCCGGTGTTCGCGTCCGTTATGGGGCGGCTCAACTGGCTCGTTCTCTCACTTGTCGGGGAGTCCGAACACCTCACGAATGCGAGTGAACTCGCCCAGACAGGCGATTACGACAGTCAGTTCGTGGCCCAATCCGGGCATGACGCGGCATTCACCGAGACCCATTTTTTCCGCGCCGCCGAGTTCGAGGCGCTGTTAGAGGCGGGTGGATTGACCATCGAGACGCTGGTCGGACTGGAAGGACTGGCGTCAGTACTCGCCGCCGCCCCACTCCGGCAGACAGCTGACGAACTATCAGCGGACGAGCGGGCCGGTGTCCGAGCACTCGTTGACGAACTCCGCGAGGATCGGACTGCCGTAGACATGTCCGCACATATGCTCGCCGTCTGTCGTGTCTGAGCTGGCAGTACGGACGGGAGAGTGGGCGCTCGCGAGTACGCGGATGGCCGTCGTTTCGACTCGGTCGCCGGACCAGTCGGTTACCCGCCCACACGCTATGTGAGAGGCGACGCGACCCCCGCACGTTTTTGACCGGGCGAACCTAACTCCGAGTAATGAGTCGTTCGCGCAAGCCTGACTGGCTGAAGATGCGGCCACCGTCGGGCGAGCGGTTCACCGACATCAAGCAGTCACTCCGGGATCGGAACCTCAACACGGTCTGTGAGGAAGCCAACTGCCCCAACCTCGGGGAGTGCTGGAGCGGGCGTGACGGCCCGGGAACAGCGACGTTCATGCTGATGGGCGACCGCTGTTCGCGGGGCTGTAACTTCTGTGACGTGGAGACGGGCGGGATGGACCCGCTAGACGCCGACGAGCCACAGCAGGTGGCCGACGCCGTCGCGGAGATCGGGCTGGACTACGTGGTGCTGACCAGCGTCGACCGCGACGACCTGCCCGATCAGGGCGCGGGCCACTTCGCCGAGACGATCCGCGCAATCAAAGAGCGTGACCCGTCAATCCTCGTCGAGTGTCTCATCCCCGATTTTCAGGGTGAGCCGGACCTCGTACGGAAGATTATCGACGCCGACCCGGACGTTATCGCCCACAACATCGAGACGGTCGACCGCCTCCAGTGGCCGGTTCGGGACCGCCGGGCCGGCTACGAGCAGTCCCTCTCGGTGCTCCGGCAGGCCAACCGTGAGGGCGACGGCTACACCAAGACCAGTGTGATGCTGGGCGTCGGTGAGTACGCCCACGAAGTGTACCAGACGCTGTCGGACCTCCGGCAAGCCGGCGTCGACGTAGTGACGTTCGGCCAGTATCTCCAGCCCTCCCGCTCACATCTGGAGGTTTCGGAGTACGTCCATCCCGACGCCTTCGACACTTGGCAGCGGGTCGCCGAGGAGGAGTTCGACTTCCTGTACTGCGCTTCGGGGCCGATGGTCCGGTCGTCCTACCGCGCCGGCGAACTGTTCGTCGAGAGCGTCCTGCGTGAGGGGGAGAGTGCAGACGAGGCGCGGGCGAAAGTACGCGCGGACAACTGATACATCGGAGTTATCGTTGATAAATTAGGTAGAATTAAAACGTCTATAGAGTGTCTGAAAGACCGATACTGCCAGTAATACCCACCTAGGAGAGATTTTTCAGCGCCGCGAAAGCTCTAAACGTAATGCGAGTGAACAGTCGTCGTATGCCACTTCGACGGAGGCGGTTTCTATGAGTGTCCTCCAGCGCGACCCAACAGATAAGGTACAGATTCTCGATGAAGACGGGACAGTGGTCGACGGCGCAACAGTACCGGACCTTTCTGACGACGAACTGGTGGAGATGTACCGGCATCTCAAACTCGGCCGGCACTTCGACCAGCGGGCGGTGAGTTTGCAACGCCAAGGTCGGATGGGGACTTACCCCCCAATGTCGGGACAGGAGGCCTCGCAAGTCGGCAGCGCCTTGGCCCTGCGAGACGGCGACTGGGCCTTCCCGAGCTACCGGGAACATCTCGCCATGTATGTCAAAGGGTGGCCGTTGTCCGATGACCTGCTGTACTGGATGGGGTCCGAGTCGGGTAATTCGCCGCCGGAAGACGTACAGGCGTTCTCGTTTGCGGTCCCAATCGCGACACAGATTCCGCACGCGACCGGGGCCGCGTGGGCATCGAAGCTCAAAGGCGATGACACCGCTGCACTCGTGTACTTCGGGGACGGTGCGACCTCCGAGGGCGACTTTCACGAAGGACTGAACTTCGCGGGTGTGTTCGACGTGCCAGCGGTGTTTTTCTGTAACAACAACCAGTGGGCGATTTCGGTCCCGCGGGAGCGTCAGACGGCCAGCGAGACGCTCGCCCAGAAGGCCAACGCCTACGGCTTCGACGGCGTCCAAGTCGATGGGATGGACCCGCTGGCGGTGTATCAGGTGACTCATGAGGCCGTCGAGAAGGCACACGACCCGCCCGAGGATGGGCTTCGGCCGACGATGATCGAGGCCGTGCAGTACCGCTTCGGCGCGCACACGACTGCTGACGACCCGTCGGTGTACCGCGACGACAGCGAGGTCGAACACTGGAAGCAGAAAGACCCCATTCCGCGGATGGAGGCGTTCCTCAGAGACCGAGGCCTGCTCGACGACGAGCGCGCTGACGCCATCGACGAATCGGTTCAGGATGAGGTGGCCACAGCCATCGACGAGGCCGAGGCGACCGAGCGACCGAAACCGGAAGAGATGTTCGCTGACGTGTACGCGGAGATGCCACAGCGACTCGAACAGCAACTGGACTACCTCGAAGAGCTGCGCGAACGACACGGCGACGAGGTGCTACTGGAATGAGTACACAGGACGCAGACACACAGAGTTTGACGCTCGTACAGGCCGTCCGTGATGGGCTCTACGGCGAGATGGAGCGAAACGAGGACGTTGTCGTGATGGGTGAAGACGTCGGGAAAAACGGCGGCGTCTTCCGGGCGACGCAAGGACTCCACGAGGAGTTCGGTGACCAGCGCGTCATCGACACACCGCTTGCGGAGGCCGGCATCGTCGGGACGGCCATCGGCATGGCCGCCTACGGGCTCCGACCAGTGCCGGAGATGCAGTTCTCCGGGTTCATGTACCCCGCGTTCGACCAGATAGTCAGCCACGCCGCCCGGCTTCGGAACAGGAGCCGCGGCCGGTACAACTGTCCGCTCACCGTTCGCGCGCCCTACGGCGGCGGCATCCGCGCGCCGGAACACCACTCCGAATCCAAGGAGGCGTTCTACGTCCATGAGGCGGGGCTGAAGGTGGTCGTCCCGTCGACGCCAAAGGAGACCAAAGGACTGCTCACGGCGGCCATCCGTGACCCGGACCCCGTCATCTTCCTCGAACCGAAGCTCATCTACCGGTCGTTCCGTGAGGAGGTCCCCGACGACCCCTACACTGTCGAACTGGGCACGGCAAAGACCCGGCGCGAGGGGACTGACGTGTCCGTGTTCACATGGGGCGCGATGGCACAGCCGACAGTCGAGGCCGCCGAGGAACTGGCCGAGGAGGGCATCGACGCCGAAGTGATCGACCTGCGAACGCTGTCGCCGATGGACACCGACGCCATCGTCGAGTCGTTCAAGAAGACCGGGCGAGCGGCCGTCGTCCACGAAGCGCCCAAGACCGGTGGGCTGGCCGGCGAAATCATCGCCACCATTCAGGAGGAGGTCCTGCTGTATCAGGAGGCCCCGATTACGCGGGTGACGGGCTTCGACGTGCCCTACCCGCTGTACGCCTTAGAGGACTACTACCTCCCCGAACCCGCCCGCATCAAAGACGGTATCAGAGAGGCAGTCGAGTTCTGACATATGTTTGAATTTAATCTCCCAGACCTCGGTGAGGGGGTCGCAGAGGGTGAGGTGCTGACTTGGCACGTCTCGCCCGGCGACGCCGTCACCGAGGATCAGGTCCTCGCAGAGGTGGAGACCGACAAGGCCGCCGTCGACGTGCCGTCGCCGGTCAACGGCGTCGTACAGGAGTTGCACGCCGAAGTCGGCGAGATGGTACAGACCGGCGAGGTGCTCATCACCATCGAGGAAGAGGGCGACGCCGAAGCGGCCGACGCAGCGGCAGGCAGTTCGCAGGGTGCCGAATCGGCGGAAGCCGACACAGCGCAGACCGACAGCGATGCAGGCGAAACCACAGCGGTCGAGACGTCGGAGCAGTCGGACGCCAGCACGGCCGACGGCCGCGTGTTTGCCTCGCCTAGTGTGCGTCAGCTTGCCCGTGAGAAAGGGGTCGACATCGCTGCCGTCGACGGGAGCGGGCCGGGCGGCCGCGTCACCCAAGGCGATGTCGAAGCGGCCACGGCGTCGGGCGGCGAGACGACTTCCGGTGACGACGGCCCGACGTCGGTCGTTTCGAAGGCGTCCGACGACGGGGACAGCCCGACCACAGCGGTTTCACAGGTCGACGATGCGGGCGACACAGACGACGGAGAGGCTGTCAAGTCAGCCGTGAAAAGTGTCTCCGAGGACGGACAGGCGGCCGCCAGTCGCGACCAAACGCTGGCGACGCCGGCCACCAGAAAGGCCGCCCGCGAACTCGACGTGAACATCGACGCCGTCCCGACCGACCAGACGCGGGACGGCCAGCCTTACGTCGACGAGGCGACCGTGCGGACGTACGCGGAGGCACAGCAGGCCGCACAGGCAGCCGATGCCGAAGCCGTCAGCGCCGAAGGTGGCGTGGCGGGAACGGTAGCCGGGGCCGGTGATTCGGCGGCGACCGGGGGCGCTGGAGCCGAACCGACAGCTGTGGAGACAAGCGAAGGCGAGCGCCGCGAGCCGTACCGCGGCGTCCGTCGGTCTATCGGCGAACAGATGGCTCGCTCCCGTCGTGAAGTGCCTCACGCGACCCACCACGATCAGGTCGTCGTGTCCGGCCTCGTCGAGGCCCGTGAACGGCTCGCGCCACTCGCCGAGGAGCGCGATGTCACGCTGACGTACACGCCCTTCGTGGTGAAATGCGTCGCCGCGGCGCTGGAGCAGCACCCGGTGCTCAATACGGCGCTGGACACCGAAAACGAGGAAATCGTCTACAGGGACGTTCACAACATCGGCGTGGCGGCAGCGACCGACCACGGACTGGTCGTCCCGGTCGTCGACGACGTAGACGGGAAGGGGCTGGTCGAACTCGCCGGCGAGATCAACGACCTCGTCGGACGGGCACGCGAGCGGGACATCGAGCGGTCGGAGATGCAGGGTGGGACGTTCACCGTCACGAACTTCGGCGTCATCGGCGGCGAGTACGCCAGCCCGATCATCAACGTCCCCGAGACGGCGATTCTCGGCATCGGGGCGCTGAAAGAGCGCCCGGTTGCCGAAGACGGCGAAGTCGTCGCGAAACCCACGCTCCCGCTCTCGCTTGCAATCGACCACCGCGTCATCGACGGGGCCGACGCCGCGCGCTTCGTCAACACGCTCAAAGAGTATCTAACGGACCCAACGCGACTCCTGCTGGAGTAGCCGCTTGGGTTCGCAACCGAAACCGAAACAAGTCGCTGGAGCGACAGGAGAGGTAATGCCCTCCGCGAGAGACAACTGGATTTGGTACGGGTTGGCTGCGCTGCTCGTCCTGTCGCCGGCGTGTGTCGCCATCTCACAGATGTCAATGCGACTGTTCATTTCGGCCACCGCAACGGGAGAGGTGAATGTCGGCGCGTCCCTCGGCGTGTTTGCGCTGACTGTGCTCACCAGTTGGGCGGCGGTGCTGTTCAGCGTCCTCCTCACGGTCGGCCTCTTTCTCGATAGTCGGCAGCTCCGGCGGACCGATGCGGACTGGACGCCGACGCCGCTGTATGCGCTCGCAGGCATCGTCCACGGAGTGGGGTCGACACTGCTCGCAGCGTTTGCGGTGTCGGTACCGGTCATCGGATACTACCTGTATCGGCGGCGCAAGCGAGACACGACAGCGAGGTGAAGGGCGATAGCTTTTCACGGACCCGGACGAGGCACCGCTATGGTCGTTGGAGATGTCACTACAGGAACCGAATTGCTTGTTATCGGCGGCGGACCGGGCGGCTACGTTGCCGCGATCCGGGGCGCACAGCTGGGACTGGACACGACACTCGTCGAGCGGGACGCCTACGGCGGGACCTGCCTGAACCACGGCTGTATTCCCTCGAAAGCGCTCATCTCGGCCTCGGACGTGGCCCACGACGCCCGGCAGGCCGAGTCGATGGGCGTGTTCGCGGACCCGGCCGTCGACATGGCCGGGATGACAGAGTGGAAAGACGGCGTCGTCACACGGCTGACACGGGGCGTCGAGTCGCTGTGTAAGAGCGCCGGCGTCAATCTGGTGGAAGGGACCGCCGAGTTCGTCAACGACGAGACGGTCCGGGTCGCCCACGGCGGCGAGGGACAGGGTTCGGAGTCGCTGTCGTTCGAGCACGCTGTCGTCGCGACGGGGAGCCGACCGATGGAAGTGCCGGGCTTCGAGTTCGACGGCGAGCACATCCTCTCCTCGAAGGACGCGCTGGCGCTGGAAGCAGTGCCGGAAGAACTGCTCGTCGTCGGCGCGGGCTATATCGGGATGGAGCTCTCGACGGTGTTCGCGAAGCTGGGTGCGGAGGTCACAGTCGTCGAGATGCTCGACGACGTGTTGCCGGGCTACGAGGACGACATCGCGGCGGTCGTCCGCGACCGCGCCGAGGAGCTGGGGATCGATTTCAACTTCGGCGAGGCGGCCGACGACTGGGAGGAGACAGACGAGGGCATTCGCGTCCAGACCGTCAACGAAGACGACGGAATCACCGAGTACAACGCCGAGAAATGCTTAGTCGCGGTCGGCCGCGAGCCGGTCACGGACACACTTGCGCTGGAGAACATTGACCTCCAGACGGACGAGAACGGATGCCTCCCGACTGACGACCAGTGCCGAACCGCGTTCGAATCGGTGTTCGCCGTCGGGGACGTGGCTGGCGAGCCGATGCTTGCCCACAAGGCGATGGCCGAGGGTGAAGTCGCCGCGGAAGCCGCCGCCGGCGAGCCGGCCGCGTTCGACCATCAGGCGATTCCGGCGGCAGTCTTTACCGACCCCGAAATCGCCACCGTCGGCATGACAGAGGGCGAAGCCGAGGCGGCGGGCTTTGACCCGGTCGTCGGACAGATGCCGCTACGGGCCAACGGTCGCGCGCTCACCGTCAACGAAAAGGATGGGTTCGTCCGCGTCGTCGCCGACGCCGACGAGGAGTTCCTGCTCGGGGCCCAGATCGTCGGCCCGGAGGCGTCGGAACTCATCGCCGAACTCGGGCTGGGCATCGAGATGGGTGCGCGGCTGGAAGACATCGCCGGGACGATTCACACGCACCCGACGCTCTCCGAGGCAGTTCACGAGGCGGCCGCGGCCGCTCGTGGCGAGGCCATTCATACGCAGTGAGAGCGTTCTAGGACGGTTCGGGAAGGTCGGTAAACACAACGCAGGTGGTGTTCACAGACAGCGAGTCTGAATCTTGCGCCGTGCAAAAAGGTTATATCGCGGATTGAGTAAACTCCCGGTAGATAGGAACCGGTAACATATGTCTACTGATTCACAGCCCGACGACACCATCGCTCAGGCGATCGTTTCAGGGTCGACCTACGAGCGACTCCGCTACGAACGCCATTCGTATCTCAGACAGACTGTCCCGCGGACGCTCGCGCTCCAGAGTGCGCTGCTCGGCGCGCTGGCACTGTTATTACCGATCTACGGTCTGTATCCGGACAGCACCGCGGCGTTTCTGCCGGCAGTTGACCCCGCCGCCGCCTCGCCGAAAGTGCTGTTGCTCGGGCTGTTTGGCGGGTTCTTGCAGTTGTTCGGTGCGACGTTGCTCGTCGGGTCAGTTCTCTACCGGATCCGACTCGCTCCGTTGACTGAGCGACAGGCGCACGCGGCACTCAACGCTGAGGACTTCGCTCGCTACGTCGGTCTCGGAACCGGCGGACTGGCGATTGCCCTCTCACTTTGCCTGTTCGCTGTGGGTCTGGGTGGCGGCGAGATGGTGTCGTCGTACATCGCAACGATGGGTCGAAACCCGTTCGTCGACTCCGGGTTCGGTATGTCGGTTGCGACCGTCTCGCTGTTCGCCTTCGTCGCCAGCGTTGCGGTTTTTTACGCCTCGCGGTATCTCCTCGTTCACCTCGCGCTGTTCCACCGAAACAGCGAGTGAGGAGGATCGAATCGGGCGTGATACGTCGATAGCGGAATTTTGCACCCGGACAACGCCGTTAATTGGCCGCAGCGTCGTTGATCCCCGACTGTATCAAGAACCACGAGATGGGACCGAAGACGACAAACAGCAGAAACAGGACCACACCGCTCTGGTCGGTGACGGCTTCGGCCGCGTTTGAGATCTGCCAGACCCCGATGATGTTCACGATGGGGATGACCGCTAAGATGGGCGTCAGGTTCTGGTCCGTTCCTGCGTCGAGTTGCTTGGCGGTCTTGTACAGCCAGTACAGGCCATAGAGTGTGCCGGTCACGACAAACAGAACGACCTGCAAGCCGAGCGACCCGGCTTCAAACGCGGTTTCATCGGTCACTTGTGGTGACGGTGACATACAGGAGAGAGTCACCACGCTTGTTAAAAAAAGTGCACCCCAGTTGTGGTCGATGCTCAAACAGCGACACCGGTCTGTCTGACGTGTTAGCACGCACTGACTGCAGTCCGAGGAACGTCGCTGCCAGCGCTATCGACCTCACCGCCGAGGAGCTGGGCCAGCTATCCTGCGGCCGCGGGCGACTGCACTGGCACAGCGCCCGTCGGTGACCGCGGTTCTTTTGGTCCCCACTGCTGTACCCCGGGTATGACCACTGTTACCTTAGGTCCCGAGGGGACCTACTCCCACCGCGCCGCACAGGCAGTCACCGACGCCGAGATTTCCTTCTCCGAGTCGGTGACCGCCATCGTCGAGGCGGTCGCGGAGGGCGAGGCCGAACGCGGCGTCGTCCCCGTCGAGAACAGTATCGAGGGCTCCGTGACCGAATCGCTGGACGCCTTCGCGGAGTACGACATCGCCGTCGTCGAGGAGGTCATCACGCCGATCCGCCACGCCCTGCTGGCACAGGACGACTCCTTCTCGCTGGTCGCCAGCCACGCGCAGGCGCTGGCCCAGTGTCGCGGCTGGCTCGACGAACACTACCCCGGCGTCAATGTCGAGGCCGTCGCATCGACGGCCCGCGGCGTCGAGCGCGCCCGCGGCAACTCGGACATCGCCGCTATCGGCCACCCCGAGAACGCGACCAACGGCTCCGGACTGAGAGTCCTCGCCGAGGACATCCAAGACCGGGCCTCAAACGCGACGCGGTTCGTCGTCGTCGCCCCGAAGAGCGAACGCTCGGAAGCCGGCGGGAAAACCTCGCTCATCATCTCGCCGAACGTCGACTACCCCGGACTGTTACTGGAACTCCTTGAGCCGCTGGCCGACCGCGACATCAACATGACCCGCTTCGAATCCCGGCCCAGCGGCGAGCGCCTAGGTGACTACGTCTTCCACATGGATATCTCGGCCGGTCTCTACGAGCAGCGCACGCAGGCGGCCCTCGAAGACATCGAAGATATTGCCGAGAAGGGCTGGGTCCGCCGTCTGGGATCGTACGACTCCCAGACGGTCGTCAACTGAGCCGACGGGTACCCATCGGCCCCGCTTCAAGCGTTAAGTTCCGGGCCTGTGTACCCCCGTGTATGTCTGACCGCGATCCGTTCAGCGAGATCGAGCGCGCGTTCGATATGCTTGGAGAGCAGTTCGGCGTCGACATGGGCGCTGTTCCAGTCGATGTTGTCGATGAGGGCGATGCCTTCGTCGTGCACGCGGACCTACCGGGCTACGACAGCGAGGACATCGACGTCCAGCTCGTCGAGGAGCGGAAGCTCACGATCAGTGCCACCGCGAGCCAAGAACGGGACTCGACCGACGGCCAGTACGTCAAGCGCGAGCGCCGCCAGCAGTCGCTGAGCCGGTCGGTCCACCTCCCGGAGGCCGTCGACGAGGACGGGACCACCGCGAGCTACGACAGCGGCGTCCTCACGGTTCGGCTGGCGAAGGTCGTACACAGCGAGGACGACGAGGGGACGGATATCCCCGTGAACTGACGATGGTACTCGAACCCGGCACGGACGTGCCGACCATCAGGGCGACGAACCAGCACGGAGACTCGGTCCAACCGGGCTTCGGGCAACCGACAGTGCTGTACTTCTATCCGGCGGACGACACCCCGGGCTGTACGACTGAGGCGGAACAGTTCGAGGAGTACGCACAACAGTTCGAGGACGCCGGCGTCTCCGTGTACGGCGTCTCGACGGACGGCGTGGAGAGCCACCGCGACTTTTCCGCGGCGAACGACATCACCTTCGACCTGCTGGCCGACCCAGAGGGGCGGCTCTGTGACGCCTTCGACGTGCCGCTCGTCGACGGGCGGAGCCAGCGGACGACGTACATCATCGCCAACGGGCGTGTCGTCGGCGTGTACGAGCGGGTCGCTCCCGATGGGCACGCAGCGAGCGTCTTCGAGGACCTCGTCGATACTGGACTGGTCAGGGCCGAGTAAGCCGCGGCAGGCGAAAACCGGGCGGCCGCAGGCTACTCGTCGATGTCGATGGCCGGGCGGCCGGGACCGGCCTTGCCGACAAGGTCGGGGTCCGCTTTCTCGGGCCCCTGAACGACCACGTCAGCGCCGAACTCGCGTTCGATGAGCCACGCGGCCCGTTCGAGTGCCGCCTGTTCACGCTCGGGCGGCAGTTGCTCGTCGAGCGACTGCGCGCGGCCGGCCAGTTCCTTGGCGAAGTCCGCGGCCGCCTCTCCCTGCTCGCGCAGTTCCTCGTCCTGCATGACGGTTCCGACGACGTTGCCGTCGGCGTTTCGAGCGAGGTCGAGGACACGATGCTTCCACTGTGGCGCGACTGCGAGCGTGATGGTCTGTGGGTCCTCGATACCGACCGTCTCGACGATGTCGCGGATGTCTTCGCGGGTGTTCTCGACCAGTTGGCGCTCCATCTCGTAGTCGGCGGGGGCCTCGGCTGCCGGCCACTCCGCTTCCGCGATGAGGTCGTCGTGGCCCAGTTCGGCCCACATCTCCTCAGCGGCGTGGGGGGCGACCGGGGCGAGCAGTTTCGCCGCCGTCGCCAGCCCGCGCTCGAAGGTGTCGGCGTCGGGGGCGGTCGCTTCCTGATACCGACGCAGCAGCGACACCAGTTCCCGCACGGCCTGTAGTGCGTGGTTGAACCGGAAGTCTTCAAACTCCGCCGTCGCGTTCGCGGCGGTGGCGTCGATTTCACGGGCGACGTAGTCCGCGATATCGGCCCCGCTCCCTTGGTCTGTGGTGGTCCCTGCCTCGCCATCCGCGTACTCCGAGACCAGCGTGTAGACGTTCTGGAGGAAGCTGTGGGCGGACTGGACGCCCTCGGGGCTCCAAGCGAACTCCTTCTCAGGCTGGGCAGCCTCCATGATGAACAGCCGGGCCGTGTCCGCGCCGTACTCCTCGATGATGCGCTGGGGCGAGACGCCGTTGCCCAGACTCTTGGACATCTTGTTGCCGTCCTCACCCAGCACCATGCCCTGATTCGTGAGGTTCGTGAACGGCTCTCGGACGCCATCGACCATGTCGAGGTCGTCGAGCACTTTCGTGAAGAAGCGGGCGTACAGCAGGTGCATCACGGCGTGTTCGATGCCGCCGACGTACTGGTCGACGGACATCCAGTCGCTGGCCCGCTCGGTGTCGAATGGGGCGTCGTCCATCTCCGGCGAGGTGTACCGCAGGAAGTACCACGAGGAGTCGACGAAGGTGTCCATCGTATCCGTCTCGCGGACGGCGTCGGCCCCGCAGTCCGGGCAGTCGACGTGTTTCCACTCCTCGGCGGCGTCCAGCGGGTTCCCGGTGGTGTGGACGAACTCCGGCAGTTCGACGGGGAGGTCCTCGTCTGGCACCTCGACGTAGCCACAGTCCTCGCAGTGGATCATCGGGATGGGCGTGCCCCAGTACCGCTGACGGGAGATGCCCCAGTCCCGGAGGTTGTACTCCGTGCGGTGCTCGCCGTCGAACTCCTCGACGAAGCGATCCCGGGCCTCGGCGCTTGCCAGTCCGTCGAACTCGCCGCTGTTGACGAGTCGGCCGTCTTCGGGGTAGGCCGCCTCCTGGACGTCGATGTCTTCGGGGTCGGCGTCGGCGTCCTCAGCCGGTTCGACGACCTGCACGATGTCGATGTCGTGGTGTGTGGCGAACTCGTGGTCGCGCTCGTCGTGGGCAGGCACAGCGTACAGCGCGCCGGTCCCCACGTCGGTCAACACGTAGTCGGCGACGTAGACGGGAATCTCCTCGCCGGTGGCGGGGTTTTCGGCGTACTCGCCGGTGAACACGCCGGAGGTCACGTCGAGGTCGTCCTCGTCTGCGTCCTCAGCCATCTCGATGTACTCGGCGACCTCGTCGTTGTCCGCGGCGATTTCCTGCGCGACGGGGTGGCCCGGAGCCAGCGAGAAGTAGGTCGCCCCGTGGATGGTGTCGAGTCGGGTGGTGAAGATGTCCACCTCGCCGTAGCCGGGAATCTCGAAGGCAACGCTCGCGCCCTCCTGCTTGCCGATCCAGTTGCGCTGCATCTCCCGGACGTTGTTCGGCCAGCCGTCGAGATCGTCGAGTGACTCCAGCAGCTCTTCGGCGTAGTCGGTGATGGTGAAGAACCACTGGTCCATCTCGCGGGCCTCGATGGGCGTATCACACCGCCAGCACAGTTCCGCCTCGCCCTCGACCTGTTCGTCCGCGAGGACGGTCTCACAGGAGGGACACCAGTTCAGTTCGGCGGCCTGACGCTCGACTAAGCCTTCCTCGCGGAACTGTTTGAACAGCCACTGGTTCCACTGGTAGTACTCCGGCTCGCAGGTGGCGAGCTCCCGGTCCCAGTCGTAGCCAAAGCCCATCTCCGTGAGTTGCTCGCGCATCGAGTCGATGCACTGCATCGTCCAGTCCCGGGGGTTGGTATCCCGTTCCTCGGCGGCGTTCTCCGCCGGCAGGCCGAAGGAGTCCCACCCCATCGGGTGAAGGACACTCTCGCCGCGCAGTCGCTCGAAGCGGGCATACGCGTCCGTGATGGTGTAGTTCCGGACGTGACCCATGTGGAGGCTGCCGGAGGTGTAGGGGAACATCGCCAGAACGTACTCCGGGTCGGTCTCGTCGTCGTCGATACGAAACACGTCGGCCTCGTCCCACGTGCGCTGCCACCGAGGTTCGATCTCTGTGTGATCGAACCCCCGCTCGCGTTCCTCACCGGTCGTGGTCATGATATCGGAACATCCGGTAGCGACCGTGCTATACCTTTCCCTTCGAGGGGCTACTGGGGTCCGGCGTGCGAGCGCCCGGGCGAACAGGCGTGACCCCGGGGAGCCAGTGTACTACAGAACGGGAGCGTCGCCGCAAATCGACAAACCGCCCGCTATGCCTGACAGTCGACGTTTCCGATATCGAACCGAGCGCCGCCCGACTCGCTCTCTGACATGGATATCGTCCAGCCGTGGTCCGCGGCGACCCGGCGGGCGACGTAGAGTCCGAACCCGGTGTTCTCTGCGACAGCGGTGTGACCTGCGTCGAACACGCGTTCCGGCGGGTCGACATCGATACCCGGACCGTCATCGGCGACGAAGAAACCGTCAGCCGTCGTGCCGACGGTGACAGTGACCGACGGACCAGCGTGTTCGAGCGCGTTCTGGAACAGTATCTGGAGCAGTAGCCCGGCGGACTCCTGATCGGCGACAATACGGGTGTCCCCATCGAACGTCAGGCGTGCCTCGCTGTCGGCGAGCGTGTCCCATACTTCCCGGCTGAGACGGGAGAGCCACATGTGTTTTCGCTTCGGGACCTGTTCGATCTCGTCGTGCTGAATCTGGCCATTCGGGTCGCTTGTGGAGAGCTCAACCACGGTATCGATAATCGTAGAGATCTGGGAGAGCGACTCCTCGATTTCGTCGGTCGGACCGTCGCAGTCAGCCAGTCCTTCGAGTTGGCCGTAGGCGATCTGGAGTTCGTTTCGGAGTTCGTGAGACGCCACGAGTGCGACTTTCACCATCCGTTCGTTCTGGCGGCGAAACGCGTGCTCGCGGAGCTTTCGCTCAGTGATATTCTGAGTGTGGCCGACGATTCCCTGAACGTCTCCAGTGGAATCGTACCACGGCATCTTGCGAGTGCGGACGTACGACGCGTCGAGGTCGAGGAACTCCTCCACTTCGATCTGATCTATTTCCTCCTCGATGACGTCCATTTCATCACGCAGGGCCGCTTTCGCGTGTTCATCATCGAGTTCCGGGACTTCGACATCAGTGAGGCCGAGACGGTCTGTCGGCTCGTTGAACCCCCGTCCCATCAGGACGTGTCGGGCCTGCTCGTCTTTCGCGTACAGGTGGTCCGGCAGCTCGTTGAACAGGGAGAGTAACAGTGTCTCCATCGGGGAGGGGAGGCGTCCGGCAACAGTCGGCGGCTCAGCGTCGAGACTGTCTCGGACGGCCTCGGCGACGGCGTCTTCGAGATGTGTCGACGACTCGACGGCCCTCACGTCGAGATTATCCGGGACCGCCGCCGGGTCCGCTCCGGCGACGATGACCGGCAAGTCGGGAAACAGCTTCTTGACGCCGTACGCGATATCGGTTCCGGACTGGCCGTCTGCTGTTTCAGGCAAAACAAGCGCATGGAACGCCGAATAGGTGAGCGTGTCAAAGAGGTCCGTGAGGGACGACAGTTGCGTAATCGAAGCTGCCGTCTCGTCGAGAGCAGATTCGAGAGTGGCCGTATCCAGCCCGTCGGTTGCGACGACGAGAACAGATTTGCTACCCATGATGCGTTCCCGGTGCACACACTGTTGCGTGTGGTGGACTGTCACTGTTTCGGGTGTTTCGAAGGGCAGAATCCACTCAAGACTGCCAGCTTAGCGATGTCACCCGGACGTTTGAGTGGCAGGCGGTCCCGGTTAGCCCAGATCAAAGAAGGTCAACAGGGACTCTGAGACACGGCGTATCGAGCCGATAGCGTCACCCGTGCTCCGACCGGGCGAAGTCGGACAGCACACAAGATTTTTGCCGGACTCTGCAGGTGTCAAGAGTGTATGGTACACTGCCCTGACTGTGACACCTCGCTCGAAACGGCCGACGACATCGAGTTCGTCGAAGTTGATTCGGCAGTCGGATTCATCAAAGCCTCCAAGCGGTTCTACACAGCCAACTGCGCGGCCTGTGGCGTCACTATCGGTAGCGGCGTCGCCGGCGCGAAGTCCAACGGGGGTGCGGCCTGATGGTCCACTGTCCGGAATGTGACGCGGAGATGACCGACCAAGACGACGTGGAGTTCCTCGACATGGACTCGACGACTGGCTTCTTTACCGCCTCAAAACGGTTCTACCTCGTGGCCTGTGGCAACTGCGGGGCCGCCATCGGTAGCGGCGTCGCCGGTGCGATGTAGGTACACCGAGGCCTAGGCTTATACACGTCTCAGTGCAAGAGAAAGTATGTCGAAATCACCTGACGACGACGCGGGGGACAGCGGACGACTGCCGGCGGCGCTCCGGTCGGTCACGCCGGGGACGCGTAGCCGTCCCAACGAGGGCATGGACGTGATCGGCTGGGGGATGCTCGCCGGCCTGCTCGTCTTGCTGGTCCCGCTCCTGCCGTTCATTATCATCGTCTGGGGCATCTCGAAAGTGACCGAGATGCTCACGCCGTCGTCGTAATCAGGAGGTGTCGGTGTCGACAAGCGGGAACGGCGTCCCGTCGCCGGCGGCCCTCGCGTTCTCGTAAACGACGTGTGCGGTTGCGACGTCCTGAATCGCCAGCCCTGTCGAGTCGAAGACGGTAACCCCGTCGTCGTCGGTCCGCCCCGAAAGCGTGCCCGCGACGATGTCGCCGAGTTCACCGTGGAGGTCGTGGTCGGTCAGGACGCCCTCGCCCCACGGGACGTTGATTTCGCCTGAGTGAGTACACTGCTCGTAGTTGTCGATGACGAGTTTCGCGTCCAGCAGCGTTCGTTCGTCGTGTTCCTGCTTGCCGGCGGCGTCGGCACCGATAGCGTTGACGTGCGTGTGCTCACCGAGCCACTCTCGGTCCACGATAGGCGATTCGACAGGCGTAATCGTCGACAACACGTCGCAGCCGGCGGCCGCCTCGATGGTGCCAGCGCGCACGTCGAACCGGTCGGCGAAGGCGTCGACGAACGCCTGCTGTTTCTCCGCGTCCCGGTCGGCGACGACTACTGTCTCGATGTTCCGGACCGACGAGATAGCCGCCAGTTGCGTGGCGGCCTGCGTGCCGGCCCCGACCAGACCAAGAGAGTCGGCGTCGTCGACGGCGAGGTGGTCGGTAGCGACGGCCGCCGCCGCTCCGGTCCGCAGGCGCGTCAGGACAGTGCCATCCATCACTGCCAGCGGGAACGCCGTCTCGGGGTCCGAGTAGATGAGCGTCCCGAGCACAGTCGGCAGGTCGTGGTCGCGAGGGTTGTCCGGATGGACGTTGACCCACTTGACCGCGGCGGCGTCCCACGTCTCCGCGTTGACGTAGGCCGGCATCGACCTGAAGTCGCCGTTGTACTGTGGCAGGTCGATGTAGGACTTGGCCGGCATGATGGTGTTCTCCTTGGCATCGGCGGCGAAGGCCGCAGCAACCGCGTCGATGACGGCCGGCATCGTCGCGTGATCCTCGACCGCATCCGCGCCGAGAAGCAGCGTCTGCATACGATATATTGGTGCTTGCTAGCACTTATACCCCCGCCGTCACAGGGGTTATATCGCCACACGACGAGTCACTGGTATGCGTCGCGGGGTGGCGATTGCCGTGGTCTGTCTCTGTCTGCTGAGCGCCGGGTGTACCGGTCTGTTCGGGGACGAGACGGCCGCCACGGAGACGGTGACACCAGCCCCAGTCCCGACTGCAGACGCGCCAACGAGTCCGGCACAACGCGCCCCGGGCGTCGTCGGCGACCGCGTCGTCAACGCCACCGCGCTCGGCCGTGCCCACGTTAGCCAGCTCTCGACCACTTCGTATCAGGTCCACCACACCAGAACCGTCATGAACGGCAGCGGCCTGCACAGTCGCGTCCGAACCCGTGCCAGCATCAGCGCAGGCTATCAGTCGTACACGGCCACCCGAACGGCATCCGGCCACGGCGTGACACCGCGTGAGATTCACAGCACTTGGCGGGACGGCCGTGCGCTCAGGCGGACGACCGTCAACGGATCAACATCGACGGAAGTTGTCGCGGACAGCCGCGGTATCGGTGGCCCGCCACGCCCCCCGCGGGCCGCGCTGTTCTTCGAACCCACGTTCAACGACCGACTGATTACGTTACTTTCAGTCGTTAACATCACGTCCATTCGCCCCGGCGATGAAGTCATCAAGCAACTGTATGGGGTCTCGCTGTATCGCATCAAGGGAACCGGGGCAGCCGACGACAGCGCGGTTGCCACCCGGTCCGTCGACCGTGTGTCAAACGTCTCCCTCTCGGCGACCGTGACGCCTCACGGCGTCGTCCGAAGCTACGCCCTCCAGTACACGGTCATCAACGGGTCTGAGACCCACCGGGTGACCGAAATTCTCCGCTACAGCGATCTGGGGACGACGGACGTGGTGTTCGAGGACCAACAGCGGACCGAGCGCCATCGAACCCGAACAGCACGCCCTGACTGAACCGAGCGATGCTGGGTGCCGTCGAACCACCCCAAAACGGAAAGAGGCCCCACCCGCTGTCACCAGTCCGTCCCACCAAACGGACCGGGACAGTCGATACTTCGCAGAGATACACCTAACTGTTGCTCCGGTTTCACGTCTCGATATGCGTACTGGGACACACTCACCGCGGTACGAAACCGCAAAAAACCGGACCGCACTCAGTTATTCCTCGTTCGGAGACTTTGCTCCGGTCGACCACCCGACTCACGGGCTTCGCCCGTTCGTCTTTCCGAGGTTCTTCGCGTTGCTCAGAACCTCGCTTGCCTCGCGGCTTCCGCCGCTCGGCCGTGAGGTAGGCCCTCGCTCTTGCTCGGCCCTACCCTACATCATGCCGCCCATGCCGCCACCCATGCCGCCCATGCCGCCGGGGGCGCCACCGGGGCCGCCGGGACCGCCTTCGTCGCCGCCGGAGGTCGAGAGCTCGCCGGCAGCGATGATGTCGTCGATCTTGAGGACCAGGTTCGCGGCCTCTGCAGCCGAGGAAATCGCCTGGCGCTTGGCGTGTGCGGGCTCGACGACGCCGGTGTCGAGCGTGTTCTCGACGTCACCGGAGAAGACGTTCAGGCCGGCGCTGACGTCGCCGTCCTCGTGGGCGGCACGCAGGTCGACCAGCGTGTCGATGCTGTCGAGCCCAGCGTTCTCTGCAAGGGTGCGCGGGATGATCTCCAGCGCGTCGGCGAAGGACTCGATAGCGAGCTGTTCGCGGCCTTCGACGCTGTCGGCGTAGTCGCGGAGTCGGCGGGCGACTTCGACTTCGGGTGCGCCGCCGCCGCCGAGGACGCTGCCGTTGGCAACCGTCGACGCGACGACATCGAGCGCGTCCGTGACGCCGCGTTCGAGTTCGTCGACGACGTGGTCGGTCGAGCCACGGAGCAGGAGGGTCACGCCGTGGGCCTCGTCGCCGCTGCCTTCGACGTAGAACAGGCCTTCGGCGTCGTCGCGGGTGACGGAGCCGTGACCGAGGTCCTCCGCCGTCGCGGAAGCGAGGTCGGACACGACGTTAGCACCCAGAACCTCTTTGAGGAACTCGATGTCGGACTTCTTGGCGCGGCGGACGGCCAGAATGCCCTTCTCGGCGAGGTAGTGCTGGGCCATGTCGTCGATGCCCTTCTGGCAGAAAACGACATCAGCGCCGGTGTCTGCGATCTGGTCGACCATCTGCTTGAGCTGCTGTTCTTCCTTGTCGAGGAAGTTCTGGAGCTGGCTCGGGTCGTCGACGGAGAGCTGGGCGTCGACCTCGGTCTCGTCGAGCTCGATGGCCGTGTCGACGAGCAGGATGTCGGCGTCGTCGGCTTCGGTCGGCATCTCCTCGTGGACCGGGTCCTTGTCGATGACCGCGCCTTCGAGGAGCTCGGAGTTGCCGGCAGAGCTGCCGGTCTGGGTCTCGATGTTGAGGTATTCGAGGTCGGCGATGACGGAGCCGTCCTCGGCCTCGACGGTGACTGCGTTGACCGCGTCGACGATGAGCTGGGCGAGCAGTTCCTTGTTGAGCTCCGCGCCCTTGCCCGTCATCGAGGTTTCGGCGACCTTCTTCAGGAGTTCCTCGTCGTCGGGGTCGACTTCGGTGGCGATGTCGTCGAGTTCGGCCTTGGCCTCTGTGGCGGCCATGTTGAAGCCCTTGATGATGGCCGTTGGATGAATGTCCTGTTCGAGGAGGTCCTCGGCGTTCTTGAGGAGTTCGCCTGCGATGGCGACGGCGGAGGTGGTGCCGTCACCGGCCTCGTCCTCCTGTGTCTCGGCGACCTCGACGATCATCGAGGCTGTCGGGTTGTCGATGTCCATCTCCGTGAGGATGGTGACGCCGTCGTTCGTGACGGTCACGTCGCCCATCGAGGAGACGAGCATCTTGTCCATCCCCTTCGGGCCGAGCGTCGACCGTACTGACTCGGCGACCGCGCGAGCGGCCGAGATGTTGTGTTCCTGTGCAGACTTGTCTTTCATCCGCTGGGAGTCCTCTCCCAGGATGATCATCGGCTGGCCCTGCATCTGGCGTTGGCTCATAATCAAGCGAAGATTGCATGTGGTTCTATATAAAAGTAGGGGTTATAGGGCGCTCGCCAGCCACCTGTTGATCTAGCCAGAACAGGTGAAATCACCCGACTGAGGGAGTACTGTCCGCCAGTAGTGGTAGCTGTTGGCACGCCACATCAGGACGCCGACGACTTGTTTATATATTCATTCGACGGGTTCCGTCCAGTGGACTGTGACCGACCCAACGACGAACGCGTCCTTCGAATCGGGGTTCCGGCGGAACTGAATCGTGTTTTCGCCGACATGGAGTCGCTCGGGCGCAATCGTATCCATCCAGAGCTGCCACCCCTCGCCGGGCGCGATGTCAAACCCCGACAGCGCTTCGTCGTTGACCACGATCTCGTGGTCGAAATCCTCGACATCGTAGACCTGCATCTGCACGTACGGGTCCGCCGGTGACGAGGTCGGGAGGTCGAAGGTAACTGGATCGGTCGAATCACCGGTGTACTCGGCCCAAGGAACGTCGAGCGAATCCGCCGACGGACCGAGGTGCTGCTGGAACTGACAGAGCGCGTAGTTGGCACGACGTGACATACGACTGATGTCACCTGGGGAGTATAAAAATCAGTGGCCAGCCGCACTCGGAGTTCTACCCCGGGCAGTGCCGAGCGGACAGGAGAGCGGAGCGCCTATCAGGGGCCGGCTGTTGCCCTCCGGTATGGACGCTGCGCTTGGCCCGCCCGAGAAGATGGCCGAGCTCGAGGAGGACCTGACGCCGATGATGGCACAGTACTACGAGCTGTGCCGGCAGTACGACGACGCCTTGGTCCTCTTTCAGGTCGGGGACTTCTACGAGGCCTTCTGTGCGGCCGCACAGCGGGTCGCCCGGCTGTGTGAGATTACGCTGACCCAGCGCGAGGACTCGACCGGCGAGTACCCGATGGCCGGCATCCCCATCGACAACGCCGAGTCGTACGTCGAAACCCTGCTCGACGCGGGCTACCGGGTCGCCATCGCCGACCAAGTCGAGGACCCCGACGAGGTCAGCGGCGTGGTCGAACGGGCCGTCACACGAATCGTCACGCCGGGGACGCTGACCGAGAGCGAACTGCTGGGCGGGGCGGACAACAACTACGTCGCCGCCCTGACCGAAGGCGAGCGGTACGGACTGGCGCTGCTCGACGTGTCGACCGGCGACTGCTACGCCACGAGCGTCGGTTCGGAGAGCGCTGTCGCCGACGAACTCAGCCGGTTCGGCCCGGCGGAGGCAATCGTCGGACCGGATGTCGACGTGGACCGGGACGCCGTCTTCGGCCCGGCCTGTCTGGTGACGCGCTACGACGCGGACGCCTTCGACCGGGAGCGCGCCGCGGACCGCGTGGGACAGTACTTCGGCCCGCCGGAACGACTGCTCGCCGGCGACGCGGAAATCCGGGCCTGTGGCGGCCTGTTGGCCTACGCTGAGTACACCCGCGGGAGCAGCGGCGCGGTCGGCCCCGACGGCGAGCCGGTCGACGCAGACGTTGACCCCGCCGGCACGCTCGACTACCTCAATCACCTCACGCGGTACGACCCGCGGGAGTACATGCTGCTCGACGCCGTCGCCGTCGAGAGCCTCGAACTGTTCGAGCGCCGGTCAGTCCGGGGCCACGAGAACCGCACGCTCGTGGATACGGTCGACGAGACGGCGTGTGCGCTGGGGCGGCGGAAACTGACCGACTGGCTCCGCCGACCACTGCTCGACGCGGACCGCATCGAGGCCCGCCACGGCGCGGTCGCCGAACTCCAGCGCGACCCAGCGACCCGCGAGGCGCTTTCGGACCTGCTCGCGGAGGTGTACGACCTCGAACGGCTCATCTCGCGCGTCTCGCGGGGGCGAGCGAACGCGCGAGACCTCCGGTCGCTGGCTGCGACGCTGTCGGTCGTACCCGAGATTCGGAACCAACTCGCCGACGCCGATGCCCGCCTGCTCGCGGACCTGCACGCCACGCTGGACCCGCTGACCGAGACCCGCGAGGAAATCGAAGCGGCGATTCGCCCGGACCCGCCCCAAGAGGTGACCGAGGGCGGCGTCATCCGCGAGGGGTACGACGAGGAACTGGACCGACTGCGCTCGACCGAGCAGTCGGGCAAGGAGTGGATCGACGAGCTGGAAGCGAGCGAGCGCGAGCGAACCGGTATCGACTCGCTGAAGGTCGGCCACACGTCGGTGCATGGCTATTACATCGAGGTGACCAACGCCAACCTCGATTCGGTCCCGGAGGACTACCAGCGCCGCCAGACGCTGAAAAACAGCGAGCGCTACTACACGCCGGAACTCAAGGAACGAGAAGAGGAGATTCTGCGGGCCGAAAGCGCGGCCGACGATCTTGAGTACGACCTGTTCTGTGCGGTCCGGGACGAGGTGGCCGACGAGGCCGAGCGCGTGCAGGCCCTCGCGGACCGGCTCGCCCGCCTCGACGTGCTGGTCTCGTTCGCCGAAGTCGCGGCGCAGTACGACTACTGCCGGCCGACCGTCGGGAGCGACGGCATCGACATCACCGCCGGCCGCCACCCCGTCGTCGAGCGGACAGAGGACGCCTTCGTCCCCAACGACACGCGACTCGGGAGCGGTCCAGTGGCAGAAAGCGGAGACGGAAGCGGCGACGGCGTCGCCGCGGACGATATACAGCCCTTCCTCGCCGTCGTCACCGGCCCGAACATGAGCGGGAAATCGACGTACATGCGTCAGGTCGCACTGATTTGCTTGCTGGCACAGGCCGGCGGCTTCGTTCCCGCGAAGGCGGCCGACCTCCCCATCCTCGACCGCGTGTTCACCCGCGTCGGGGCCAGCGACGACATCGCCGGCGGCCGCTCGACGTTCATGATCGAGATGACCGAACTGGCGACGATTCTGGACGCGGCGACCGCCGACTCGCTGGTCCTGCTGGACGAGGTTGGCCGGGGTACGTCGACAGCCGACGGGCTGGCTATCGCCCGCGCCGTCACGGAGTATCTCCACGACGAGATCGGCGCGTACACGCTGTTTGCGACCCACCACCACGACCTGACTGCCGTCGCTGCGGCCCTGCCCGGGGCGACCAACCGGCACTTCGAGACCAGCCGCGAGAACGGCGACGTGTGCTTCGATCACGACCTCGCGCCCGGTCCCGCGGCGGCCTCCTACGGCATCGAAGTGGCGAGCATGGCCGGCGTCCCCGAACCGGTCGTCGACCGGTCACGGGGCCTCCTAGCGGATGCAGAGGCGGCCGATACGAACGAAGATGAGGTGAGAACTACCGGGGAATCAGAAGGAGAGATGGCTGATTCTGACGCGAATGCCGCTGCCGCGGAGACGACTGGACCGAGCAGAAACGGCACAGCGTCGGCTTCGGATGGTGAGGCGACAGCAGACGGCCACACACAGGAGACACTTCGGACGAACGGAGCCGCCGCCGAGGGCGAATTGCCGGAATCGGTGGCACAGCAGTTGGCGTCGCTCGACGTCGCGACGATGACGCCGATAGAGGCGATGAACGCGCTCGCGGACCTGCAGGACCGACTCGAATAACAGGCGGTCAGTTGTCGCTATCAGCGGCCCGTTCGTCGTGCGGGCAAGCGAACATCGTCGCGACGAGTTTCTGTTCGGCAGCTCGCAAGTGCTTGTGGAGCGTTGGCTCCGAGATATCGAGAAGTGCAGCCAGATCCGCAGCCGTCGCACCGCGGGGCCAGTTGTAGTAGCCCGCTTCGTGAGCCGTCGAGAGGACTTCCCGCTGGCGGTCGGTCAGCGACTCGGAGTTTGACGCGTAGTTTTTGAAGCCGAACAGCGGTACGATGGACTCACGCTGTTTCTTCGCCGCGAGTTCGGCCTCTGGATGGGCCGTCAGGAACGAATCGATAACCGCAGCCGTCTTGGTCTGATCCGGAACATCGGCTACGATAGTCCCCTGTCCATCAACACTCCGGGCAGTCTGTGGTACCGCCCCGAGGTCCGCGAGCGAGACAACGGGACAGTTATCCTGTACGTCTATCTCGACGAGCCCACCGTCGCTGGTGCGCTCAAGCACCCGCGCCTCACCGCCGTTGTTGTCCTCGATGCGCTCGACAAGCCGGTCAGGACGAGTGTCCGTGACTGAAAAAAACTCCGCGTACGTGTCGTCCGTCTTCGGGAGACATTTTTCAAGAATTACGGAACACGATTCGGCTGCAGACACCGAGACAAAGGGATAGGACCCATCAGAGAGAGCAAACTCCACGCGGGTCACCGCCCGGCCGTTACCAGACTGTTGGGACATACATAAATGTAGCCAGCATTTCGTGAAGAATGTTGGCATACAGCGTGTTTCGCCGTTTACTATACTAGCCATGCTGAACTTTACAGCTACAAGATAAATCCGGCATGAGGTCAGAGAACCGTGTCTGGAACATCACCAACCACTATAGAAGTCCACGGCACCGGCCAGTCTATCGTCACGGCAGTCGTTCGCGCCGTCGCAACCGCGGAGGGACGGCCGGTCGAGACGCTGCCGCCGTTGGCCGACAGTATCAACCCAGATGCACTGACGACGTGCATCGCTGATTCCAACACCGACGGCCATGTGGCGTTCGACTACAGCGGCTACCGCGTGGTCGTCGACACCGATGGAACGGTCACCGTTGACGGATAGCTTCGCCATCCAACCGTGTGGCGACTGCGGCAGTCAACGCGGGTACAAGACTGACAGCTCCGTGGGAAAAGAACAGAGCAGTTACGGCGGCTCCAGCGAGACGAACTCCAATCCCTTCTCGGCGAGCAACTGACGCGCCCGGTCAGTCACCGAGGGCGCAACGAGGATACCCCGGACTTCGGTGTCGGCGTGTAAATCGCGGTTCAGGGCATCGACGTACCGGCCCAGTTGGCCGACGGCGTCGGGACCCACGCGGCGGCGCTTGAGTTCGAGTATCGTCGTCCGACCGTCGGTATCCTCGCCGTAGATATCGACCGCGCCGGCCGGGGTCTCGCGTTCGGTTGCAAGCGGTGTAAAGCCCGGTTCGACCAGCGCTGGCTCGTCGAGGATGCGGTCTTTCAGGTCGGCTTCCGTCCCAGTGAGTGCGAGGTCTTTGGAGTCGGTCACGTCGAAGGCGGCGGCGTGGGCGACCGTCTCGAAAACGACCTCAAGCGATTCTTCGGGGGACGACCGCGTGGAGCGGACGACCAGCGAGCCGTCGTCGACGCTGATACTGTGCTCACACCCCGGCGGCTGCCAGTTCACCGGCTGTTGGCCCTCGTCGGTGTGGACCAGCGCGGCCCCGTCAGGCTTGAGCATCACATGGCGGTCCCCAAGGCCCAGTGAACTGGCCGCTCGGCCCTCGTACTCGACCGTACAGGTGCCCACGAGCGTCACCAGCGCGCCGCGGTCGGCGTTGCGCGACACGAGGTCCACCGCGTCGGCGGGGTCGGGGTAGGTCAGCGTCTCGACGGCGGTCACGGGTGGCGGTTAGCGGTCCCCGCGTAAAAAGGACGCGTCGTCGGGAGAGTAGACGGACGAAGCGCGGTTTCGGAGCGACGCGAGCAGATCGCGTCGGATGGTCGCCGGGTCCCGCCCCTTGCTATCGAGGAGTCGACAGGCCTCGTCCTTCCGGTCGACCCACCACGTCCGGAGCGCAGCGGGGTCGGCAGTGCGGGCGAGGACGATATCGTCGATATCTGACAGCGTCGGGTCGAGCCAGCAGACCGCGTAGGTCCGGACCGAGCCATCGAGCACGACTAGCTGATCGTGGGTCGCATTGAGGGCAGCAAGGACAGTAGCGGCCGTCCAGTCGTTCCCGAGCGGTCGGGACTGGGCGATGGGGTCGGCGTCGACGCCCCAGTGTGCGATTCGGCAGTCGTAGCGGCCGTCAGGACGGGCGACGGCCACAAGCGTTCGACGACCCATCAGAGACCACCGAGCGTGTGAGCGGGCATGAGTTCCCGTGGCAACGTGGTCCTATTTGAACGCTGGCCCACAGGAGACCAGTCAGTCTCCACGCAGTCACGAGTGCAAGGTCCCAGACCCCACGAGATTGCTGAGCATTGGTAACTCGGCACAACCCTCAAGTAGCACGTTACCGTACACTAACATATGATGGTGAGTGAGTGGCTCTACGGCGCAATCGCGCTTCTCGTGGGGCTCCACGTCCTGACCATGCTGTACGCGTACCGGCATCGGGGCGACCCGGCCGGGACGACCGGTCAGGCCGATACTGAAGCGCGCCGTGGCAGCGCCACCGATGACAGCACTGAATCCATCGACTGTCCCCAGTGCGGGGCGAGGAACCAGCAGGACTACCAGTTCTGCCGGCAGTGCGTCGCCGACCTGACGAGTGGGAGCCCGCAGCGCCAGCCGACGGACCGAAGCCAGCCGTACTGACACCGTTGCAAGGCCCGGGTCGAAGCAAACAGTTTGAGCACTGCTGTCGGCCAAAGGATTTATTTCGACGACAACATATTTGAATATACTGTCACGGACGGGGGTAGACTGTGAAAAACGTCATCGATATCCGCTCCTCGGGTCGACCAGATATATTCGACCGGGCGAACACCGACGGGCTGTTCGGACGCACGCGCCGCCTTCAGCAGCCGCTAGAGAAGTATCTGCGGGGGACAGAGACACCACGATATCTCGCGTACAACGACCAGTCAGGCGTCGTCGCCGCCCGGGGAGACAATGAGTCGCTGACGCCGGCTGACAACTACCGCGCGTTTCTGCTCGCAACGACCGTTCGAGCCCTGTTCGTCGTCGGCGACGACAGCGGTGACCGGACCGTTTCGCTCCCCTACGAAGACATCGTCGCCGTAGACTGCACGTCGGGTTTCCGAACGACGACACTCGAAATTACCACCGTCGACGAGGACCGCTGGGTGTTCGAGTGTAAAGGCAACCTGACCACAATGACGCGATTCGTCGACGAAGCCACGCAGATTTGGACACGGACGCTGACCGAGCTTGACCGGGCAGAATCCCAAGTCGAGGCTGCGGCGGCGGCACTGGAGGAGACATCCTTCGGTACAGCAGCCACGCATATCACGGCCGCACAGGAGGCGCTCGATAACGGACGGGAGCGGATCGAAACGCTAGGCGAGGGAGCAACGACGACCATCGAAGACCGCCTCCAGTCAGTACAGACCCGGATCGACACCTGCCAGCGCCGACGCCACGTCAGAGCGGCCGAGGAGCACCGCGACACGGCCCGGCACGCATGGGAGATCAGAGCGTACGAACGAGCCGCGGATGCGTACGCACAGGCTCGCAGCGAGTACGACCGAGCGCTGGCGGTAACGGCACCGGAGCCGGCGACAGAAGCCATCACAGACGCCCGAGACGCAGTCGAAGCGGAATACGCCGAACTCCTGTCGGCCCCCGTCGATGCGGCACAGGTGGCTGCAAGCGCGGCCAGAGCCACGGCAGACCCGGCGAAGCGAGCGAGCCATTGGGAGGACGCGCTCGACCGATACCGAACGGCGTACGAACTGGACTGGGGCCGTGACCGCCGGTTCGACGGCGACCGGGCGTCGCTCCGACAGGCACTCGCGGACATCGCCGTCGAACTGGTCGATGCGCATCGTGAAGCGGGACGACAGGCGCTACGGGAGACCGGCGACGAGTCAAAGCGAGAGCCGTCCGGGACCGCGTGTGAAGATGCGGTGGCCCACTTCGAGCGCGCACGCGAAGTTGCCACCGAGCTTGTACCCGACAGACGCGAGCCGCCGGCAGACGAACTGGCCGCCGTATCCGGACAGGGAGCCAGCGTCGAGGCAGAGCCGAGCGGTCGGTAATTGTTTATCAGCGGAGAGTCGGGTACCAGTATGCGCTTTGGCGTTATTTCAACAGCGGGAATCGCACGCAAAGACGTGATTCCGGGCATCCAGAAGTCGGGTCATACGGTCACGGCAATCAGTTCCCGAAACCGGGACCGCGCCAGCGAGGTGGCCGAAGACCTCGGTATCGACAGCGCCTTCGGCGACTACGAAACGATGTTCGCCGAGGCGGACATCGACGCCGTCTACAATCCGCTCCCGAACGCACTCCACGCCGAGTGGAGCCAGCGGGCGGCAGACCACGGCCTCAACGTACTCTGTGAGAAGCCACTGACCGTCGACGCTGCCGGGGCAGTAGACCTCTTCGACTACTGTGCCGAACAGGGTGTTACGCTAATGGAAGCGTTCATGTATCAGTTCCACCCGCGAACCCGGCGAGCCAAGGAAATCGTCGAGAACGAGCTGGGCGAGGTGCACACTGTCGACGCGTCGTTCAAGTTCCCGCTCTCGGACCCCGACGACATCCGACTGGACCCCGAGTTGGCCGGTGGGAGTCTGATGGACGTGGGCTGTTACGCTGTCAGCGCGGCCCGGGGCTTCCTCGGCGAACCGGACCGGGCGTTTGCCCATGCCCGGGACTCCCGGGACAGCGGCGTCGATACGAACCTCAGCGGCGTCCTCTCGTACGACGACGGGCGGGTCGCCTCGGTTTCCTGCGGGTTCGACGGGCCGAGACGAGAGTACTACCGGGTCGAGACCGACGACGGCTGGCTCGAAGCGCCGAACTGCTTCGGCCCGGACCACGATCAATCAGTCTCACTGACGTACAGCGTTGACGGCCGGGAGGTAACCGAGACGTTCGATCCCGTCGACCACTACCAGTTACAGGTCGAGGCGTTCGCAGACGCCGTCGAGAGCGGGGAAACGCCGCCTATCGACCGCGCCGAAACGCTGGGGAATATGCGCACCATGGACGCGCTGGCCAGAAGTGCAGACACCGGTGAACCGGTCTCCGTCGCCAGTCCCGAGTGAGACACAGGCCCGGCATGTGCCGCGACACGCCGGGCGCGAAACGGTTTTGACTGCGGCGGATGAGGCATGTACTGTGACACCCCCAACAGTGACGCTTCCGAGTGGCGACGAACTGCCGATGGTCGGCGTCGGGACGTGGGACATCGACGGCGACACCCTCCAGAAGTCCGTTCAGACGGGGATCGACGCGGGCTACGCCCACGTCGACACCGCCGAGGGCTACAAGAACGAGGGCGAAATCGGCGAGGCACTGGCCGACTACGACCGCGAAGACGTGTTTCTCACGTCGAAGGTCCTGCCCAAGCACCTCGACTACGAGTCCGTCATCGAAGCCTGCGAGGCGTCGCTCGACCGCCTCGGGACCGGCTATCTCGACCTGTATCTCGTCCACTGGCCCAACCCCGCGACCTCCATCCGCGAGACGATGAACGCGATGGCCACGCTCCACGATCAGGGGAAGATCCGCAACGTCGGCGTCTCGAATTTTAGCGCGTACCAGCTCGGGACCGCCCAGCACGTCGCCGACGTGCCCATCGCCGTCAATCAGATCGAGTACCACCCTTGGAACACACAGGATCAAGTCGTCGAGTTCTGCCGTGATACCGACACCGTTGTCGAGGCAGCCGCGCCGCTGGGCCGGACAGAAGTGTTCGCCGACGATGTCATTCAAGATCTGGCCGAAAAATACGACAAGTCGCCTGCCCAGATCATCCTGAAATGGGCGGTCGAGAACGACGTGGTGGTGCTACCGAAGTCATCCTCGCCCGAACACGTCCGGCAGAACGTCGAGTTGTTCGACTGGGAGCTCGACGCCGCCGACCGCGAGCGCATCGACGCCATCGAACACGAGCAGGCGGTCTACGACACCGGCATCAACGACTGGGACAACGACACCTACGGCATCTCACAGTAGTCTCCGATGGTCGATCCGCCCGCACTGGACCGCTGGGACGCTACGGCCGCGGCGAGTGTCGCTGTTTTACTCATCTTGGCGTACGTCATAGTCCCGAATCCGACGGTCCAGTACGGGACGTGGCTGGTCGTCTTCTGCATCTGGATGGCTTGGTTCGTCTTTTTCGGTGCCAAATGGTTATACGGCCCCTAAACCGGTGCGTTGAAGCTTTTACTCGATTCCGTGTCAGCGGAGATTTATTTACTCCCACTCTCTATACACACCCGATGCCCCGTATCGAAGTCTCGGAAAACCTGTACCGGCAGATCGAGAGCGAAGCCAATAACGACGACTTCAACGACACGCTGTGGAAGATGGTGGGCTCCTATCGGCGGACGAACAATCCGGAAGCGGACCAGACGTAAACAGACGTATCGCAGTCACCGACGGCCCGTAGCGGGACAGTTCTGAAGGTTCGATAGTTTTCGCTAGGCGTTGTACCCGCGGTCGTAGTGACATCGGCGTCCCCGTCACTGTGAGCGGCAATCACTGCCGTCGATACGCATATTTTTACGATTTGAGTCGCTTCGTACTGGTAATGAGGCCACGAATCGCCCTGCTGAACGCGGCCCACGACGGCGAGGACAACCGCCGGAACTTCCGGCGGGAACTCGACGCCGACCTCGTGGAGTACGACGTGACCGAGCGCGAACTGCCCGACACCTTCGCGTTCGACGGCTGTCTGGTCACTGGCAGCCGCGCGTCCGTCTACTGGGAGGAACCATGGATCCGCGATCTCGAATCATGGGTCAGTGACGGGATCGACCGCGACATCGCGTTCTTGGGCGTCTGTTTCGGCCACCAGTTGCTCGCACACGCGCTCGGTGGCACCGTCGAGCCGATGGACGAGTACGAGATCGGCTACCGGACCGTCGAACACGACGGTGAGAACGAACTGCTCGATGGCGTTGATGAGTCCTTTACCGTCTTCACGACGCATTCGGACCGCGTCGCCGAAGTGCCGCCGGGCGCGACCACGTTCGCCGAGAACGACTACGGCGTCCACGGCTTCCGGAAAGAGAACGTCTTCTCGGTGCAGTTCCACCCCGAGTACGACCCTGCGACGGCCGAGACGGTGACGAAAGGCAAGGACGACCAGCTCGCCGACGAGCGCATTGCGGCGGTGCTGGACGGCGTCACCGAGAAGAACTACCGCGCCGCCTGTGAGGCGAAGCAGTTGTTCGACAACTTCACCGAGTTCGCTGCGCGTCGGACGCGTGATGCAACCGGCTCCGCCGCGGCCGACGACTGACTGATTCCAGTCCGAACGTCAGGTGAACCGGCCGGTCTCAGCGTCACAGTCTTCACAGCGCGTCACCAGCGCGTCCCGGTCATCGGTCATCTCGACGTAGTTGTGTGTACGACCGCCACAGTCCTCACAGTGCCGAAGCATATCGGTATCACCCATCTCCTGTGGTGCGCCGAGCGCGAGCGCGACCACGCGTTCCTCGCTCTCGTTGTGGCCGCGTTGCCACTCGCCGGGAGCGAAACGGATGGCCTCGCCGGCCGCAACGGACACGTCGCCGTCCTCCGTCTCGAACGTCGCTGTGCCCGACTGAATGAGAAACACCTCTTCCTGATCCGGATGGCGATGGTACCCGAAGCCGAAGGACTCGCCCGGTGCCAGTTCATAGTAGTTCAGCGCGATATCGCTGGTGCCGAGCGGCCCGGCAAGCGCCCGCTTGACCGACGCCGGTCCCATTCGCGATTCGACGGCGTCGAGACTGACTTTCTCCATAGTTGCCATATGCAGCGGACAGGGCTTAACCGTTGGTCAGACCGGGCAATCGTGGTGACACTCGCGAGTCACGCCACAGCAGCAAAGAAACGGAGCGGCGATCACTCGCGTCGGTCGATATCGAGTTCTTCGTCGAGGTCTTCGAGCCAGTCGGCGTCTTCCAGTTCCGCCATCTGTTCACGGAAATGTGTCTTGCAGACACCGACCTTGACACCGTCGTTCTCGACGGCGATGTCAGCTTCACGGTCGCAGTAGTGACACTGCATACTTGAATAGTAGTCCCGGACGACATTGAACCCTCGGGTTCCGTCTGCCGGTTGTCAGACGCTGAGGATTGTCTGGACGCGGTCCCAAGCGGCCGCATCCAGACCCGTGCCACCCACCGTCTCCCCGTGGGCGTCACTGCCGCCCGTCGGGACGAGATCGTATCGCTCGATAGCCTCGTCGACGAGGCTGTCGTCGACCGCCCGGCCGTAGGGGTACCACCGTTCGACAGCGTCGAGCGACGCACACTTGGACAGCGCGGCCGCCGTATCGGGGTACCTGAACGGGTGGGCGAGGCCGACCAGCCCGCACGCGTCCGAGAGGACCGCACAGCCGCGCTCGAAGGACGGGACCTCTCGGGGGACGTAACAGGGACAGTCGTCGCCGATGAGTTCGTCGAACGCGGACTGGAAGGTGTGGTCGGACACCTCGGCGATAGCGCGGGCGATGTGTGGCCGTCCCAGCCCGTCACGCGGTTCGACGGGCAGCGAGACGCCCAAACGGTCCTCGACACAATCGATGATTCGTGCGCCGCGCTCGCGGCGGTTCCGCTGGATACGCGCACACTCAGCCCGGAGTTCGTCGATCGGGTCGACACCGTAGCCAAGCAGGTCCAGTCGCTGGGTGTCAGTTTCGACACGGAGTTCGATGCCGTGGAGAAGCGTCACACCGTCCCGCTCGGTGACGGGGCCGTCGAATGCGGGCTGGAGTCGGTCGTGGTCCGTGACGGCGACGACCTCGACGCCCGCTCGGCTCGCGGCGGCCGGGAGCTCGTCGAATGAGAGCGTCCCATCGGAGCGGGTCGTGTGTACGTGCAAGTCAGCGACGACCATACCACTCCCACAATCCCCAGCAGGAAGCCGCTTCCGGTCAGATCATGAGTCGTGGACACACGAAACGTGGGTTCCTTATACGCATTAAGGGATATTATGATTATCTATAGTGAAGGTTTATTAGGAACCATGAACTTTCGATAGACATGCGAATGCTAAGCAACGCAACGGACGCCTTCCAATCGTACGACTACCCGGTTTCCGCCGAGGAAATCATCGAGGGCGACGGCGACATGGAACTCGAACTGCCAAACGGCACCGAGCGTCTGGGCGACGCGCTGAGCCGGTCGGCTCCAGAAACCTTCGAGAGCGCGGAAGACGCCGAGTTCGCGGCATTTTCCGGTGTTTCGAGCAAAGCCATCGGCCGGAAGGGCTACTCCGACCGCGACCCGGTCTGCATGGGCGAGGACGGGCCGGACGAAGTCTCCTTCTAACGGCCGCGACTGACCGCTGTCACCCCAGCTCTGGACGGGCTTTCCGTCTCATTCGTTTTCACACAGGCGAGCACCAGCGCCATCGGTGTCGGTGAGTGCACACACTGGAGCAGCTACCGGTCGAGAAAATCCGGCTTATCAACGGCATCAGTGCTGTCGATTGACTGCCTGTCAAGCAGTTCTGAAGCCTCAAGGGCCGACGGCAGGCCGTCGCGGCCGCTGGTCGGCACGTCGTCTTCGTCGAGATACGTCTTCTCGCCGTTGATCAGGTCAGCCCAGAGGGCGTCCCGGTCTGCGCTGGTCGTCTCCGCCGCTTCCTTGGCTTCGTTGCGCCCTTCGTCGTACGCGAGTTCGACCATGCTCTTGTGGTACGCCGAGTTCATCTCGGCGTAGATGGCTTCCAGTTCCTCGCGGTTGTACTCCCCGAGGCGCTCGGCGACACCGATGGCGTAGGCCCGGTCGGTAGCCTCGTCCTTGTCGAGGGCCTCCCAGTCGGTCCCGAACTCGCGCTCGTAGCGACTCATGTCTCTACTTTTCGATCAGCGTGGACCTGCAGCCCGGTGTCAGAAAAGGTGATTTCGCGGATGTCACAGTCGATGGCGGTCCCCCGCATCTTGATGACCTGCACGCCGCGGGTCATGCTCCCGTTTTCGAGGAAGTTGTGGAAGAAGACGACGCCGTGGGCGAGGTAGTGTTCGTCACTGTAGGAGGACGGGTCGGTCATCTCGGAAATGAGCAGCGTCGTCGCATCCGTCTGTTTCAGCGCGGCGAGAAAGCCCGTAATCTCGTCTTCGACATCGTTCATGAAGTGTTGCAACAGCATCGTCGAGTCGATGACGACCCGCTGGATGTCGTTCTGTCTGATGTAGGCGACGAGTCGGTTCGTCAGGCCACCCTCACTGCCGAACTGCGTGATGGTTCGCTTCCCGCTCTCGGTGACAAGGTTCAGGAACTGGATGGCGTCGGACTGCATCGCGCGGTCGAAGCCGAAGTCGTAGCCGGCCATATCCTGCATCAACTCCGTCTTGGTCTCGTGCATCGTCACGTACAGGCACGTCTCGCCCTCTTTGACGCCCTGTGTGATGAACTGTGAGCAGAACGTGGTCTTCCCGCTGCCCGGCGGGCCGCTGACCACATAAAGGCGGTTCGGGAGTAACCCCCCCTCAATGAGTTCATCGAAACCGGGGACCCCGCTAGAGAGACGCATATCAGCTACCTGAGTCCGTCTGGACATATGCTTTGACCTTCTATTTTCACTGGTGATAACTTATTCGGCTGCGTCAGTGTTCGATAGCGCTGGGATGGCTATCGGCCAGTTCCAGCAGTCGCTCTGTTCCCGTCTCATCGAACCGCATCGGCCGTCGCCACCACGGCCCCTTCCCCGAATCAGATGACAGCTCCGTTACCAGTTCGTTCGCGTCGGTGCCGCCGCTTGGCTCCGATAGCGGGACGACCGTGTCGTACAGTCGCGACGCGTCGGCGTTGCCGCGAATGAGAACGCGAGCGTCGAAGGGATCGCGTTTCACGTGGGCATTCGAGGCGAACTGGGCCTGTTCCTCGGGTGGGAGCGAGCGGTACGCCTCGCCCGTGACCGCGTCGCGAGCGAGTCGAAAGTGACCGATGACGTGAGCGCCCCACTCCGGCGACGCCCAGTCCGGACGCTCCTCGACAGTCGACAGCGTCGCGTAGAAGAACACGTAATCGCCAGCCGAGAGTTCCGAGAGCGGCCCCGCCTTCACGCCGTGGTCGTCGCCGTAGGTGTAGCGGTCGCCGCCGGCCTCGGGAAACTCCGGGTCGAAATGGACCGGCTGGTCGGCCACCGGAGACACGTCGGTCCGCAGGTCGAGGTCGCCGTACGTCGGCACGGGCTCGCTGGTCGATTTCGACTCGGGAATGGGAATATACTCGAAGGAGCCATCGGGACGCAGCGGGCCGCGGAAGCCGGGCTCGTTCGTGTTGGCTCCGACATTGATGGCGACACTTCGCATAGCTGTCGTTGGGTGGTCTCGGAGAAAGGGCTTCGGTTGCGGAGAAGGGGTGATGTGCTGTCGCCGGCTACTGATGGTCCGGCGGCGAGAGGTCGCGCTGGAACTCGTCGAACTGCTCTATGTTATCGGGTAGATCGGTCGGCAGTTGCCGCTCAGCACGGCGGTCGACGTTCGCTCCGTCAATCGGCTCCGCGACGGACTCCCAGCCGTCCTTGACCGTCAGGGACTTCGCCGGCGTCCCGGCGGCGATGTGATGGGCAGGGATATCCTTGCCAGCGATTGACTTCGCCGCGAGGATGGCGTTTTCCCCGATCTTGACGCCGGCCCGGACCATCGAGTCGTAGGTCAGGCGCACGTCGTCCTCGATTATTGTGTGGTAGTTGTCGACGTGGGTCTGGTCGACAGCGTCGTGGTCGTGGCTGTAGACGTGGGTGTCATCGGAGATAGAGACGCGGTCACCGATGGTGAGCTTCCCGCGGTCGTCAAGGTGCACGTCGTCGTGGACGACGACGTTGTCGCCGATTTCGATGTTGTGGCCGTAGGTAAAGGAGATGCCCTTGAAGAAGCGACACCCCTCGCCGCAGGATTCAAAGAGGTGATCGGCGAGCATGCGCCGGAAGCGCAGCGCGAACTCAACGTTGTCAGCCATCGGCGTCGCGTCGAACTGCCGCCAGAGCCACTGGAGGTGTTTCGAGCGTTTGAACCGCTCCTCGTCTTTCTCGGCGTAGTACTCGCTTTCGAGGGTCGTGTTACAGGGGTCATACCCCTGAAGTCGGACCCGCTCGGCCGGGGAGATATCCGCGCCGTCCTGCCAGCGCTCGTAAGCCTCCCGGTCGCCATGGAGATCGACCAACACGTCAGTGACAACATCGCAGGTGTCCTCGTCACCGGAGAGACGCTCGTCGACCTCGTCAATAAACGCCCTGAGCCCCTCTTCGGCGAGCGGTGGCAGCGACACGTGACGCTTCGTCATGTCGAGTACGTGGCTTCGCGGGCAGATAGGGGTTTCCGTTACGTGAAACCTACCCAGTAACACCTGTGTCATGACAGCATGAACCATGCAGTCCGACGAGCAAGCCACAGTTAAGACGACGCCGTTCCAGACGACGACATGGTCAGGTCGGACTTCATTATGGAGATACGGCGCTACATCGTCAATCCCACAGAGCGCCGACTACGAGCGCCGTGGCGGGTCACGATCTGGGTGTTTCTTGCCGGGTTCGGCCTCGTCCTTCTCTCAGGGGTAGTCGCAGTGGTGTCGTCTCTGATGCGCATGACGCCAGCGGTCGCAGTCACGCGCCAGATTGCGCTCTTTGCTGTCGGAACCACCGCTGCTGTCGTGATCGGCTATCTGCTCGACCGACGGACGCTGCCTGACTACGGGTTGGGGTTCGACCGGCAGTGGTGGCGTGACGCGGCGTTCGGTCTCGTGCTCGGGGTGGGGCTTCCCACGCTCGTCTTGCTTGTCGAACTGGCCGCCGGGTTCGTGGAAGCCAGCGTCGCCTTCGCTACCGTCGACAGCGGGCCGCTCCCACTGACCGCGTTCGGACCGCTGGTCGCCGTCCTCCTTTTGGGGGCGTTCTTCCTCGTACAGGCGACTGCCGAGGAAGTGCTTGTCCGCGGGTATCTGCTGACGAACGCGGCCGAGGGGCTCGCCGGGTGGGTCGGGAAGCGCCGCGCGGTCATCGCCGCGACGGCGCTGACAGGCGCGTTGTTCGGTGTCCTCCACTGGACGAACCCCAGCGCGTCACTACTCAGCGTGACTAACATCACCCTCTACGGCCTCCTGCTCGGTGCGTGTTACGTTCTGACCGGACGGCTCGGCGTCGCCAGCGGGTTCCATGTGGCGTGGAACTACACGCTGGCACTGCTTGGCTTTCCCGTGAGCGGCCTCCGGATGGGCGTCGCCCTGCTCTCGACTGACGCGACCGGCCCGGCGCTGGTGACCGGCGGCGAGTTCGGCCCTGAAGGCGGTCTCATTGCCCTTCCGCTGCTCGGCGTCGGTGGGGCCGCGCTGTACTGGTGGGTCCGTCGCGAGTACGGCGTGGTCGAAATCCTCGACGGCGTCGCGACCCCCGACCTCCGGATTCGGACGCGGTCCGACACCGCAAACCAAGACGGCTAAGTGGACAGCGCCGCTACGTCGGGTATGGAATACGCGACACTCGGAAACTCCGGCGTCGAGGTCTCGGAAGTCGGGTTCGGTGCTTGGGTCGTCGGCACGGACTGGTGGGGCGACCGCACCCGCGAGGATGCCGTCGACATGGTCCAGCACGCGCTCGATCAGGACGTGACGTTCTTCGACACCGGCGACGTGTACGGCCACGGCGACAGCGAGGAGATAATCGGCGAGGCGCTGGCGGAACACCGCGACGAGGTGACGGTCTCGACGAAGATCGGCTACGACTTCTACAACAACCCACAGGCCGGCCACGGCGAGCTCCCGAAGAAGGTCACACCCGAGTGGGTCCACACCGCGTTCGACCGCTCGCTCGACCGCCTCGGCATGGACCACGTCGAACTCCTGATGCTCCACAACGCCAACGTCGACGAGGTCGACGAGGACGTGCTGGAGGCGCTTGACGAACTCCGCGAGGAAGGGAAAGTCGACGCAATCGGCTGGGCGCTCGGCCCGTCTATCGGCTGGCTCGCCGAGGGCGACGCCGCTGTTGCCAACGAGTTCGACGCGCTCCAGACCGTGTTCAATCTCTTCGAGCAGACCCCCGGCCAGCACTTCATCGACACCATCCGGGAGCAAAACGCCGACACGTCGGTTCTGGCTCGGGTCCCACACTCCTCGGGCCTGCTGAACGAGCAGGTGACCCCCGAGACGGAGCTCGGGAAGGGCGACCACCGCTCCCACCGGCCCAGCGAGTGGTACGAGACCGGCTGGGAGAAAGTCGAGGAAATCCGCTTCTTAGAACGTGACGGGGCACGGACGATGGGGCAGGCCGCCATCCAGTGGCTGCTGTACAACGACGAAGTGGCGTCGGTCACGCCGACGTTCCGGACGAACGCCGACATCGACGAGTGGGCCGGCGCGCCCGACACGCCGCCGCTCAGCGACGATGAATACGACCGGGTGCAGGAGCTGTATCAGGACAACTTCGGCATCGACCGCGACGACGGGATGGACGCCCTGCGCTCGTCGGTCGGCGGCGCGGACCTCGAAGAGACCGGGATGAAATCGGCGGGCGACTGACCAGTCGAGGGTGTCCGCCCGAGACAGCGGTCGGCCGTCGAATATCGGGGGACTGACCGCGAGGCGTCGGAGCGCCAACGCACAGGCCACGGCAGATCAGGCGGGCGACTGATTTTACGCCGCTCACTCGGTTGTCGCTCTGTCCGAACATCGATAGTCGGGCACTGAAATCTCCAGTCGACAACTCACCCTTGGAAAGCATCGACGACCAGACAGCCGTCTGCCGATTCCCGGCTACCACCCCCCTGTTTCAACAGGAGATGTATCGCCGTCCTGCGATTGGGGTGGCGAAGTTTCACATTCACCACGGTGCGTCTGACGGCCGCAAGACGCCAGACGGGAGGCGGTTCGAGATGAAACGAAGGGGTTCGGGGCGCGGGAGCAGCCCACATACCAGTCCGGCCAAAAACTGTCGCAGTTGTCGAAGACCGCCGGAGAAACGGACTGTGTTAGTGCTGTCGGAGTTAGGTTACTCGTTCAGCAGGCCGTCCTCTTCGACGCGCATGACGCCCTCGCCGTCCGGGAGATTCGGCGCGTCGACGAGTTTGACGATGCGCTTGTTCCCCTTGGACTTGCGGAGGTACATCCGGAACGTGGAGGTGTGGCCGAGGATGTTGCCACCGATGGGCTGGGTCGGGTCGCCGAAGAAGGAGTCAGGGTTGGAGGCGACCTGATTCGTGACGACGACGGCGGTGTTGTTGAGGTCGCCGACCCGCATCAGGTCGTGGAGGTGCTTGTTGAGCTTCTGCTGGCGGTCGGCGAGTTCGCCACGGCCGACGTACTCGGCGCGGAAGTGGGCGGTCAACGAGTCGACGGCGAGCAGTCGGACAGGGAACTCCTCGTCCTGACTCTCGCTGGCGATCTCCTGAGCCTTCTCGGCGAGGAGAATCTGGTGGTTGGAGTTGAACGCTTTCGCGACGTGGATTTTCTCCAGCACGGAGGCGACGAGGGCATCAAGCTGGTCCTCGTCGGTTGGGTCTGCGTCGGCCTCGTCCTCAACGATGCCGTGGAGGACCAGCGTGTCGGCCAAGACCTCGTCGGCGAGGCCCTTGACCATCTGCTCGATACGCTCAGGTCGGAACGTGTCCTCGGAGTCGACGAAGATGGCGCTGCCTTCCAGCCCGCCGTGTTCGGCCGGGAGTTGGACGTTGACTGCGAGCTGGTGGGTTACCTGAGACTTGCCAGCCCCGAACTCGCCATAAACCTCGGTAATGGACTGGGTCTCGACGCCGCCGCCCAGCAGGTCGTCCACCTCGTCGACGCCCCACGAGAGTTTGCCGATCTGCTCGCGGCGTTCGAGCACTGTTGACCCGGTTTCGAAACCACCGATGTCGGCTGCTTCGCGGGCCGCCTGAATGATGTCTGCCGCCGACGACTCGCCGATGTCGGCCGTGTTCGACAGTTCGCCGGGAGAGGCGACCGCAATTCCCTGATAGGAGTCGTAGCCGTTGTCTTCGAGTTTCTCTGCTGTCGCCGGACCGACACCCGGCAGCTCTTCGAGGTCCTCACTTGCGGACATGGACGAGGCTTGTGCGTCCGGGGGTATAAAGCCTCGTTAACACCAGAGTGAAAGTGAAAGTGTGGGAAAGCGGCGGGATAGTTCGGAACGGAATCGGGAGCTTTAGATGGAAAGGAGAGTCGAGGCGTGGCAGAAACAGACGCAGGGCAAGCCTGTTCGATCGAGGTAGATGAGCAGGAACGGCCCGACGAAGGTGAGGCCAGTCAGCACTGTTTCAGACAGCGGGACGTAGCCCTCGCCGAACGTACCAATGAGTGAGAACACGATTGCAATCGCGACGGGGACTGGCCTAGAGCGGACCGAACGCCAGAGGAGACACAAGGCCCACCGAGCAGTGGTGTCACTACTCCTCGCTCGTGCCGACGACGCGGTAGATGCCGTCGGAAACGCGGCCGTCGCAGTCGGTCTCAGCCGGACGGAGGTGGTCGCCGACAGCGACGCCGCCCTCGGTCATCTCACTCCCAAGGATGGTAGCCGGGGCGGTCCGGCCACAGTGGATACCAATATTCCTTGTCGTCCTCAACGGTTATTTCGTCGCTGAGGTTGCTGTCCAGTTTGAACTCCGCAGACGTGTTGCGTTCGTGGCTGTCGTGAGGGTCCGGCGCGAACGGGTAGTACGCGCCCCGGCGGAAGGAATACACCCAGTAGACGGTCTGGTCGTCGCGCGTGTGCTCGAACGCGAACAGCGCCGCGAGCAGGCGCGACCCGTACCGGCGCTCGACGAGCGTGTCCGCAGCGAAGTGAATCGACGTGAGCAGGTCCTCGAAGTCGTTGTCGTGGAGCACGACCCACTGGTAGCCGTGATCGTCGGTCTCGAAGGTCGCCCGCGTGCCCGTCTCGACCATCCCGGCGTCGAGGATGGATTCGACCTCGTCGATGGCGTCCTGAAAGTCCGTGCTGTCGACGTCAGCGAAACACAGCGCCGCCTCACCTGTCGGCTCGTACCCCAGATCGGCTTCCATCGTAATGTAAGCGGTACTCATCCCGAACAGGTCATCAGGGTCGGCGTCGCGTGTCGCGTCGGCCTCGGCTTTCACCCCGAGGACGCTCTTGAGTCCGTCAAGCAATCCCATATGTGAGCCCCTACGTGCCGGGGACCAAGGTGGTTTGCGTCTCAGTTGGTGACTCAGACTGTGTGAATGAGACGGTCAACAGCCAGAAAGCCCCACCCTGTAGCTGATTGAGCAGCCGAATCGGGTGGACTGAAAAGGGCGAGACGCTGGGTGGACGAGGCGACGTAAACATCGAAACGTAGTGAGGAGCGCAGCGAGCCACAATAGCGCAGCGTCTCGAGGCTTTCCGGCTCTGTACAGGAATTACTGCGAGACGGTACTGGTTCAGGAGCGACAGCCGGTCGGTCAGAAAACCAACTAAAGCTAGCGACCTTCGAGTTCGCGTTCGAGGTCCTGCAGGCGGTCGATCCGCTTCTCGGTCGAGGGGTGAGTGCTTGCGAGGCGGCCGATCCAGCCGACGTCAATGGGGATGATGAAGAAGGCGTTCATCTCCGCCTGATCGCGCATATCCTCTTTCGGAACTTTGTCCATCTGCCCGTCGATTTTCATCAGCGCGTTCGCGAGGGCGGCAGGCTTCCCGGTAATCATCGCCCCGCCGCGGTCGGCAGCGTACTCGCGGTAGCGGCTGAGCGTCCGAATCAGCAGGAACGAAATAACCCAGACGACCAGTGAAATGAGAATGGCGACGATGACGGGGACCTGTTGTCCGCCGCGTTCGCGGCCGCCGCTGAACAGCCAGCCCCACCGGACAATGAGGAAGGCAATCGTCGAGAGGAACGACGCGATGGTCATCACCATCACGTCGCGGTTCTTGATGTGAGCCAGTTCGTGGGCGATGACGCCCTCCAGTTCATCCTGATCCAGTGTGTTCATGATGCCCGTCGTCACGCAGACGGCCGAGCTACTCTTGGACCGACCGGTGGCGAAGGCGTTGGGTACCCGAGAGTCGGCGACAGCGACTTTCGGCTTCGGGAGGTCGGCCTGCTGGGCCAAGCGGTCGACGGTCCGGTGGAGTTCCGGATACTCCTCCGGTTCGACCGTCCGAGCCCCCATCGAGTACAGGGCGAGCTTGTCACTGAAGAAGAACTGCGCGCCGAGGAACAGTCCCATGACGACCACGATAAGCGCGAGGTTGCTGAAATACAGCGTGAGTGCTCCGAGAAAGACGATGTACAGCGCGAACAGCAGGAACATCGTCAGGGCCATTCGGCCGCGGAGCCCCCAGTCTGTTTGCCATTCCATACCCGCTGATAAACGGTCGACACTCTAAAACCTCGCTATCGTGGGAAAGTGCCACACGGAAGGTGGTGGTCCGGCAGGCGGAACACACGGCTTAAACAGTTCAGTACAGTAGGACCGGTAATGAGCCGGTCGGGAGAGTTCTGTCCACGCTGCGGTGACGAGATACCGGAGGGCACCGACGAGCGCCCGGAGCTTTCGGGTGCCGGCGGTCAACGCAACTCCGAGCACGTCCTCTGTGACGCCTGTTACTTCGAGGAGTTCGACCTAGTGGACGCCCCCGACATCATCCAAGTTCGGGTCTGCTCGCGGTGTGGCGCAGTCCACAAAGGGAACCGCTGGGTCGACATCGGCGCGGAGGACTACACTGACATCGCCGTCGAGCAGGTGAGCGAGGCGCTCGGCATCCACGTCGACGCCCAGTCGGTCGCCTGGCAGGTCGCCCCCGAACAGCTCGACAAGAACAACATCCGGATGCACGCGGAGTTCTCCGGCGTCATCCGCGGGACGCCAGTCACCGAAGAAGTCACCGTCCCTGTCCGCATCTCCCGACAGACGTGCAAGCGTTGCGGGAAGATCGCTGGCGGTTCCTTCGCCAGCATCGTTCAGGTGCGGGCCGACGGCCGCGACCCGACCGATGAAGAGCGCGAGCGGGCCGAAGAAATCGCAGAAGAGTACATCGCCGCCCGCGAGGAGACCGGCGACCGCAACGCCTTCATCACCGAGACCAAATCCGTCGACGACGGGCTGGACATGAAGATATCGACCAACCAGATGGGGCTGGGCATCGCCAAGCGCATCACCGCTCAGCTCGGCGGCTCCTACTCCGACTCGCGGCGACTCATCTCCGAAGACGAGGACGGACAGGAGCTGTACCGGATGACCTACGCCGTCCGCCTGCCCCGCTATCGACAGGGCGAGGTCATCGACCCGGAGGACGGCGACGGGCCGGTGCTGGTCCGCTCGGTCCAAGGGAACCTCAAGGGCATTCGGCTGACGACCGGCGAGGACTACGAAGCGAGCTTCGAGGCCGGTGAAGCGCCCGACGCCCGTCGGCTGGGGTTCCGCGAGGACAGCCAGCAGACCACGCTCGTCGCCGTCGAGGACGAGAGGGCCGTGCAGGTCCTCGACCCCGAAACCTTCGAGAGCAAGACCGTTCCGCGGCCGGACTACCTCGACACCGATGCCGACGAAGTACCGGTGCTGAAGAGCCACGCCGGGTTGCACATCCTCCCCGACGCCGATGCCGAAACGGAGACCGATGAGTGACGGCCCGAGAGAGCAGGACGACCAACAGCTCGCCGTCGTCGTCGCCAAACCCCGTTCGCAGGTCGCTATCGAATCCTTGCAAGCCGAGGGAGTCTACGACGACACCAGAAGCGTCACCGAGTGGACAGAGGACAGCGTTGCCATCCCAGTGACCACTCCGCCACAGGAGACGCAGTTCCGGGAAGTCATCCGGCAAGTCGGTGAACGCCGCCTCCGAACGCTCGATGACCATCTCCGGGAGCGCGGCTGGACCGACACGGAGATCGACGCCGCGCCGGGGTCGTGGGCGGTGCTCGGCTCTGTCGTGCTGGTCGACATCGGCGATAGTCCCCGACCAGCGGAGGTCGGCGAGGCACTGCTCGCGCTCCACGGCGAGGCCGAAACGGTGCTGGCCCGCCACGGTATCTCCGGCGAGCACCGCGAACCCAGCGTCGAGGTCATCGCCGGCGACGGCGACACGGAGACGGTCCACACCGAACACGGCACTCGCTACGCGATGGACCTCGCGGCAGTGATGTTCTCGCCGGGGAACAAGGCCGAGCGGGCGCGGATGGGAGACACCGTCGCGGCAGACGAGCGAGTGCTGGATATGTTCGCCGGCATCGGCTACTTCACGCTCCCGATGGCCCGCGCCGGCGCGAACGTCACCGCCGTCGAACGCAATCCGACCGCGTTCCGGTTTCTCGTCGAGAACGTCATGCTCAACGACGTGGATGAGCAAGTCCACCCCTACCGGGCCGACTGTCGTGATGTCGTCCCGGGGTTCGCCGAGGAGGGGCGCGCCGACCGGGTCGTGATGGGGTACTACGAGGCGCACGAGTACCTTGACAGCGCGCTCACGGCACTCGCGCCCGGCGGCGTCATCCATATGCACGAGGCGACGCCGGACCCGCTCGTGTTCGACCGCCCAATCGAGCGACTGGAGGCGGCCGCTGCCGAAGCCGACCGCGGCGTCGAGGTTCTTGACACCCGGCGCGTCAAGGAGTACAGCGAGGGCGTCGCCCACGTTGTCGTTGACGCACGGGTACGGTAGGGCGTTTTTACTGGAACGGTCTTGGCTGGAGAGTTGTCAGACCACACTCGAAAAGGCGGTCGTAACGCCTAATTGGGCGAGTAATCAAGAGTCTGCATGGATACACAGCAGATTATCGCCATCATCATGGTCGTCCTGATGGTCGGGTCGTCGGTGGTCTACGGGTTAGCCTTCGCCTTCTTTTAGTCCCACACGTCGGAGAGCGGGTGATTTCCGTCCCCGGACCGCGAGCGCGAGCGGTCGTGTCGGCGTTTGGTCCCAGAACTGAGTCCCGAAAGCGCCTGATCCGGTGCGAACCGCGGCAGGTCAGGCTGTGAGAGCCGGTCGACCTGTGCACGGAACCAGTCGGGCATATCGTGGTCGGCGCGCTCAAACAGGTCAAGTAGCGACGAATCCGCGAGGTAGGTCGCGCCGTAGTCGTCGGGTGCACGGACGACACGGCCACAGGCCTGAATGACTGTCCGCAGTGCCGTCCGGTAGTACCAGCCCCACTGGTCGTCTTCGAGCCGTCGGGCGACGCGGGAGTCGCGGGTGTTGGGATAGGGGGCTTTGCACAGCACCTGCCAGCGACACAGGTCGCCCTCGAGGTCAAGCGCTTCCTCCATCTTCACCGAGAGAAAGACATCGGGGTTGTCGCTGCGCTTCCACGCCGCGAGTGCCCCGTCCCGACCCTCCTTGTCGTGGGTGCGGACGCGAGCACCGACGCCAAAGTCGTCGAGCAACGTCTTCAGTTGCTCCTGAATGGCATAGGAGTGGCAGTGAATCAGTCCCTTCTCGTCAGCGTGGTGTGCCATGATACGCACGATGGTGCGGGCGATGTCGGGCAGCGTGTCGTCGCGGTGCTCGTAGGTCATCTTCCCCTGTGCCACGTCGTACAGCGGCCGGTTCTCGACGGGGAAAGTGTGGCCGACCTCGACGAGGGCGACGTTGGCAGGGTCGAGGCCGACGTTGGCACAGAACGCCTCCTTGTTGAGGATGGTCGCCGACAGCAGGGCGAAGCGGTTGCCCCGGTCCCAGACGGTGTGTTTGAGGTAGCGCTCGGGGTTCATCGGTTTGATCGTCACCGGCGCGTGCTCGCCGTCGGCCTGATCGACGACCCACGTGGTCGCGCTCTCGGTGTCGGTGTAGTCCTCGCGGAACCACCCGAGGTCCTGCCTCAGCGTGTTCAGCGAGTCCCGCTCGGCCACCTCCTCGCCAGTCAACTCCGACTTCTGTCGTAGTTCCTTCACACGGCGCTCAGCGAGGTGTTCGACGCGCTCGGTGAACGCGACGGCTTCGTCCAGCCCGTCGATGTCGGGCACGTCGATGTCGTTCCACATCGGAATCGTCCCCGGCGAGAGGTCGATGGTGGCGTACATCTCCGCCCATTCGCCCAGCCCGTGGGCCTCGTCGATGACGACCACGTCACGCTTGCCGAACACGTCGCTGCCGGCGGTCTGCATGAAATAGGCCAGCGTCATCGCGGCGATACGCCGATTCGAGGCGATAGCACGGTCAGAGAAGTACGGACAGCGGTGTTTGACTTGGCAGTCGAATTTCCGTTCGCGCACGCACGGGGCCTGATTCACCGGCGTGTCCGTCTCGCCGGGGAGGATGCAGTCGTAGTTGTTCTTCCCGCGGATGACACAGAGGTCTTCGAGCAGGGCGTCCTCGGCCACGTCGTCGAGCTGGGAGACCTGCGGTGTGGTGTAGTAGGCGTCGATGACCTGCTCGGCGGCAGCCTCGCCGGCGGTTCGAGCACAGCCGGCGATAGCCCGAGCGAGCAGCGATTTGCCGCTGCCGGTCGGCGCACGAACGAGGACAACGTCTTTTCCGCTCTCGAAAGCCGCACGGATGTCGGCCAGAGCCTGCTTCTGGTTGCCCCGGTAGGAGGGGGCCGGAAACTCGTCGGTAATCCGCGCGGGGTACACGCGAGAAGGCAACGGACGAGGCGGCCTAAACCTTTCCTGTCGGCCGGTGGCGTAGGCCAGCTATCCGGGGAGACAGGGTGAGTCGTGTGCACATACACACGGTCATGGTACTTCGGCTCTCGGAATGCTTATACATATACCCCCTGTACGTATATTTGCAATGGCAAACGGTAAGGTTGATTTCTTCAACGACACAGGCGGTTACGGTTTCATCTCGACTGAGGACGCGGACGATGACGTTTTCTTCCACATGGAAGACGTTGGCGGCCCTGACCTCGAAGAAGGCGAGGAGATCGAATTCGACATCGAACAGGCCGACAAAGGCCCCCGCGCGACGAACGTCGTCCGCAACTAAGGCAGATTTCCGGTCGCCTTCGGGCGACCACATCTGACACTTTGTTTTATCAGACTACTCGGAAAGCGACAGCGTCCGGTTCGCAGCGACCAAACAAAGAAGCGACAGTCAGTCGTCAGTCTGTGCGGACAGCGCGGCCACGTCCGCCGCAGTCACATCGCGATCGTCGGGTAACCGGTCGATACAGTCATAACAGAGGAAATGCTCCGTGTCGTCGCCGAGTTCGAGGACGATGCCCTCGGTCGGTCTGGACTCCTGCGACCAGATGTTGGCGATACCGCCGGCTATCGAAACGTTCGTACCGCACCCGTCGCAGGCTCTGGAGGCCATTACCTGATTTTTATACGCTGTATACACTTCAAGGTAGCTGGCCCCTTCGAACAGTGCGACGCGGCTAACTCACGACATACTTTTGTCGTCCGATGGGGACCATCCAGATAATGCAAATACTGGTCACAGGGGGTGCCGGGTTCATCGGCGGCCATCTGGCACAGCGGTTCGCCGCCGACAGCCACGATGTCGTCGTACTGGACAACCGCGACCCGTTCTACGATCTGGATATCAAGCAACATAACGTCGACGCGGGACGGGAAGCCGCCCGGAACGGCGACGGGAGCTACGAGTTCATCGAGGGCGACGTGCGCGACGCCGAACTGGTGACCGATCTGGTCGCCGACGCCGACTACGTCTACCACCAAGCCGCCCAAGCCGGCGTCCGCCCGAGCGTCAAGAACCCCCGTAAGTACGACGAGGTCAACGTCGACGGGACGCTGAACCTGCTGGATGCCTGTCGTGACGAAGGAATCGAGCGGTTCGTGATGGCCTCCTCCTCCTCGGTGTATGGCAAGCCCCAGTACCTGCCCTACGACGAGCAACACCCGACAACCCCCGTCTCGCCCTACGGCGCGTCGAAGCTCGCCGCCGAGCGCTACGCCTGCGCCTACAGCGAGGTGTACGATCTCCCCGCCGTGGCGCTTCGCTACTTCACCGTCTACGGCCCGCGGATGCGCCCGAACATGGCGATCTCGAATTTCGTCTCGCGGTGTCACAACGGCGAGCCGCCGGTCATCTACGGCGACGGCACGCAGACGCGGGATTTCACCTACATCGAGGACGTCATCGACGCGAACATGACGCTGTTGCACGAGGACGCCGCCGACGGCAAGGCCGTGAACATCGGGTCGACGGACAACATCGAAATCAAGACGCTCGCGACGGAAATCCGCGACCAGATCGACCCGGACCTCGACCTCGTGTACGAGGAGCGCCACGACGCCGACGCCGAACACACCCACGCCGCGACCGACCGTGCCGAGGAACTGCTCGGCTACGACCCGGACCACACCATCCGGGAGGGTGTCGCGAAATTCATCGACTGGTACCGCGACAACCGCGACTGGTACGAACCGCTCGTTCGACAGTCCTGACGGCCGACACGAACAGGCCACGGTTTTAACCCCGTTCCGTCCTGCAGGAAGGGTATGCACGTGCTCGTGACCGGTGCGACGGGGTTCGTCGGAGGCCATCTCGTCCCGGCGCTCCTCGCGGCCGGCCACAGCGTCCGGGTGCTCGTTCGCGACCCCAGCGAGTATGACCCACCCGACGGCGTCGATGTGGCGACAGGAGACCTGCTCGACGCGGGCAGTTTCGACGCCGCCCTCGCCGGCGTCGATGTCGCATACTACCTCGTCCATTCGATGCACGCTGGTGCTGACTACGCCGAGCGGGACCGGCGCGCGGCGCGGAATTTCCGCCGGGCGGCCACCGATGCCGGTGTCGACCGGGTCGTCTACCTCGGTGGTCTCGGCGAAGACGGCGAGACGCTGTCCGAGCACCTCCGGTCGCGCCGCGAGGTCGAGTTCATCCTCGCGGAGGGCGAGTACGACCTGACGACGTTCCGCGCGGCCATCATCATCGGTGCGGGGTCGGCGAGCTTTCGGATGATACGCGAACTGACGACGCGACTGCCCGTGATGCTGACACCGCGCTGGGTGCGGACAGACTGTCATCCGATCGCGATCAATGATGTCATCGCGTATCTTGTCGGCGTCCTCGGCGTCCCGGACACTGCCGGCGAGACCTACGAAATCGGCGGGCCGGAGGTGCTGACCTACGCGGAGATCCTGAAGCGAACGGGCCGGCTCATGGGCACTGGCGAGCCCAGAATCGTGCCGATACCGGTGTTGACACCGAAGCTGTCGGCGTACTGGGTCTGCCTGCTGACCGACGTGCCATCGAGCGTCGCCCAACCGCTGATAAACGGACTGAAGACGCCAGTAGTCGCCGACACCGATGCTGCTCAGGCACAGTTCGCGGTTGACCTGACGCCGTTCTCGGACGCTGTCAAGTTGGCCCTCAGTGAGCCACAGCGCCGCGAAGCGGCACAGGCGGCCGCGGCCACGGGTGGTGCGGGCAGATGAGCGGCGACAGCACCCGACCCGAATACGGCGAGACGTGGGTGTACGAGAGCATCATCGGCGCGCTGCCGGGGATTCGGCTGCCGACGTGGGCAGCGATGGCGATTCAGCTGCTCATCTTCGAGGTCGCCATCATCGCCCTGTCGTGGTACTACGAGGTCTGGAGCGCCGCAATCGCCGGAACGGTCGTCGTGTTCGTCGCCACCATTGGGAGCGCAGAGATGCTCCGTATCAGTACGCTCATCCGCCGCATCGACGTCCCGCCGACCTACCGAGCGCTGTTGTTCGCCTCGAACGTCGAGGTCGTGTTGTCCGTGCTCGCGTACGTGGCGCTGCTCACTCATCTGTTCGTCTTCGACCCACAGGTCAGCTCGATGCCGCTTCTGGGCCGGTTGTTCGGAGCAGAGCCGCCGGTGCTGGTGGTGTATCTCACATTGCTGATCCTCTGGGACGTGAGCTACCGCATCGGCACGGGCTGGTGGGCCAGCGTCACGGGGCTCTGGCGGTCGGCGCGGTACCGGTTCGACCCCGAGACAGCACGGGTGTTCATCCGTGCGGACTTGGAAATCTGGGGCTTTGGTGTTCTCCAGCTCGTTCTCGTTCCGTTTGTGCTCGACCAGCCGGTGCTGCTGGCGGCGTTAGTCGGCCATGTGATAGCCGTCACAGCCGTCACAGCTGTCTCTGTCGGGCTGTTGCGCTACCGGTCGAGAACGGGCGCCGTCAGTCAGAGTTGATCTGTTTGAACTGATCGAGCAACTCCTCTGTTGACTCGTCACCGTCGTAGTCGACGCTTCCGTGGTAGGTACTCCGGTCGTCGTCTTCCGACAGGTCGACCTCACTGTTCTTGCGCTCACGGCGTTCGTGTTCGTCGTCGTCGTACGCTCCCATCGACATAGGTTACCACAGTGAAACTTGGCTGCTAGTGACTATCAATGTAACGGTGGTCCCAGAAACCGTACCACACGGCCCACAGAGCAGCCGAGTAGACCGAACGGTGGTGTCTCGACGGGGCGGAACGCACAAGACCACGGACCGTCTACACGACCCTGTGGCTGGTCCCTTACGTCTGCGACAGTCGAACGAGCGATGGAGCGAGAAGCGGGTCCGGACGGACCTGCTGACACCGCTGCAGAACACCTTCGGTGCGACGATGAACGGGCCGTGGTTCGCACCGCCGGAGGGGTGGGCCGCGCGCCGACTGGAGATGGACAACGGCGACCTCGCGCTGTTTTGCTGGAACGGCCAGCGGGCGTACTGGGTCGGGAACACGGAGACACCGGAGACGCTGTGGCGGACGGAGAAGTACACGTTCGACGAAGTCCCCGACGACATCAGCGAGTGGGTCCAACGCGAGCTGTTCGCCCAGCTAGAGGTGGAAGACCCGTGGCTCACCGAGTACGAGACGCTGGCTCGCTTCTTCCTGCCGGTGTTTCTCTCGAAGGACGGCCGGGAGTCGACCCGGACGTTCTTCCGGGACCACGCCGGCGGCTTCCCGGACGCCGACCGGGCGGATGGGCTGGCGTTCTACAATGACTTCCTCGCGACTGGCGAACTCGACGACTACCGATACACCATGGCGAGCAAACTCGGGACCAGCGAGGGCTTTGACCTCTCACGGATGCGGGCGACGATGGGCGAATTCAACGTCGCCAAACTCCTCGTCGATGCCGGCAACGACATCACGCCAGAGGTCGAACTGGATTCGGGCCATTCCGTCGACTTCCGGGTCGAAGACACGCTCGTCGAGGTCACTCGTCCGCGGCCGCCGTCCCGACGGCAGGCCGACACCGCCGTCGCCGCGGTCAAGGCTTCCGGCGACGCGAAGACCCGCGACCAGCTAGCGGCTCACCCCGGAGCCGTCCTCGTCGTCGACTGCAGTTCCTTCCCGGATGACGACTGGCGGCGGGTATACGGAGAACAGTCCGACGTGGGCTACTCGCCGACCATCGTCTTCCGCGCCCGCCCGGACGGCAGCATGGAAGGGTACGCTTACGGCTCGGTTCCGTTCCCGTTGCCGTTCTAAGTGTACGGCTATGTCGCGTTATCTTCCCCGAAATCCGGGGCGTAACATATAACGCGCCGGACCGGTAACACTGAGAGAGATAGTCGTGGTGGACGACACAGAGCAACCGGAGACCAGCGGGGCTGGACAGTCGGTTTCAGAGGTAGTGGACCGACTCGAATCGCTCCGGTCGGAAGAGGAAGACCGCGCCGAGAGCGCCACCGCCGGCGTGCTACTGGACCAGCTACAGGAGGTCGAACAGCGACTACTGGCCTTCGGTGAGGGGCTGGGCGGTACGGCAGACACGGTAACTGACCTCCCGTTCACCGAAGAAGCCGGGCTAGATCACATGCCCGAACCGCTGTACGTCCGCCACGACACCGAAATGCTGAATCAGGTCACGTCCTGGCTCCTGCAGGACCAGCACATCGGGTTAGTGAGTCCCTACGGGACCGGAAAGACCGCCTTCCGCGAGATCGTCCTGCGAGACCTCTCGAAACACGAGGGGTTTGTCATCACGCATCTGGATAACCCACGCGAGACGACGCCACGGAAACTGTACCAGACGGTGCTGACCGCTGCCTACGCCGCGGGCTACTCCATCGACCAGCGCAACTACTCACAGGTGCGGGACGGGATTCCGTGGGCGACCGCAGAAGCGAAAGACGCCGTCCACGAGATCGTCCGCCGCGTGCGCGAGGACGACAAGACGCTGCTGCTCGTGGTCGACGAGATCGAGGTACTTGAGGCGGATCTACTGTCGCCGCTTCAGGTAGCCGGCGACGCCGGTGTTCGTCTGTTCCTCACCGGGACACCGGAAGGGAAACGTCGCGTCGCCGAGATTCGCGGGACACTCGACTCACGGCTTCGCTACTACGAAGGTATCGACCCGTTCTCACCGGACGACGTGGCTGAGTATGCCGCCCGCTCGCTGGCATACTTCCGGGACGAACCGTACGAGGGGCAAGCTCCGGACCTGTTCACCCGGGCGGCGATCGAGGACATCCACGAGCGGACGGAGGGCAACCCCCGCGAGGTCCGCATCGAGTGCCGCGAACTGTTCACGAGGGCGGCGTTCGTCTGGTACCGGACCGGGCAGGACATCTCTCGCATCCAGATTACGCCTGAGTTGCGCCACCGTCGGTTCGGAATGGGCCGCTGAGCGGTCCTGAATGGGTATATAAACTACCCACGTCACACGGTATCACACCGCCGAGTGTGGCGTCTAATAGGGCGATACACCGCCGCCCACCGTAGCATTTATATAGAATCACATTCAATCATCGTTTGACTATGGCTCAACAGCAGATGGGCAACCAGCCCATGATTGTACTTTCCGAGGAGTCCCAGCGGACATCCGGAAAGGACGCGCAGTCGATGAACATCACGGCCGGGACGGCCGTCGCCGAGGCCGTTCGGACGACACTGGGTCCGAAGGGCATGGACAAGATGCTCGTCGACAATTCGGGCTCGGTCGTCGTCACGAACGACGGCGTCACCATCCTCGACGAGATGGACATCGAGCACCCCGCCGCCAACATGATCGTCGAGGTCGCCCAGACGCAGGAAGACGAAGTGGGCGACGGCACGACGACGGCGGTCGTCATGGCCGGCGAACTCCTCTCGAAGGCCGAGGAACTCCTCGACCAGGACATCCACGCCAGCATCCTGGCTCAGGGATACCGTCAGGCCGCCGAGAAAGCGAAAGAGATTCTCGAAGACAACGCCATCGACGTCGACCCCGAGGACACCGAGACCCTCGAAAAGGTCGCCGCGACCGCGATGACCGGCAAGGGCGCTGAATCCTCCAAGGACGTCCTCGCCGAACTCGTCGTCCGTGCCGCCCAGTCCGTCGTCGACGACGACGGCAGCGTCGACACTGACAACATCCAGATCGAGACCGTCGTCGGCGGCGCAACCGACGAGTCCGAGCTCGTCGAAGGCGTCATCGTGGACAAGGAGCGTGTCCATGACAACATGCCGTTTGCCGTCGAGGACGCCGACGTTGCCCTGCTGGACACGGCCATCGAGGTTCCGGAAACGGAACTCGATACCGAAGTCAACGTCACCGACCCCGACCAGCTCCAGCAGTTCCTCGACCAGGAAGAGGAACAGCTCAAGGAAATGGTCGACAAGCTCGCCGAGGCCGGTGCTGACGTCGTCTTCTGCCAGAAGGGCATCGACGACATGGCCCAGCACTACCTCGCGCAGGAAGGCATCCTCGCTGTTCGCCGCGCCAAGAAGTCCGACATCGAAGCGCTCTCGCGCTCGACCGGTGCGCGCATCATCTCCAACATCGACGACATCGAAGCCGACGACCTCGGCTTCGCCGGCTCCGTCGCCCAGAAGGACATCGCTGGCGACGAGCGCATCTTCGTCGAGGACGTCGAGGACGCCCGCGCTGTCACGATGATTCTCCGCGGCGGCACCGAACACGTCGTCGACGAAGTCGAGCGCGCCATCGAGGACTCGCTCGGCGTCGTCGCCGCCACGCTGGAGGACGGCAAGGTCCTGCCCGGCGGCGGTGCCCCCGAGACGCAGCTCGCACTCGGCCTGCGTGACTACGCCGACTCCGTCGGTGGGCGCGAACAGCTCGCTGTCGAGGCCTTCGCCGACGCCATCGACGTCATCCCGCGCACCCTCGCGGAGAACGCCGGTCTCGACCCGATCGACTCGCTGGTCGACCTCCGCAGCAAGCACGACGGTGGCGCAGTCACCTCCGGGCTTGACGCCTACACCGGTGAGGTCGTCGACATGGAAGACGACGGCGTCGTCGAGCCGCTCCGTGTCAAGACCCAGGCTGTCGAAAGCGCAACCGAAGCAGCCGTCATGATCCTCCGCATCGATGACGTCATCGCCGCTGGCGACCTCAAGGGTGGCCAGGGCGACGACGACGAGGACGAAGGCGGACCTGGCGGCCCAGGCGGCGCGCCCGGCGGCATGGGCGGCGGCATGGGCGGCATGGGCGGCGGTATGGGCGGCATGATGTAAACCCACTTTTTGCAACTCCTTCGGGCGCTTCGCGCCCTCAGTCGTGCAAAAACTTGGGGAAAAATCGCTGCTCGTTCCTGTCGCGCGCCTTCGGCGCGCGGTAGTCACTCGCTGCGATTGAACCGGCGCGCTGCGCGCGCCGGATACTTCCCGCCGATTCGAGCGACAATCACCGCGGTTCTATCTTCTCTGTCTTCAATCCGACCCAGTCACGACGCTGTCGTTCTGTCGGCTGTCGCACTGCCCACGCGTCACGCGCAGACGCCACGGTCAAACCGACACGGCACCTTGCGTCGGTATGGACCTAACGCGGACCGAACGGCGGTTACTGTGGACCGGGACGGCACTGGCGGGCGTGGTTCATCTGCTCGTTCCGGGGCTGTTACTGTCGCTGGCCCGACTGGGCTATCGCTGGGTGCTGGCGGTAGAGTTTACGCCACAGGAGGGGTCCCGTCGGCGGGTCAGGCTGCTCGGCGTCGGATTCCTGGCTGTCGCGGCGGCTCTCAAGCGGCTGTTGGAGTAAAAGCTACTGCACGGCAGACTCGACGTATTCGACGGCTTCGGCAGGTGTGTCGACGTGTTCGATTGCGTCGCCGCCGTCGAGGCGGTGCGTACCGAGCCCGGCGACCGGCCGGTTCATGTCCAGCGCGTGGCCGAGTTCCGAGAGCGTCCCGGTGCCGCCGTCGATGGCGATGATGGCCACACCATTCATTACGACGAGGACGTTCCGAGCGTTGCCCAGCCCGGTCGCGATTGCGGTGTCCACGTAGTCGTTCGCCGCCGCAGAACGTTCGCCCGGAAGGATACCGATAGTGTGACCGCCGGCCTCGCTCGCACCCCGACAGACTGCTTCCATCACACCGGTGAGGCCGCCACAGACGACCTCGTGGCCCTGCTCACCGAGTCGTCGTCCGACCTCGCGTGCCTGTTGGTACTGGTCGTCGGTGACTGTCGAGCCGCCGATAACGGAGACGCGCATGGCTAGTCGTGCAACAGGAAACAGAAAAACGACACCGGATTACAGTTGGTCGAGCCAGTCCTCCGCACGGGACTCAGTGGTCTCGGCGATGTCGGCCAGTTCGGCCGCGTCGTACTCAGCCAAGTCCGCAACACTGTGGATACCAGCGTCGTACAGCCGTTCGGCGTAGGTCGGGCCGATACCGGAGACGCTATCGATATCGGCGGATTCGTCAGTCGCATCGTTTTCGTCCTCAGTAGCGTCGGCATCGACATCGGCAGTCGCGTCGACGTCGATGTCGCTGAGTTCTGACTGGTCCACTGTGTCGTCTTCGGCCGCTTCCGGGGATTCGACCTCGATGTCGACTTCCTCGTTCCCCTTACTGCGCTCCGAGTACCATTCGGCGACCTCGGGCCAGAGGTCGGCGTGGGTCGACGACGAAACGGAGAGGCCGATGTGACCCGTCGAGAACTCGATAGTTCGCGTGTCGTCGCTAGCGATGACATCGTTGAACGGCTTCGAGGCCTCCGGTGGGATGAGGTGGTCGTACTCGCCCATGAGCTGGAGGACGGGCATATCGATGTTGTCCAGATCGACGTGCTTGCCGTCGAGTTCAAGCTCGTTTTTGTAGAGTTTGTTGTCCTGATAGACATCTTCGAGGAACTGGACGTAGGCCTCGCCGGCCACGTCGATGCCGTCACCGAGCCACTGCTCCATCCGGCCGAAGTTCTCGACGAAGCCCTCGTTCTCCATGTTCTCCGCGAAGCGGATGTACTTCGTGACGTAGTTCTCGACCGGGTCCATCAGGGCGAAGCCGATGTCGAGCATATCCGCGGGGACGTTCCCGAACGTATCGACGACATCCTGCGGGGAGTAGTACTCCTCGGAGCCCCATTCTTCGAGGACGCCGCCCGTATGGTCGAAACACAGCCCGGCGGCCATCAGCCCCAGAGTGTTGACTTTCTCCTTGTGGAGGGCGGTGTACATCACCGACATCGTGCCGCCCATGCAGTAGCCGAGGATATTGATAGCATCCTGACCGGACCGCTCGCGGACCACGTCGACGCAGTTGTCCATATAGCGGTTGACGTAGTCGTCGAGCGTGAGGTGCTGGTCGAGCCGCGAGGGCTCGTTCCAGTCGATGAGGTACACGTCGTGGCCCGCTTCGAGCAGGCGGCGAACGACCGACCGCTCCTCCTGTAAGTCGAGGATGTACGGGCGGTTGATCAGCGCGTAGACGATGAGGATCGGAACGTCCTCCTTCTCTTCTTCCGGGACCTCGATACCGGCGGCCTCGGCGTCGTAGTGGAGGAGTTCGAGTTTGTTCTCCTCGTAGACGACGTCACTTGGCGTCTGACCGACTTCGACGGACTCCATCAGCTCCAGTCGCTCGTCGGCGATCTGGCTGGTCTCGGCGGCATCAGTCATGTTCTCCAGCGTCTTGCGCTGCCAGTTGAGCGCGGCCTCGAATGGATTGAATGGGTTGCTGGACATGGTTACTCTTCCAGATGTTCGAGAACGCGGTCGAGCTTCTGTTCGACCGCGTGCTGGCGGCGCTCTAGTTCGATGAGTCGTTCAGCCACCTCATCAACGTCGTCACGTGTCGGGAAGCCCATCTGCTCCAGAGCGTCCTGACTCAGGTCGTCCGCCTCCTGTTGCATCTCCATCATCGACTCGACGAGCTGGCCGTTGGCGGCCGCAAACGCCGAGGTCCCCATGACGTGCTTGAACGCTTCGTTGGCGGACTGCAGCCAGATGTCACGGAACTCGGCGGGGTCGACGTCCTCGCCTTGTGCGGCGTCGGTCGAGCGCTCGACCATCTGCTCGGCGGCGTCGATCCACTCCTCGTAGGCGCGGTTGTAGCCGTCCATCCCGTCGGCAAGGTCCTCTTCCTTGGGAATCGTGTCCTCAACGGCATCTGCCCACGACTCCACGAAGGCCGCCTGCGCCTTCATGTTCTGCTCCATCGAGTCAGCGACCGCGTTGTTCATCTCCTCAACCATCTCCGTCCATTCCTCCTGAATGTCGTTTGTGTTACTCATAATAGTACTTCGGCGGCGGGCGCACAAAAAAACCGACTGTCGTAGTTACGCTTCGACGTCGACAGCGTCGGCGGCTTCGGCCTGCACTTCCTCGACCTGCTCCTGAATCTCCTCGACCTGTTCTTGGACCTCTTCGAGTTGCTCGCCGAACTGCTCGGCGGCCTCGACGGACTGGGCTTCGAGTTCCTCGTGGGCCTCGACGAGCATGTCGACCTGATCGTTGACGGCGGTGACGTACTCGTCGGTCATCTCGTCATAGGTATCTGCGCCCTCTTCGAGCTCGGTTTCCATGTTGTCGAAGACCTCGGCGTGGTTCTCGAGCAGGAAGTCGAACTGCTCGTCGACGGTCTCGCGGATCTGCTCGACGGTTTCTGTCATGCCGGGCATCGTCGACGCCATCGCGTCGAGGTAGCTGTGGAACGCGGTCTGCTGAAGTTCGACACCGCGGCGCTGGGCCGATTCCTGCGTGTCGAGGCTATCGATGACCGCGTTGTTGACGTTCTGCTGGAAGGAAACGCTCTGTTCGAGCGCCTTCTGACTCTGCTCAATCGTGGCGCGCTGCATCTCGAACGCTGTCGTGACGGGGGTTGTGTAGTCTACCATTGTTGGATTACTCGCTGTTGTTGTTAGTGACCGGGAGGACGACGGCTTGAACGATATCGCCTTCGTCGATGCCAAGCGCCTCTCGCTCCGCATCGGGAATGCTGATCCGACCCCCGCTTTGCACGCGGGTCTTGAACGTCGCCATCTGGCTCATGGCACCGAGCTGATTCATATCGAAACTCGGCATGCCTCCGCTGGCGAACATCTGTTTCATCAGCTGCTGTTGCTGTTCCATCGCGTTCTCGCTCGCCTGTTGCATCCCCTTGAACATCGGAGGCCACATCAGGCCATCATCCTCGTCGGCCATCGGTCAACTACATGTACTCTCCTCAACAATATAAACCTTCCGCTGAAAACCATTGATTACCATTGAATGGCAGAGAGTGGTATTAGCGGTTAAGCAGCGTCGAGGGGCGTGCTCCGCCCTGTAGCACCGATAACTGCAGAGCTAAATACCCGTCTGACGCCCGTTAGACGGTGTTTACCGACAGCTGAGGCGAAACCAACACCAAGGTTTAATACTCCGACCAATTAACTACCAGAACAGATGAGTTCTGAATCGCCACGGAACCCGCTGTTAGACACATGGACTGAAACATCGTCACATATGTTCAACAGCGTCGTCGCAGCTAACCGGGCAGCGTTCGCCGCGTTCGGCGTCCAGCAAGAGGATGAGAACGGCGTAACGCCCGCAGACCGTATCGAACCGGACGAAGACCTCCCCGAATGGCACGTCTCGATATCCGAAGACCACCCGGGCCGTCTCGGCGTCGGCGACCACGTCGATTTCACGAAGACGATCTCGGAAAACGACGTGCAACAGTTCGCCGCCGCGAGCGGTGACACGAACCCGCTTCACTTGGACGACGAGTTCGCGGAGCAAACGCGCTTCCGCGGCCGTATCGCCCACGGGACGCTCGTCGGCAGCCTCATCAGCGCGGCACTCGCGCGTCTGCCCGGGCTGACAATTTACCTCTCGCAGGATCTGGAGTTCCACAATCCAGTCCGCATCGGCGACCGACTCACTGCCGAATGTGAAATCGTCGAGGACCTCGGCGACGAACAGTACCGCCTGACTACGCGGGTTCTCACTGACGACGACGTCGTCATCGACGGCGAAGCGGTCGTCCTCATCGACGACCTGCCGGAGTAACTCAGCAGAAGGCTCTAACAGCCCGGTTGAAGCGGTCAGGGTGTTCCCGCGGCGGACAGTGCCCGCAGTTCTCGAAGATTTTCAGCGTGCTGTCAGTGAGTGTCCCAGCAGCCTGCTCGGACCACCGACGGGGGAGCAGTGGGTCGACGGCCCCGTGAATCAGCATCGTCGGCACATCTATTTCGGCTAACCGGTCTGAGTAGTCAGTCCGGAAGCCACACCACTGGAACTCGCTACGCTGCCAGCGCCGCATCGCCCGGACAGTCTGTCGGTCGACAGCGCTATCGACATCCTCGACCAGTTGCTGTGGCGGTTCGCCGGGACCCATACTTCGGAGACTGTTTCGGATCGCCGACTGAGATGATCCCACGCCCTGCCAAAGCAGATTACCGAGTATCGGCGTCTGCAAGACGCTGCTAGCCGCTGTGCGCCAGTAGGCGTCGGTTCCCAGCCCGTAGCTGTCGACTAATATCAGGCGTTCGACGGGGCCGCCATCGAGCGCGTGGCCGAGTGCAATTGCGCCGCCCATCGAAAGGCCAGCCAGCGCGGGTGTTTCGATGCCGAGCGCGTCGATGAACTCGGACAGAGTCTCAAGATAGTAATCGGTCGTGTACGCGCGGTCGGGCTTGTCGCTGTCGCCGTGGCCCGGTAAATCAAGCGCATACACCGTCCGCTCCGGTGCGAGTGCGGGCAGTGCGTGTCGCCACGAGACGGTTGCGGCATCCAGCCCGATACCGTGGAGAAACACCAACGGCGGCCCTTCGCCGCCGGTCCGGTAGTGAATGTTAACGTCCTCGCCGTCGACGGACAGGTCGACGCGTTCGGACGTAATCCCTGTAGTCATCGGCGTTCGTTCGGGACCGGAGGCGTATGAGCCTTTGTATCCGCCCAGTTATCACGGTGTTCGGTCGTCCGGGACCGCTCACTCGGAGCGCTCGTACGCACCGTCCCGCCGGAGTCGGGCCTGCTCGCGGACGATAGCCGGCGTCCGACAGCGGCCCGGTTCGCCGGTGACCTGCGGCACGGTGCAGTTGTTACAGCTCTCACACAGCGCGTCCGCGCCGTCGAGCAGGCGCACGCCGAGCCGCGGCTCCGCGTAGAACGGGCGAGCCATCCCGACTGCGTCGGCGGCGGGGTCGTCCCCACCCGCGCCGAGATACTGGTCACAGTCGGCACGCGTTCGAAGCCCGCCCTCTAGCAGGACCGGCACGTCGACGCGCTCGCGGACCGCCCGGCAGAAGTCGGCGTTCCAGCCCGGCTCGTGGCCGAAGCGGCGGGCCTGTAGTCTGTTGAGTATCCGAACGGCGCGCGCTCGCAGCCGGCCGCCGAAGACTGCCGTGTAGTCGTCCTGCAGGTCGCTTGCATCCCAGGCGCGGTCTGGGAACGCGCCGCGGACGATGCTCATGTCCCAGAACGCCGACACCGCAACCGGAACGAGCCCGTCGTACCCGATGGCTGCCGCCCGCTCGGCGATGCTTACGCCATCTGCCCGAGAAAGATACCGTCGGACGAAACGGGGCGCAGCGGTCTCGGCCGGGACCTTCGTGACCAGCGGGACGTCGCCGGCGTGCTCCCGGACAGCCTCGTGGACCGCTTCGAGAAACCGGACGCCGTCGCGAAACTCATCGTCCCGGCGGTTGTAGAACGGCGAGAGGAACTGCTGAATCAGGCTCATGTTTGCCGCCGAGAGGTGAATACCGTCGTAGCCCGCGTCGACGGCGTAGCCGGCACACCGCCCGAACTGCTCGGCCAGACTCCACACCTCCTCAGTCGAGAGCACAGCCGGTTGCAGCGAAATCAGTCCGACCCGGTCGAGTGCCCGGAGCTGCCACGGCGGACGGCTGACAGCGAGCTGGTGCTGGTGCGGATGCTGTCGACGATATTCGGCATGCCACGTCGCCATACTCCGGAGGCCGCCGTGGGCCAACTGCAGGAAGATGCGGCCGCCGTGGTCGTGGACAGTGCCGGTGAGCCGTTCGAGCCGTTCGACGAAGGCCGAGTCGTTGACCCGCGTCATGTTCGGTGCGGCACAGCCGCCGCGGTCGGTGACGATACTTGCCCCTTGAAAGAGAAGACCGACACCGGAGGCTGCCGTCGGTTCGAGTTCGTCGATGAGCATGTCGACGGCTGCCTCGCCGTTGCCGGCACACTCCAGTACCGGTGCGCGGTACAGTCGGTTGGGGACCTCGACGCCGCCAATTGATAGCGGCGTCTCAAGCGTGGTCACGACTGCTCGCGGTCGTCGAACATCGTCTCCGGACGGGCGCTGTGGTCAATCGCAGTCGAGAGGCCTTCGGCGGGTGGAGCAGCGCTGCCGTACTCGTCTGCCAGTTCCGCCACGCGGACCGGGTACGCGGCCCCGCCGGTAGTGCGGTCGACCGTCGTCTCGACCCGGCGAGCGCGCTCACTGGCCCGCCGCCGTTCCGTCCGCTGTAGTTTCATGTGTATTACTACCATAGAAGTCGGCAAAATTCTATCGCTACTTTTCGACCGGCAACAGTGCGACACGCTCCCGGACAGCGTCGGGAAGCCCACCTGCTGTCGCGGCGAGTTCGGTGTCGGTCACGTCGAAAAACGACCGGACGCAGTCCTCGTCGTACTCGCCCAATGTGGACGTAGCCGTAAGCTCCTCGAAAACGTCGTCCGCGGCTGCTTCGATACTGGCTCGGCCGTCTTTTCCTACGTGAGAGTTCCCTGTTTCAGAGTCGACGACGACCGCGACGATGGGACAGGTCCCCTCGCTGACGCCCATTGTCAACGCCCGGTTGATCTGGCGGCGGCCGGCCGCGTACAGCAGTATCTCGACACCGAAGTCGTCGGCGATGGCGTCACCCCGAGCGCGGGCCCGCGTGGCGAGGTCGACGGCCAGTTCGAGGTGGGCGCGGTCCGCGACGTAGCGGGCGTCGAACGCCTGTACGGTGACGCCGTAGCGGTCACCGATTGCACTGAGTGTCTCCACGAACGCCCCCACGTCATCGATATCAGCAGTGCCCTCAATGACCTCCATCAGAAATCACCCAGACTGGACTGGTCGTCGTTAGCTGTCGATTCGGCGCTCGTGTCTGCTTCTGAACCGTCATCGAGGTCGACGGAGACGTCAGGCGCGGGCTCGATGCCCTCCATCGACGGGTCCCGGTGACCCGCGTTCTCCAGCACGTTCTCGGCCGTCTTCCGGCGACCCCGAAGCGCCGCCAGCACGACCGACTTATCAGCGTCCCGGAGTTCGGCGCGGTCAGTGATTCCGGCCTGAAACAGCCGACGTGCGCGCTTTCGACCGACGCCGCGGACGCCGGCCAGATCGACCAGTTCTTCGCGGACGCCGTGTTCGACGCGGATTCGGGCCTCGCTGATCGCCCGTGCGGCGTCCAAGTCGACCTCGCTGGCCAGCGATTCCGCGGCCCCGAGCAGCCACTGGGCCGTCTCGACCTTCCCGCGGATGTCGCCCGGCCCAACGCCGTAGCGCTCGGTGATAGTCGCCTCGTCGACCTCTGTGGCCCAGTCTTCGAGCAGGCGGGCGGTTTTCAGCGCCGAGAGCCAGTCCTCGAAGCGGCCCTCCTCGAACTCCGACGGCGTCGGGCCGAGCAGTTCGTCCTCGCGCTCGAACAGTTCCATCTCGTACTCCTCGCGGTCGCCCGAACGGAGATATAGCTGGTACATATCCGGCGTACGCGAGACGAGATGGTACAGTCCCAGCGCGGAGATGTCGTCCGGGTCTCTGTTGGCATCGTCGCTCCCGTCAGCGTCTTCGGCCAGTTCGTTAGCGGTGGTGAAGCCGCTGTCTGCCGGCGGTTCCGCGGGCGCGTCAGCCGGTGACCCGCTGGCAGAGGTGCTGTCGCTGGCCCCTCGCTCCCAGTCACGGAGGCCGTCGACGATTTCGGCGGCGCTCATCGGGTCCAGATAGAGCCGCGAGACGGTGTGGCCCAGCGACGTGGCGTCCAGCTCACCCCCTTCGATTTCGAGGAAGTCGTTCCGCTGGAGATACGTGAGCACATCGTCGACCACCCGTTCGAGCTGGCCGCTGTCGTCAGTCTGGCTGGCGTACAGCGTCTGTTCGAGGAACTCCAGCAGGCCCTCTCGCGACCGTGCGAAGCCGGAGGCGACGGTCGCGAGGATGTGGGTCCGCAGGGCCGGCTCGGCCGCGAGTTTCGACCGGACCGGCTCCGGGTCGGCCCAGACGTACCGCTCGAACAGTTCATCCACCTCGTCGTGGCTGGAGGCGATGAGGACCGCCTCGCCGTAGGGGTCGAGCCCCGGGCGGCCAGCCCGCCCCATCATCTGATGCACTTCGAGCACCGATAGCGGGGCCATGCCGCCGGCCGAGCCATCGTAGCGCCGCCAGTCGCGGACGACGACGCGACGGGAGGGCGTGTTGACGCCGGCCGCGAGCGTCGGCGTCGCACAGACGACCTTCACCAGCCGGTCCCGGAAGGCGTCCTCGACGAGTTCGCGGTGGCCGCGAGAGAGGCCGGCGTGGTGGAACGCCGCCCCGTCGGCGACGGCGTCCGCGAGGTCGTCGCTCGTCTCCGTATCGCTCACGTCGCGGATTTCCTCGGCAATGTCGGCCAGTTGGGCCCGCTCCTCGGCGGTGAGATGGGGCCGAACAGTGTTTGCGAGCCGACCCGCCGCCGCCTCGGCGTTGCGCCGGGAGTTGACGAACACCAGCGTCGATCCGTCGTCTTCCAGCGTGTCCCGGACGATGGCCGCGGTCTGTTTCTCGTTGTTCTGCACAGAGAGGCGCTGCTGGCTCCCGTCTTCGAGATGCAGCGCCTGCCCGTAGTGGACCCCCTTCTGGAGGTCGATGGGCCGCCAGTCCGAGTCGACGAGGCCCGCGTCGAGCCACGTCGCCAGCGCCTCCGCGTTGCCGATGGTCGCCGACAGCGCGACGGTCTGTAGGTCGGGGTTGAGCCGCCGGAGTTTCGCCAGCGTCACCTCAAGCGTCGGCCCGCGCTCGCCGTCGTCGACGAGGTGGACCTCGTCGGTGACGACGCAGGTGAGGTCTTCAATCCAAGGGGCGTCGTTGCGGACCAGCGAATCCACCTTCTCGCTGGTCGCGACGACGATGTCCTTGTCGGCGAGCCAGCCGCCTTCAGACTCGTAGTTGCCCGTCGAAACGCCGATGTCGAGGCCGTACTGCTCGAACTCCTCGAAGTCGGCCTGCTTCTCGCTGGCCAGCGCCCGAAGCGGGACGATGTACAGCGCCGTCCCACCGCGGGCGACCGAGGAGAGCATCGCTAGTTCCGCGATGAGCGTCTTCCCGCTCGCCGTCGGAATCGATGCGACCAGATTCTCTCCCTCGGTGACCCCGGCCTCGACGGCCTCGGCCTGAGGCGGATACAGCTCCTCGATACCGTCATCGCGCAGGTGGTCCGGGAGCCAGTCGGGCACGCCCGGCAGGTCCGCAACGTCCATTACACCCCGATTGGGTCCTGTCCCGATTTAAACTGTCGCACTGCCACCGCTTCGGTTCGCTTGGCCGTCGAGCGCCGAGGGGAACGCCTTTGCCCGCGAGCGGCCAACACGAGGTATGCGAGTCGAATACGAGTATGACACCTGTATCGGTATGTTCCAGTGTGTCGCCGAGTGGGACGCCTTCGAGCGCGACGAGGACGCCGGCAAGGCGGTGCTGGCGGACAGCGAGGAACAAGAAGCGGACGTGTTCGTTCGAGAGGTCCCCGACGACGCCGAACTGGACGCGAAGTTCGCCGCCCGGACCTGTCCGGTCGACGCCATCACAATCTACGACGACGACGGCGAACAGCTCATTCCCTGATTATTCCTTCGACAGTCGCTTCGAGCACGACGGTTCCGGCGGTAGCACCATCTTCCAAGGTCGTGGCTGCTGTGTCGGCCTGACCGGATTCATCGCCGCGGTTGACGCGCCGAACAACCACATCACCGACCAGAGCGACGCCGGCGTCTGCACGCGGGGCAACGCTCTCGACGGTCAGTTCACAGACAAGCGTTTCGCCGGTGTACACCGGACGCTGGAACTGCAGTTCCATCCGCGAGGCGAGCACTTCCAAGTCGCCGCCGATGCTGGTCAGCAGTGACGCGGTGAGCAGCCCCTGAACCATCCGCCGGCCGTCTCCAGCAGGCTCCGTGTGGCGAGGCTGGTCGTCTCCGGAGAGAGCGGCGAACTGGTCGACGTCTTCGGGCCGGAACGTCCGGGTTTCGGTGAACGTCTCGCCGACTTCGACGGGAGGCATATGCCCGGGGTGTCGGCGCTCTACGGCAAAAACCCACGGCCTCGTCCGAAACCCACAGGGAGCTGGGACCCCGAGACATCGGCGATGGCGAATGGTGGTCCCCTCCGCCGTCTGCTGACTGCGTTCCCCGCGATGCTGGCCAGTGCAGGGCTCGTCGACCGAGAGAAGGCGACCGCCGCGACCGACCTCGCCGCGCCGGTAATGGTCACAGGTGGCCTCCGTATCCTCCTCCGACTCGCCGACTTCCTGATGGTCGGTCTGGCGCTCGGTGATGCAGCCATCGCCGGCCTCGAACTCGGCTTCCAGTACTATTTCGTCGGGTTCGGGCTCTCGCTTGCGGTGTCCTCCGGGACGATCAGCGTCGTCTCGCGGCTGCAGGGAGCCGACCAGCCCGAGCGGGCGGATCTCGCCGTCAAACAGTCGCTGTGGCTCGCGTTGCTCATCTCCCTCCCGCTGTCGGCGCTGTGCTGGCGCTATCCCGAGCTGCTGGTGGGAGTTCTGACCGACGACACGGCGACCATCCGCTTCGGCGCGACGTATCTGGCTATCGTGATGCTCTCGCTGGCCCCGCGGTTCTGGAGCATGGTCGCCGCCCGCGCGCTGGCGGGCAGCGCCGACACACGAACGCCGATGTACGTCCGCCTGCTCACGCTGCCGACGAACGTCCTCCTCAACGCCGTGCTTATCTTCGGCGTCGGCCCGTTCCCCGAACTCGGTATCGCCGGCGCGGCGTGGGGAACGACCATCGCGAACACGCTCGCGGCGGTGATATTCCTCGGGCTGTTGCTGTCCGGGCGGTACGTCGTCACGCTCCACGCTGGCGGGCCGCAATTCAGTCCCGGGCTCATGCGCGAAATCGTCCGCGTCGCCCTGCCGCTGTCCGGGATGCGACTGCTCCAGACGTTCGCCCGCTTCCCGTTCCTATTCATCCTGGGCGTGCTGGGGACGCCGACGCTTGCGGCCTACGCCATCGGTCGCCGGGTCATGCTGCTGGCGCTGATGCCGGCGTGGGGCTATGCGACCGCCGCGTCAACGCTGGTCGGACAGTCGCTGGGGGCCGGTGACGAGCGGGAAGCGACCGCCTACGGCTGGCAGACGCTCCGAGTCGCTCTTGCCGTCCAGCTCGTCGTGGCACTCCTGCTCGTGATGTTCGCCCGGCCCATCGTTTCTCTGTTCGGAACTGCCTACCCCGACTTGGCGGCGGCGTTCGTCCGCGTCTTCGGCCTGCTCGTCGCCGGCTTCTCCATCTCTCGGACGATGCGGGGCAGTCTTCGGGGAGCCGGCGACACCCGCTGGCCGCTGTACGGGACATTTCTGGGCGGCTACTGCTACCGGCTCCCGGTGGCTGCTCTCGCCCTGCCGTCGTCGTTCGTCGTGACAATCCCCGTTCTCGGCATCGCCGTCTCGCCGGGGCTCGGACTCGGACTTCCTGCCATCTTCGCCGCGCTCGTCGGTGATTTCTACCTGAAAGCCGCGGTCAACGCGGGCCGATTCTGGTCGGGCGGATGGCGCGACGTGGCCAGACAGTCGGGCGTCGGTGCGGCCGACGACTGACGCCCGACGGACGTCTCACGGCTCCGCGTCCGATCGTATCACTCGACCTGTGCGACCGCCTCGACCTCGACGACAGCCTCCGGTGTGGCCAGCCCGCTCACTTCGACCATCGTCGCCACGGGGCGGACATCGCCGAAGAACTCGCTGTGGGCCTCGCCGACCCGTTCCTGATCGTCGATGTCGGTGACGTACATCCGCGTCTGGACCACGTCCTCGATAGCGGCGTCGAGGTCTGTGAGCGCATCCGCAACGATACCGAAGGCGTGTTGCGTCTGTTCGTACGGGTCACCCGGCGCGACGACCTCGCCATCGTCGTCCGTGGCGATGGTGCCGGCGACACGAACAGTGTCACCCGCACGGATCGCCCGCGAGTAGCCGACCTGCTGTTCCCAGTCGGTGGCCGTCGAAACGCGTTCGCGGCGCATACCCGGTAGATGTACCAGACCCCCAAAACCGTTTCTCAAGTTTTAATGTCCGGCCCGAGATACCCATTCCCATGAGCAAGGCCACGAAAATCGTCCTCGGAACCATCGGCGTGTCAGCACTGCTGTCGATCGGCATCGTCATCAACCTCGTCCTGTTCTCGGCGTAGATGTTCACCGAGCGTTCACTGACCGGCGAGCTGCCGGCAGTACGTGAGGCATACGCCCCGGAGACGCTCGTACTGAACTGCGACCGCGACTTCGAGACGCTGGACCCCGCGGTCGCCGAGGAACTCCTGCTGGTGACCGACGGCCTCGATCAGGTGTCCTACGACGGCGCGTGGCTGCCGACGACGGCTCCAGAGGTGCTACAGGAGTACATCGGGAACGACCTCACCATCGGGATGCCGGGCGACGGCGGCGTCGCTTGGACGCGCCAGACAGTCCCGCCCTGCGTGTTCGTCAAGCCGCGACTGGAGACCTCGCCGGACCCCTTCGTCTCGTTTCTCGTCGCTGAGGCGCTGGTCGAGGTCAGCCTCGACGAACCCGAGCATTTTCTTGGCTTTTTCGCCGAGCAGTACCCGGCGTTCGTGACCGCTACCGAGGAGCATCTCGACGCGAACGCCCGGTACCAGCTCGCAGCAGCAATGTACACCGCGTATCTGGGCCTGCAGACTCGTTCGGAGTTCACCGACTGGGCCGACGACTATCCCGACCTGTACGCGGCGTGGGACGACGCCGGCGAGCGGCTACAGCCCCGACTCGGCGACCTCCCCAGCGAGATCGCACAGGGCCAGACAGAGTTCGCCGCGGCCGCCGAACTCGCCTGCAGCGGCATCAAACACGGACTCGACCTGCCCGCGCCGTTTGCCGCGCTCGACACCGACGCGTATCTGGAGTACGGCGCTGACTACGCCGTCCAGTGGGCCGAGACGACCTTCGAGAAGATGGAGTGAGTAGTTGCGTTAGAACACGTTGTATTACAGCCGCTCCAGCACCGCATCAGCGTCGTAGTTGAGCGTCAATTCCCGCGAGCGACCGCGTCCCTCGACGTCGGTGTACTCGGCGTCGATGATGTCGAGCTGGTCGAGCTTGTTGATTATTTCCGAGTAGCGGGTGTAGCCAAGGTCTGTCTGCTCGGAGAAGGCGTCGTAGATGTCGCCGGCCTGCTGGCCGTCGTGGGCGGCGATGACCTCCACGAGCGCGGTTTCCGAGTCCGACAGCTCCCGCAGCCGCCGGGAGAGGTGGACGTATTTTGACTTGTCGTAGGCCGCCTCGACGTCCTCGGTTTCGACGGCGCGGGAGGCGCGCATCTCGGCGTTCATCCCGGCCCGGCGCAGGAGGTCGATACCGACCCGGAGGTCCCCGCCCTGCTCCTCGGTCAGTTCGGCGACGCGGTCTAACACTGTGGGACCGACGACGTCCTCGTTGAACCCCCGCTCGACGCGCTCGCTGAGTATATCTGCGATTTCGGCCTGCCCGTAGGTATTGAAATACACCTCTTCGGGCCGGAACACCGACTGGACACGCGTGTCGAGCGCGTCGATGGCGTCCAGTTCCATATCCGAGGAGACACAGATGACGCCGATTTTCGCGCCCGAGTGGGCCTCGTGGGCGCGCAACAGCGAGTACAGGGTGTCGCTGGCTTCGCTCTCGTAGAACAGGTAGTTCACGTCGTCTAAGGCGACGACGAGCACCTCGTCTTCCTCGACCAGCTTATCGGTGATCTGGGAGAACAGCTTCTTGAAGGAGATGCCCGAGGACGGTGGCTCGTAGTCAAATATCTCGGCGAACAGCCGCGAGAAGACGGCATAGCGTGTCGAGTCCATCTGGCAGTTCACACGCACAGTCTTCACGTCCGTCTGGGCGGTGAGTTCGTCGAACAGGATCTGGACGGCCGTCGTCTTCCCGGTCCCCGGTGGCCCGCGAGCGATAACGTTGAGCGGGCGCGATCCCCGAACGGCCGGCCGGAGTGCGTACTTCAGCGTCTCCATCTGGGTGTCCCGGTGTTTGAACGTCTCCGGGAGCCAGTCGATTTCGAAGACGTGTTCGTCCCGAAAGACGGACTCGTCCCAGCCGAGCATCCGGTCCTCGGGGTCGTCGCTCATCACTTTCACCGAGCTTCGCAGCCCACTTAACCATTTGCCACAGCTTCACGCGCAGTGACAGATACGCGGCGTCTCGGGTCAGTCGCTACTCGAACTTCCCGAGCAAATCGCTGTAGAAGCCGTCCTCGTCGGTCCCGTCGTCAGCGAGCTTTTCGACGATAAGCTCCGGCGTCGAGCGGGCGAGCTTTCCCTTGACAGGGGAGCGTTCGACACGCAGTTCGCCGTTTTTCAGCCCTTTCGCCTCGATGCCGTCAATGCTGATATCGGTCTCGGCGGCTTCGCGGATGTCACGCGCGAGGTGGGAGACGAAGATGGCCGTGGCCTGACGTTCGCCGAGCGCTTCGAGGATGCCGGCCATAATCTTCGCGCTGGCTCCGGGCTCGGTTATCGATTCGAGTTCGTCGACGAGCACCATCACCGGGCGGTCGTCGGTCCCGGCCGCTGGCCCATCGGTAGCGGCACCGTCCTCTGGGTCTGGATTGCGGTGATCCACATCAGCGACGAGGTCACCGAACTCCCGCAGCGTGGCCTCGAACGCGCCGGCGTCGAGCGTCCCCTGCGTCTTGGCGTGGTAGTGGAGTTCGGAGATACGACCCACGCGGGCCGCCTCCGCTGGAACGGGCAGACCCATGTGTGCCAGCGTCGTCACCAGCGCCACGAGGTCCAGCGTCGAGGTTTTCCCACCGCTGTTGACCCCCGAGAGGACGGTCACGCCCTCGACGTCGTAATCGACGGGCTCGACGGCTTCGAAGGGGACATCGAGCAGCGGCGAGCGCCCGCCCTCGATGGCGACACCCTCGGATTCTGTCAGGTCTGGCATCACACAGTCGAAATCGTTGGCGAAGCGGGCAATCGCCAGCTCCACGTCGAGTTCGAGCGCGGCATCGACCAGCCCGGCAGCGTCCTCGCGCATCTCCGCGAGGTCGTCGGCCAGTTCCCGCTTCCGGCGGGTAGCGCGCTGGTCGCGCGCGGCGGTCAGTTCCTCACGGAGACGGGCGACGACATCCTCGCTGTGTTCGACCGGGTAGGCGGGCTCGTCGGGAAACGCCCGGCGGGCCGTCGCCTCCATGTCCCGGAGCGCCAGCGCATCGACGAGATGGTCGCGGGCCTTCTCGACGGCGGCGGCGTACTCGTCGGCCAGTTCGCGCTGGAGCAGCGAATCGACGCCCGCGCCGCGCTCGACCAGCGACAGCAGGTCCGTCCCCTCGATGGTCACGTCCTGCTCCTCGATAGCTTCCCTAAGGTGGTCGTTAGCGACGCTCTCGGCCGTCGACACTGCCGCGTCGAGGTCGTCGACAGCGGTGGTGAGGCGGTCGAGTTCCTCGTCGCCGCTGACGCTCCCGTCCTCGTCGAGCTGGTCGAGCGCCGACAGCAGCGTCTGCAGGTCACACGGCGCGTCGAGGTCGGCGACGCGGTGGACCTCGGCGGCGGCCCGTATCCGGTCGCGGTTGCGGGCGAAGAAGGTGAGTACGCGTTCGGGGACGACGGATTCTGGTTCCTCTAGCGCCGTCGGTTCCACCCGCACGTCACCCTCGATATCGACGCCGGCGAAGGCCTCGTCCAGCGCGACGACCGTCGAGTACGACCGGGCGAGTTCGGCCAGCTGGCGGGCGTCGTCGACGACCTCGACGCTGACCTCCGGAATCGCGGCCTGTGCGTCGGCGTAGCGTTCGGCGTCGCGGGTGGCCAGACAGCGGTCCCGGACCCGAACGTCGCCGGGCTCGGCCAGCGGTTCGACGGCCGACAGGGCGTCCAGAACCGCTGCGTCGGGTTCTCGCTCCATCGCCGCCTCGGCGAACGAGCGGACTTCCTCGATTCGGCTGCGAACGCCGCTGGGGTAGATCGTCTCCAGTCGCTTCGCGGCGTAGTCGGTCACCGTCCGGTCGGTCAGCAGGGCCAGTGCGTCCTCGTGAATCTCTCTGGCGCGTTTCGTCGCGGCGAACCCGCCGGGGTCGTCGTGTTCGGCCCGAATCGCACCACGAGCGATGCGGGCGGCCCGGCCCTCGCTGATGCCCGGTGCGCGTGCGAGCGACGCCACGTCGCCGTCCCGGAGTGCCGCCTCCGGGTCGTCTAGTTCCCGGAGCGCCGCGGCTGTCTTTGCCCCGACACCCGGAACCGATTCGAGCTCCATCTGCCCGCTCATTCGACGCCAGCGAGAAAAAACCCGTCGTCAACAGCTTCGGTAGCGTGGGCAGCCGACACTGCTCCGGCTCAGTCAGCCAGACACCGAACGCGAAGGCGTTTTTGCGCTCCACCGAGAAAGGAATCCCATGTCTGCTGTTTCGGAGAAGCTAGCGGCCGCCCGCGAAGACCTCAAGTCGCGAGACGGCGTGCTCATCGCCTTCTCCGGTGGTGTCGATTCGAGTGTCGTCGCCGCGCTGGCCCACGACGCCCTCGGCGACGACGCCATCGCCTGTACCGCCAAGTCCGAGACGCTGCCCGCTGCCGAGCTGACGGACGCCACCCGCGTCGCCGAGGAGATCGGCATCCGCCACGAGATCGTGGAGTTCTCCGAACTCGACAGCGAGGAATTCATGCAGAACGACGATATGCGGTGTTACCACTGCCGGTCGATGCGGCTGGGCGCGATGTACGACCGCGCCCGCGAGCTCGGCATCGACATCGTGTGTGACGGGACGAACGCCTCCGACACGGGCGAGGGCCACCGCCCCGGTCTGCGCGCCGTCGAGGAGCTAGACGCCTACTCCCCGCTGCTGGAACACGACATCGAGAAATCCGAGGTCCGGGAGATCGCCCGCGAATACGACCTCTCGGTCGCCGACAAGCCCTCGATGGCGTGTCTCTCCTCGCGGATTCCGACCGGCCTCGAAGTCACGGAGGAACGCCTCTCCCGCGTCGAGAAGGCAGAGCGACTGCTGCGAACGTGGGGCTTCGAGCAGTTCCGCGTGCGCGACCACGACGGCCTCGCCCGTATCGAAGTGGGTGAAGAAGAACTCGAAACCGCGCTGGACCCCGACTTCGTCCGGACCGCCCGCGATCACATCGAGGACTGTGGCTTCGACCACGTGACGCTCGATCTTCACGGCTACGAAACCGGCAGCGTGAGTCCCGAGACGGAGGACGCTGCTGAAGAAGAAACCGAAGACGTGGTCAGCAACGTTTTCGACGCGGACTATCCGTCGGTCGACTAAGACGCGTACCGGCGCTCAGTCCAGCAGACTGCGCCAGCCGGTCAGTTCTTCGCCGACCAGTTCCGGGTCGTCCCCATCGAGTCGGATTTCGTTGACGGCGCAGTTCGCCTGTGAGCTTTCGGCCAGCGCCGCGTCCGGGTCCTTGCCGGTGAGCTTCGCCAGCAGCACCTTGATGACGCCGCCGTGGGTGACCACCAGCGTCGTCTCGCCGGCGTCGGTGGTCGCAATCGCTCGCTGCCACGCCGATTCGACCCGCTGGCGGAAGGTCGGGATGCCCTCGCCGCCCTCCGGGGATGCATCGAGCGAGATGACGCTGGCGTCCCGTTGGTGGTCGGGATACTCATCAAGCAGTTCGTCGGCGTACAGGCCCTGCATGATGCCGAAGCCACGTTCGCGCCACTCGGTATCGAACTCAGGGTCGGGCAAGCCGGTGTAGCCGTCGCCGGCCGCGGCAGCCGTCTCGCGGGTGCGCCGGAGGTCTGAGGCGAAGACGCGGTCGACAGTGTAGCGGTCGTCAAGCCACGACCCGAGTGCGATGGCCTGCGTCTGTCCCTGATCGGTCAGTCGGCTCGGTGCCCAGCCTTGGATGCGCCCGTCGCGGTTCCACGTCGTCTCGCCGTGTCGGGCCACGAGTAGCGTCCCCATCGTTACGCCTCCTTGCCGCGCCAGCGCGCGACGGCGATGGTCGCTTCATAGAGGACGATGAGGCCGACGGCGACGGCGATTGCGGCGTTTCGTGGGAGGCTGAACTGGTTCACGAGGCGGAACAGCGTCGGGTCGGGACTGCCGAGATAGCCGGCGACGATGGCGACAGCCCACACTGGCAGGCGGGCGGCCCGGAACCCGCGCCAGAGCTTGACCGAGCCGTAGTAGTTCTTGTTCACGTAGGCCAGCGCTTCGAACAGGACGATCATGCCGCCGCCGACCAGCATCGGCGTGGCGTTCCCGAGACCGACAGCCGCGAGCGATTCGGTGACGACGGCCGGAAGCTGCTCGTAGTAGCCCGTCGGGACCGGTGCGGGGCTGAGGACGTAGCCGGCGATACCGAAGGCCAGCCACGCGGCGGGCCGGCGAGCGGCGAGGTCGTCGGCCGTCGGGACCGGCGAGGTACTGCCGGTCCAGCGAAGGAGCAGCAGGGTTCCCTCGAACAGGCCGATCATCGTCACCGCGACCATGAGCGGGGCCATCCCGGTCGGGTCCGGGCTGAACAGGAACGCCACAGCGGCAAAGCCACCCCAGAAGTACAGCCGGCGGTCCTGCAGCCACTGGCGGGTCGTCACGCCCATCATCACCGCGAGCATCACGAACAGCGGAATCTGGAAGATGAGCGCGAACAGCCCGAGCATCAGGATGATGAGGTTGAACGTCTCGCTCAGGCCAAAGGCTAGGTCAGCCGCGCGGTCGGAGTAGGTGATGAAGTAGTCGAACATCGCCCGCAGCACGGCGAAGTACGCGAAGCCGACGCCGACAGCGGCGAGAACGAGGCTCGTCGGGACTGCGGCGAGGTAATAGCGTCGCTCGCGAGGGTACAGCCCCGGTCGCATGAACAGGTACGTCTGGTAGACAAACACCGGTAAGGCGGCGATAAAGCCGACCAGCGAGGACACTTTCAGTCGCGCCAGAATGAGCGCGAGCGGGTTGTACACGTTCGGACAGTCAGCGCCCTCGACAACGCTGCCATCGACATTCGTCGCGACCTGACCGCAGGCCTCGGCCGGCCCGTCGAGGAAGGAGTACCACAGGAAGTTGATGAGTTCGTCGGAGTACGGCAGGGCGATGACGGCGACGACGGCCATCACGCCGACGACGACGAACAGCCGCATCGCCATCTCCTCGACGTGGTCGGCCAGCGGCATCTCCTCGTCGTCGGGTGCCCCTTCATTGAGCACCTCGTCGTCCGGGTCGTAGCTGGACGGGGCTGAGCCGCCGCCGTGCGTCGGCGTGGCACTGCCACCAGCACCAGCCGGCGAGGGCGTCGACTTGCCCCAGTCGGTCGGCACGTCCGCCGGCACGGCGGCGGTGACATCCGACGCGTCCCGGTCGAACAGCCCGGCGCTGGATTCGTCTTCGGTCGGGGCTGCGTGGGACCCGACAGTGTCCTCGTTACCACCGGCCGGCGCGGGACCGGGACCAGTTACCTCGTCCGTCTCCCGGTCGGCGTCAGCCTCGGCTACGGGGTCGGTTGGAATCGACGACTCGTCGGACTCGTCGTCGGACGGTAGTGGCGGCTCCTCGTGCCTGCGACGCTCGTCGTCCGCGTCACCGTCCTCCATCTGTCCCGGGCTTAGACGGTGGGTGTTGTAAACTTTCTTTTCGAGCAGTGGCTGTCACCGGGATGAATAAATTGATAACGCCCACTGGGCTAGGCACAGAGAAGATGGCGAGTGCTATCGACGAGGACACCGTCCAGACGGTTCAGAGCGGGCGCGCGACGCTCGGCGCGATGCTCCGCTCGGCGCAGGTGCACCTTCAGAAGGTGTTCATCGTCTTCGTCATCGGGATGATCGGCACCATCATGGCGCTACAGTACGGCGTCTGGGACACACTACGCGCCGATCTCCTGTACTCGCAGATGGACCTCACCACCCAAGAGGCAACAAGCATCGTCGCGGTCACCCCCTTCGACGTCATCCTCCTGCAGGTGAAAATCGGCGCGGTAATCGGGATTATCATGTCGCTCCCGCTGCTGATTTACTTCGGCCGCGACGGCCTCCGCCAGCGCGGCTGGTGGCCGGCCGAACACATCCCGGCATGGAAAGGGGCAATTTTCGTCACGATAAGCCTGAGCCTGTTTTTCGGCGGCATCGCCTACGCCTACGAGCTGTTTTTCCCGCTGATGTTCAATTTCCTCGCCGGTGATGCGTTCAAAGCCGGCTTCACCCCGCAGTATTCCATCGTCAAGTGGTTCCAGTTCGTCTTCCTGCTGGCCGTCTCCTTTGGACTCGCCGCACAGTTGCCGCTGGTGATGACGGTACTCTCCTACACCGAGATTGTCCCCTACGAGACGTTCCGGGACAAGTGGCGCTACGCGGTGATGGGGATTTTCGCCTTCGGTGCGCTGTTCTCGCCGCCGGACCCTTTCACCCAGATTATGTGGGCCGCGCCGCTGTGTGGCCTCTACGGTATCAGCCTCGCGCTGGCGAAGCTTGCGATGCTGGTCCGCCGCTCCGGTGACCTCGTCAGTACCAGTGCTGTCGCCCGCGGGCACTGGAACACGATTCTCGGCGGCGCAGTGCTGGGCGGCGGCGTGGTGTACTACGTCTTGGCGACGCCAGCGTTCCAGTACATCCAGCAGTTCGCTGAAGTGTTCCCGTCCGACCGGCTCACCGGTGATATCCAGCCGCCGGCGCTGTTCGGGCTTCCCGTCGAAAGCACAGCGATGCTTCTCGCCGCCGTGTTCGGTGTTCTCGGCGCGGTTGTCGTCCTGTACTACCACGTCCTGACGGCGCTCTCGGAGAAGGCCGGGCCCGGTCAGGTCGGTGACCCGACGGCCATCGACATCGACGAACTCAACGCCTCGGCTGTTGAGGTCGCCCCGCCAGAAGTGTTCGAGGAGATGACCGAGGACGAGGCGCTCGCCCACGCCGACCGAGCCCTCACGGACGACAACAAAGAGAAAGCGCAGGCTGTCCTCGACCGCTGGGACATGACCCACGAGGACGGGGAGGGCGAGGCGGGCGACGGCGCGGACGGGACCGCCGAAGCGGACGAAGAAGACGCGGGCGTGTTCACCTCGACGACCGCCGGCATGGTCGACGCCTTCACCGAGGACGAGACCACCGAAGACGAGATCGGCGGGTACTACTACGACATCCAGTTCATCCTCAGCGCCTTGGCTTCCCGGGCGTTCGTGATTCTGGGCATCTTCGGGGCGGTGCTCGCCGCCGCGTTCCTGTTCCTCTACCAAGGCGGCATTGGATCGATACAGCGGACGTTCGTCAGCCGGCTCCCGCCGGAGATGGCCGCCGACGTGAGCATCGTCACGCTCCACCCCGTCGAACACCTCGTGTTCATCGTCAAGTTCTCGACGATACTCGGGGCCGTCTCTGTCATTCCCGTGGTGCTGTACTTCGCGTGGCCGGCGATGCGCGAGCGCGGCCTCGTCATCGGCAACCGCAACATCCTTGGTATCTGGGGCGGGACGCTGTTCGCCGCGCTCATCGGCGGGAGCCTGCTCGGGTTCCTCTACGTGGCCCCGATGACCATCTCTTGGATCGCCTACGATCAGCTGAACTCGAACATGGTCATCGCCTACCGGGTGAGCAAGTTCGGCTGGCTCGTGTTCTTCCTCACCATCGGTATCGGCCTGCTGGCCGAGATTCCGGTGACGATGTTCCTGTTCCACAAGGGCGGCATCATCCCGTTCCACCTGATGTACGAGCGCTGGCGTGAGGTCGTCATCGCAATCGTCGCCCTCTCGGCGATCCTCTCGCCCAGCGGCATCTTCACCATGTTCATCGTCGGCATTCCGACGGCGCTGGCATATATGCTCGGCCTCGGCATCCTCTGGGTGTACACGCTCGGCGGTCGGCGGACGACGAACCGGCGTAGCGAGCCGGCCGACTGATAGCTGTTCGCACCCAATCGAGGTGATATTCAGCGATTATCGCACCCCGACCCGTCGTGGAGCGTGCAGTGAAGCGTGTACCGGGCAGTGGCTCTGCGAATATCTCGGGACGCTCCTCGAAAGACTGACTTTCTATACGTTTCCCTCATCCGACCCGTCGCCGATGCAGCAACCTTCGTTACTGCTGGAACCGTCGAGAGGTGCCCGATCTCCCGGATAGTGACGCTGTCAGACACGGCATCTGTGTGAGTCCACACGGCCGGTCGCCGAATCACAGTAGCTAAGCATATGCTCAATATATTCCTCAGATATGCCCAAGATAAGCGTCGAAGTCCCGGCCGAACTACTGAACGACATCGATAAGCACGTCGGCGAAGACGGGAAGTTCGTCAACCGAAGCGAGGCCATCCGCGCCTCGGTACGAAAAACGCTCGACGTGCTTGACGACATCGATGAACGGCAGGGACGACTCGACGATGAGCAGTGAGCGGTCCGAAGCCGTTCGCGTCGGTCTCGTCGCGCTGTTCGTGACAGCGCTGGTCACCTCACAGGTGACCGCCTCGAAGCTGCTCGCGTTCTCGTTGCCGTTCTCGCTGCCCCTTGCCGGGTCGACGCTCGTGCTTCCCGGGGCCGCGCTGGCGTACGCGCTGACGTTCTTCGCCTCCGACTGCTACGCCGAACTGTACGGCCGCCGGGCCGCAACGGTCGTCGTCAACGTCGGCTTCGCCATGAACTTCGTCCTGCTGGCGCTGGTCTGGAGCACGATTCTCGCCCCCGGACTCCCGCAGGCGGCCCAGCCGGTCGACCTCGCCGCCTTCCGGAACGTCCTCGGAGCCAGTACGGCCATCGTCGTCGGAAGCCTGTCGGCCTACATCGTCAGCCAGAACTGGGACGTATTCGTCTTCCACTGGCTCAAAGACCGAACGGACGGCGAAAAGCTCTGGCTCCGCAACATCGGTTCGACGGCCTCCAGCCAGCTCATCGACACGGTCATCTTCGTCGGCGTCGGCTTCGTCCTGTTTCAGGGCACCCCGCCGGGCGAGGCGCTGGCGCTCATCGTCGGCCAGTACCTGCTGAAACTCGCTATCGCTGTCCTCGACACGCCCTTTGTCTACGCTGTCGTCGGGTTCGCCCGGCGAAACGACATCGCCCCGACTCCGGCGCGGGCCGACTGAAAACGGACTATAGGCGGCTTATTCGACTGGTTCGGCGAAGGCGTATCGGGGCTTCACGTCATCGACGCGGACCTCGACAGTCTCACCGGCCTCGACGCCGCTGACGAACACAGTGAAGTTCTCAACCTTGGCGATGCCGTCGCCTTCCTCGCCGATGTCGTCGATAGTGACCTCGACGATGTCACCCTCGCGGACCGGCGCTGTCAGGCGGTGTTTGGCCACCAGATACAGTTCCGAGGAGGAGTCACGAGAGGCGTCGGGGCGGACCTCGCGGACGTACTCGAACTCCGGTTCGATGTCGGCGATGAGGTCGTCGAGGTCCTGTCCGTCGAACACCTTCGCACAGAAATCACCGCCGGCGTCGAGCAGGTCCGTCGCGACTTCGAAAGCCTGCCGGACCAGATGGACCGACCGGGCGTGGTCGAGGTCGTACTGGCCGGTCATGTTCGGGGCCATATCGGAGATGACGACGTCAACCGGGCCACCGGTGCCGTCGCTCTCCCCAACTATTTCACGGATTTCGTCTTTCGTGCTGTCCTCGGTCATATCGCCGCGGACGTACTCGACGGTCGGTTCGGGGTCGTCCAGATCGTCGATAGTCTGGCGGTCCACGCCGACCAGCGTGCCTCGCTCGCCGATTCGCTCGGCCGCGACCTGCATCCAGCCGCCGGGCGCAGCGCCGAGGTCGACGACGGTCCGTCCCTCGCCGAGAAGGCCGGCCGTGTCATCTAGCTGCTGGAGTTTGTACGCCGACCGAGCGCGGTACCCCTCCTGCTTCGCTCTGTTGTAATACTCGTCTTTGCCCGACATAGTTACCTCACACCGCGTGTGTCTTCACTGCTCAAATCTGACGAAACCGTAGTCATAGTACCACGGAAGCGGTCAGCGCTCAAATGGATGCCGACTCGGAGTTTTCAGGCGAGCCACTACACGCCTGCCGCCGTCGGTTGTGCCACAGGGGACCTTGGCGTAGGTTTGGAAGCCCCATATTACCCCGGACCCGAACACGTTCACTGTCGTTCTTACCTCGCAAGAACGGGTCTCAGCGGCTGAGATTGCGCATCTCAGTATATACCGCTTACGCACAGAGTCCTATCTGTAGGACGTGACCTTCCGATGTCAACCATTCCAACGGCGACGCGGAGGCGGGTGTTAGAAGCCTTGGGCGTCGGCACGGCCGCGCTTGCGGGCTGTGCCAGCGCACCGGGTGCAAACAGGCAATCGACCGAAGCGGAGACGACCCCACAGGAGCCAGCCATGAACGCCGCACAACAGACCGACGTCGACCGTATTGCCGCAGACCCGACCGCTATCCCGGACCCCATCGACCGGTCGGAGCCAAAGACCGTGTCGGTGGAGATGACCACCAAAGAGCAGGTCGCAGAGGTCGAGCCGGGCGTCACCTACACGTACATGACGTTCGGCGACCAGATTCCCGGCCCGATGATCCGGGTCCGCCGGGGCGACACCGTCGAACTCACAATCACGAACGAGGAAGGAAACTCGATGCCCCACAACATCGACCTCCACGCCGTCCGCGGCCCCGGAGGCGGTGCTGAGGCGTCGATGGTCACGCCGGGCCAGACCAAGACGTTCCGCTTCAAGGCTACCTACCCCGGCGCGTTCATCTACCACTGCGCCGTCCCGAACCTCGATATGCACATCTCCTCGGGGATGTTCGGGATGATACTCGTCGAGCCGAAAGACGGGCTCCCCGAAGTAGACCACGAGTTCTACTTCGGCCAGCACGAGCTGTACACCACCGGCGACGCCGGCGAGAAGGGGCACCACGACTTCGACATGGAGGCGATGGCAGCCGAGGACCCCACGTACGTCCTGATGAACGGGGAGAAGTACGCCATCACGCCGGACGTCCATGGCTCGCCGAGTATGTCGGTCGGCGACACCGCCCGCGTCTACTTCGTGGCCGGCGGCCCGAACCTCGACTCCAGTTTCCACCCGATTGGGTCCGTCTGGGACGAGGTCTGGCAGCAGGGCTCCATCGCCGGGCCGCCGAACAAGTACGTCCAGACCACGCCGGTCAAGCCGGAGTCCTGTGCTATTGCGACGCTTCACGCCGAGGTTCCCGGTCCGATCAAACTGGTCGACCACGCGCTCTCCCGGGTCGCCCGCAAAGGAATGATGGCCATCATCAACCGCGAAGGGGCGGCAAACCCCGAGGTGTTCGAACCGGAGGCCTGACCGCGCCGCCGGAGTGGCCGAGCGCCGCCCGCTCGGACCCGATTACTCGGTAGACGGTACGACTCGTACTCACCGACGCCACCCGCGGTCGCTCGCGCGCACGCGGTTTCAATGAGGGACTTTTTAATGGATGGGGGCATACTTCGGTTCAAGATGTTCAACGCCATCGTGAGCGCAGATACGCTCCAGGCGACTCTCGACTCTGTGAGCGTGCTGGTGGACGAGTGCAAGATCCACCTCGAAGAAGACGGGCTGGAAATCCGGGCAGTCGACCCGGCAAACGTTGGAATGGTCGACCTACGGCTCGACGCGGCGGCGTTCGAGTCCTACGAGACTGACGGTGGACTCATCGGCGTCAATCTCTCCCGCCTCGAAGACATCGCCGGCATGGCCGATGCCGGCCAGCTCGTCCACCTCGATCTGGACGAGGAGACACGGAAACTCCACATCTCTATCGACGGTCTCGAATACACGCTCGCGCTGATCGACCCCGACTCCATCCGTCAGGAGCCCGACCTCCCGGACCTAGACCTCTCGGCGAATATCGTCATCGAGGGGAAGGACATCGACCGGTCGGTCACCGCCGCGGACATGGTCAGCGACCACATCGCGCTGGGCGTCGACGCGACCGAGGAACTGTTCTACGTCGACGCCGAGGGCGACACGGACGACGTCCACCTCGAACTCACCCGCGACGACCTCATCGACCTCACGCCCGGCGACGCCCACTCGCTGTTCTCGCTGGATTACCTGAAGAACATGAACAAAGCCATCCCGAAAGACGCCGAGGTCGAGATGGAACTCGGTGAGGAGTTCCCTGTCAAGATGCACTTCAGCTTCGCTGAAGGGCAGGGTCGGGTCACGTACATGCTCGCGCCGCGCATCCAGAGCGAGTAGCGTCGGATGCCGTCCGCCCCGCCGATTCCGGCTGCTGACTGGCTGCCGGACGACTCCGAGACCGACTCGTTCTCGCTCCCAGACGGTCGGCGGCTGGCGTACGCCACCTACGGTGACGCCGACGGCTACCCGGTCCTCTTCTGTCACGGCACCCCGGGATCACACGTCATCGCTCGACTGCTTGCCACACCGGCCCGCGAGCGTGGCGTCCGTCTCATCGCCCCGGACCGTCCGGGAATCGGAAACTCGGAAGACGCTTCTGTCACGCTCGACGACTGGCCGGACGATGCCGGGCACCTCCTGTCGCATCTCGACGTCGACGCGGCTGGTACCGTCGGCTTCTCCGGCGGCGGCGCGTTCGCGCTGGCCTGTCACCGATTGTCCGAGATAGAGCGAGTTGCACTCATAGGCAGCAGCGGCCCGCCGTCAATCGGCGCGACGGGGCGCGTCCAGCGGTTCGTGGGTGCACTGTCCCGACACGCCCCGTGGGCGCTTAACCGTCTGTTTCGCCTGCAGCGGTGGTTCGCCCTCCGCCAAGACCCGTCCTACGCCGTCGGGTTCGTTGCCGAGGAAACACCGGAGACGGACGCCTTGGCGGCCGACGAAGTGGCCCGGATCGTCCGGGCCGATATGCTCACGTCGATGGCACGCGGGCCGAGCGGAATCAGCCGCGAGCAGCGCCTCCTCTCGCAGCCGTGGCCCGTTGCCCTCGAAGACGTGTCCGTTCCAGTGACGGTGTTTCAGGGACAAAACGATGCTAACGTCGCGCCGTCGACGGGCGAAGGCCTCGCTCAGCGGCTTCCGGACGCCTCGCTCGAACGCGTCGACAGCGACCATCTCGGTACGTTGACAGCGGCTGGCGAGGACGCGCTGGCCGCCGTACAGCGTCGCACGCGCGTCTGACGTACCGTTTTGTGGGTCGGGTGCCAACGGGCCGGTATGGAGAACCTCGGGGACGCGTACAACAACTGGCGCTGGAAGGGACGCGATCCCCGCCGCGTCGTTGCCGGTGCGACCCTCGGGTTCGTCGGCGCGCTGGCGGTCGTCGTGGCGATCCTTCTGGTGACGACCCCGCTGTCGGCGGTCGTCGGCGCGACAGCACCCCACGCCGCCGAGAAGCTCGGCGGGACGCTGGGTGGTCTGGGTATCCCCGCGATGTTCCTGAGCGTCGTCGCCGTGCTCCCGTCGAGCCGCCGCGAGCAGACCGGCGTCACCGTCGGTGCGGTCCTCTGTCTGGTCGGAATCGGACTGTTTCAGGTAGCGTATCCCTACAACTGGACGGTCGGTGAGCAGACGCTAGCATTCGAAACGACGATGGCGTATTTCATCGGGACGTGCGTGGCGTTCTGGTTCGTGTTCACGGCGATGGCGAGCTTCCGACGACGGAACAACCCACACGGTACTGTGAAGCTTGAGATTTCGCACAAAGGCGAAACCAAAACTGTCCAAGTGTCCCCCAAAGAGTACAGGCGTTACACGCAGGCGGTTCGCGGCGACGGCGGCACGACCGACGAGGTCATTCAAGAGCTGGAGTCCCGACTCGAAGACGAAGGGTAACTGGGCGCTACTCGGCAGCCGTCGTTTCGTTGCCGCGCCGATCCGACTCCGTCATCGAGTCGCGGTCGGTTTCCTCGATCTCCGTCGTCTCGACTTCGGTTTCGTCGTCATCGGCGGTCCCGTCGCTGTCCGCCTCCGCATCGTCAGTTCCGTCTTCCGCATCGTCGCCGACCTCCGCCACGTCGACATCCGTACCGGCGACACCGCTTTCCGAGATGACCGGCAGGAGGTTGTAGCCGCCGTTGCCCTTCTTGACGACGTTGATATCGAAGACGAACTCGACCGATTCGCCGGCGACAACCTCGAACGGCTTAGTTATCTGGAGCTTCCCGCTCGGGATCTTCACGTCGGCAGACTCACCGTCGACGACTCCGTCGATGGAGTCAGCGTACAGTTCGATTTTGCTGTAGCGGCCGGTTTCGAGTTCGCCGTCGAGGACGCCGATGGCCTTGTCCCCGACAACCTCGGTGAGGTCGACAGTCGCGCCGTCGAGGTCGCGGACGACGAAGCCGCCTTCGTCGTCTTCAGTCTCACTTTCGTCGTCTTCGTCGTCCGCCGTCCCGGTCGGTTCGACTGTCTCCGTTTCGGTTGCGTCGGTCGTGTTCGTTTCCGTTGCTTCGGTCTCGGTCACGTCTCCGTTGTCAGCCGTTTCCTCGCCGTCTCCCGCGTGGAAGATACGGGCTCGCGAGAACGATACGTCGAGCGAATCAAAGTCGCCGATGGCAGCAGGCTGGTCGCTGATGAGGAGACGGAATCCCCCGACAGCGCCGCTACCGTCTGTCGTCGTGTCCCCGTCAGTCGAGTCGCCGTCACTGGTTCCGTCACCGCTGGTCCCGTCGGACCCGCCGGAATCGCTCGATCCGGAACAGCCGGCGAGGAGGCCGACGCCGATGCCAGCGCCCGTCGCGATGAACCGTCGCCGCCTCATTGGCGTTGCCCCGCATCGTGTGTCGCCGTCGATACTGTCTCTGCTGTTGCGGACGAAATCATTCCATGACGTGGGATGGAGTTGGGACGTATATCCCCCGCGATAGATCAAACGATGTGCGCTCGTTTGAACGAAATGAACGGTCTGGTCGTATCTGAACGGTTTTACCCCCGTCGCTCCACGTCCTGCTAATGGCAAACTCGAACGCGAAGGGCGACCGCCGCGAGCGCGAGCTGGTCAACGCACTCGACGAGGCGGGCTTTGCGGTGATGCGCGCACCGGCGAGTGGCAGCGCGACTGAGCGGGAACTGCCGGACGTGCTCTCTGGCGACGGCGAGACGTTTTACGCTATCGAGGCGAAATCCAGCGCCGGCGACCCCATCTATCTCACCGGCGAAGAGGTTGAGGCGCTACTCTTCTTCGCCCGGAACTTCGGCGCGAAGCCGCGTATCGGTGTCCGGTTCGACCGCGAGGACTGGTACTTCTTCCACCCGGCCGACCTCCACACGACCGACGGCGGCAACTACCGCGTCAAGAAGGAGACAGCCCTCTCTGACGGGACTGACTTCGATGAGTTCGTGGGTAACTCCGAAAAGGTCACGCTGGACGAGGTGGGCGACGACGGCCCCGACCAGAGCGTGCTAGACGTGCTGTCGGCCTTCGAGCGCGGCGACCTCGATAAGGAAGAAGCCGCGGCGATGCTGGAGTAGGGGTTCGCGGCGGAGCGGGAGACGCTACGACGTGACGAGTTCGGCGTCCTCGATGCGGCCGAGTCGCGACAGGGGAAAGGCGTATTCTCGCGGTTCAGTCGCGTTGACGGCCTCGGAGAGATACGTCGCAAGCACCACGAGATCGTCGGGCGGGTAGCCGTCGTTGGTGTCGTAGTCGGCGACTGTCTCATCCGTCGCCTCGATAGTCCAGCCGTCGGCCGGTGTGTCGGTGACAGCCGTAACGACGAGTCTGTCGTCCGTCTCGTGGTCCCGCACGATGTCGCCGGTTTCCAGTCGGCAGTTGCCACAGAGATGTGGCGTCTGTGCGTCCGTGGTGACGAAGGTAACGGTGCCACAGGCGTCACAGGTCGCCCGTTCCTTGTCGGGCGGCGCGATCCGCTTGGCAGTGATTTCGAGTGCGACACGCCGGAGGTGTTTGCAGTGCTCGCCGCGGATGCGGTTGTCGGGACAGGAACAGGCGTGCTGTGCAATGTCGACGAGGTACGTACTGTCACTCTCCGTCGTCACGGCGTACGTGCTGCCCGCTCGCGGGCGCACGGCCATACGCTCGGTCCAGGCACGGGCAGCCCGGTCCGGGAGAGAACGGAGGTCCGGTGCAAGTGCGGTATGCTGCCGGTCAGCTGATGGCTCGATAAGCGTCATAGGTGCGGACGCGGCTGTATTTTCCAATGCGTCCAGTCGAAACGTAGGTGCTACACGGTCCTAAATGACTCGGCCAGCGGACTCCAGCGCTTCGATACCCTTTTTGCCGGCCCTGTGAAATCGCAGAGCATGGATATCGAGCGGGAGACGCTCCTGCAAATCGTCATCTCGGCGGTCGCCGTCGTGCTGTTCGTCGGCGCAACTGTTACCGCCTCACAGATGTATCTTAATGGGTCAACCGTAGAGGCAACGGGCGGCTACGCTCTCATCGGCGCAATCGGGCTGTTCGTCGTGTTTATGACCGCTGCCGGCCTCTGGCTGGAACGCCAGCAGTTCTAGGCGTCGGCCTCTTCGTCGGCCTCATCCTCGCGCCAATCGACCAGTTCCTCCTCGTCGGTGTCGTCTAACTTCTGCTCGTAGTAGCCCATCGGGTGGGCAATCGTCTCACAGAGGTCGTCCATGTTGACACAGTCGCCGTAGGACTGCATGGTCGAACACGCCGGCGTCGAGTACTCCGTCGGACTGGTCTCCCCGCGGATGTGGTCGACCTGATACCGGGTTGCTTCCTCACCGAAACCCGGATTGACCTGAAACAGGTCGACGATTTCGTCCGTCGTCATCCCGATTCCGATGAGGAAGGTCGCGATTGCAAACCGAGAGTGGTGTTCGAGATGCTCACCCTTCTGCACTTGGTCGAGGAGAGACTTCATGCAGGGCGGGAACAGCTCCGGGACGACGGTGTCGATCTCGCGGGTGAGTTCCAGCTCCGAGAGGACTTCCTCTAAGCGGTCGACCTCCTCGGTCAGTTCGTCTGCGATAGCGTCGGGGACATTGAACGGCAGCCCGTCGGTGACCCGATGGCGAATCGCCTGTTTCAACAGGACGTGCAGTTCCTCGGCGGTGACCCTGACTTCGCCGTCTGCCAGCGGCCGATTGACCAGCCGCCAAGAATCGCCCCGCTGGTCGGCCGCCAGATCGAGATACGCACCGACCTCGATGCGGTAGCCGTCGCCAGTGTCTCTGACGGCGCTCGCGAGGTCGAACTCCGCGAGCAGTTCCGCGCGGTCGAGCGTCTCGCGCTGGGTCGATTTCAGCTCCGTCGTCGTCGCGAACTCCTCGGTGAACCGGTCGTAGGCCGCCTCGGCCTCCGCCTGCGCGTACTTCCGGGTGCAGATGTGCACGTCGACGAGCGACACCAGCACGCGGGCGACCGGGTACGACAGCAGTTCGACGCGGGTCCGCCGATGTGGCTCCCCGACAGTTCCGTCCGTGATTGCCGATTCGACCCGCTCCAGCGCGCGCGCTGTGACCGTCTCGTCCGTGGCGACGATTTCGCCCAGATCTACCGCCGCGGCTTCGACGGCCTCCCGCGACCGCGCTAGAAAGGGGTAGCGTGCGTGGAGCGGTTCCATTGCCACCACCTTTCGGATGGGAGCGAATAAAATTGCCGTCACCGGGACGACCGGTGTCGGATTCCCGACAGCCAGTCCGAGACTCAGTCCAACCAGAGTGGAGGGCTATACATATAGATCCCGGCCGGTGGCGGATGAATACAGCTAGTAGACAAGCGGATACCCGCCAGCCCCTACTGATGAGATGTGGTACGGACGCGGGTCGGCGACTGTACTCGGTTCGGTCGGGGAACTGGACCAGTGCAGTCACCCGACGAGGTAACTGCCAGACGGGACACAGAGCACACCGATGACGCACGAGCACGACACCGATTCACAAGAGGGCATCAGAGCGACATTCGAAGAGTACGACGTCGGCGTGGATACGGTCGCCCACATCGGCGACCCAGAAAACCCGTCGGCGTGGATTCAGTCGACGCTCTTCGTCGACGTAACCGAGTAAGATTACGCAACGGTCACCGGCGGCACCAACGAAGCAGTCAGGTTTGTATCTGTGTGAAGTGAGTTCCCTGCCCGCTACGGGCATGCGACTTTTGTCAATCAGAATACGATAGGTATGCCACGGGGAGCGACCGCGTCGGTATGGTCCCATGTGGAGGTGCTTGCACGATGAGTGACGCCGCCGCCCAGTCCGAACGTCCCACCGAGAGCGCGCTGGCGCGACCCGGCCCCCAATAGTTCTGGGGCTGGCAACGCTGTGGGGCTTCCGCGCCGCGCTGGCGGGCGTCGGCATCACCGTCGTCAGGCTCGGTGCGGTCGGCACATGGCACTACATCGCCGCCTCTAACGCCGTCTCGACGCCGGCTGTGACCGTCTGCTTCCTGCACGGCGGCTGGCTGGGCGACTCACTGGCGACCACTGCCAAGGAGACGGCCACCACAGCCGAAGCCGACGCAGCAACGGACGCCGAGTCACCGGCTGAAAACGACGGGGCGGCGGTGTAACGTCCGCTCGTTCAACCGGTTTCGGTGGCCGACCCGTCCGCCAGCGAAAATCGTCTGCGTATCGTACCCTGTGTCCCGCGCCGGAACGCAGCCCCGATGTGGTCGACATGCTGTGGAAATACGCTTCCGGTTATGATCCTGCCTCAGCGTGGGTTTGTTGTCCGTCTCTCGGGAGGTATTAGTGTTTTTGCCGACGGTCAGAGGGAGCGCTGTACCGTTTCCGTGGCGCTCCGGACCACAGTTTCGTCGGGGACGTCGTCGGTTACAGTGGTTCCGGCCCCGATCACGGCGTTTTCACCGACCGTGACGCCCGGGAGAACCACCGCGCCAGCACCGACGAAAGCCCCGTTTTCGATGACTATCTCGTCGAACGTGTCGTTCTGGAACTCCATGCCCGTATCGGTGAGGTCGTGGGTTACACCGACGATGGAGGCGTTGGGCCCGATCTGGACGGACTCGCCAAGCGTCGCGTTCTCGACGTAGGCGTTTGCGTTGATATCGGTCGGTCCGTGGATGGTCGCCTTTTTGATCGAGGCCCCCTCGTAAATCTGCACGCCGTCGTCTATATCGGCGTCGTGGATAGTCACGTATTCGCGAATCTCGACGGTTCCCAGCGTCGCGTTCTCGACTTGGGCGGTCTCGTGGACAGCCATATGCAGACATCAGCGCCGACGGTAATCATCGTGGTGGCGGTCGGTCTTGGAGCGGGATAGAGTCGCCGTAGCGCGGCTCAAAAAAGTCACCAGCAATCAGCGGTCTGTGGGTGCCCTAGTTCGGGGCTGACTCTATATCCACCACGGGTCGCTTCGCTCCCCGTTCCGGTACGAGGTTCTTCGCTGGGCTCAGAACCTCGCTACTGCTCGCGGTTCCCTTCGGTCACCGCTGCGCGTCTGACGGGCCGCTCCCTGCGATCGCGCCCCGCCCTACCGCGGCTTTGCCGCTCGACTGAAAGGCGGTCTTCGCTCCGCTCAGAATCTCGCCTCTGCTCGCGGGTCGTTCCTCCCCGCTCGCTACCTGGCGATTTTCGGTCGCGAAGCTCCCTCAAATCGCCCTACGTCCCGTGCTGCCAAGAATCCATATACTCGGCCTGCACGTCAGTCAGCGAATCGAAGTCGACACCCTCCGCGTCGAGTTTGATTTCCGCGACTTCCTTGTCGAGTCGGTCCGGAACAGCGTGGACGCCGGCCTCGTAGTCGTCGCCGTTCTCGACCAGTTCGCGGACACAGACGGCCTGCACGCCGAAGCTCTGGTCCATCACCTCGACGGGGTGACCCAGTGCGATGGGCGTCGCGAGATTGACCAGACGGCCCTCGGCCAGCACGTTCAGGCGGCGGCCGTCGGCCATCTCGTAGGTCTGGACGCCGTCACGGGCCTCGTAGGTGTCGACAGCGAGGTCCGACAACGCGTCGAGGTCGACCTCTACGTCGAAGTGGCCGGCGTTGGCGAGCAAGACGCCGTCCTGCATGGCCTCGAAGTGCTCCTCGACGATGACATCACGGTTGCCGGTGGTCGTGATGAACACGTCGCCCTCGGCGGCAGCTTCGGCCATCGGTTTGACCTCGTAGCCTTCCATGTGCGCTTCGAGCGCGCGGCGGGGTTCGACTTCGGTGACGATCACGTCTGCGTTCTGGCCGCTAGCTTTCTTCGCGACACCTTTGCCGCAGTCACCGTAGCCGGAGACAACGACGGTCTTACCGGCCCACGAGAGGTTCGTCGTCATCGCAATGGAGGCCAGTGAGGACTCGCCGGTGCCGTGGACATTGTCGAACAGGCGCTTCATCGGCGTGTCATTGACCGCGAACACGGGGTAGTCGAGTTCGCCGTCCTCGTCCATGGCGCGTAGGCGGTGGACGCCGGTCGTCGTCTCCTCTGCCCCACCGATGATGGTGTCGATGAGTTCCGGGTAGTCCTCGTGGATGGCCGCGACGAGGTCCATCCCGTCGTCGACGGTGATCGTCGGCTTGTGGCCGATGACAGCCTCGATGGCCTCGTAGTACTCCTCGTCGTCGACGCCGCGCTCGGCGTATGAGGTGACACCGTCGACGGCGTCGAGAGCGGCGCTCACGTCGTCATGTGTCGAGAGCGGATTACAGCCGGTGATGGCGACTTCCGCGCCGCCGACCGCGAGGATTTCCGTGAGGACGGCGGTCTTGGCTTCGACGTGCATCGCCATGCCGATCCGTTCGCCGGCAAAGGGCTGGTCGGCCTCGAACTGCTCGCGGAGCGCGCCGCAGATGGGCATGTGCTGGATGGCCCAGTCCATCTTTCGGCGGCCGGAATCGCGAGCCTCGTCGAGGTCGTCAAGTCGCTCAGAGATAGGCGTCGTCATGTCGCGATAGAGGAAGAGAACGCCTAAAACGCTACCGAAGCGGTTCAGTTACCGCGGTCGTTCGGCGGGCCGGCGTCGTCCGGTGGGCCGCGGTTGCCGTCGTCGTCATCGTCGTCATCGTCGCTATCGTCGTCCTCGTCACTGTCGTCGTCTTCGTTCTCCTCGGACTCGCTCTCGTCGTCTTCAGTCTCGTTGTCTTCGGTCTCGTTTTCCTCCTCTTGACCGTCATCCTCGTCGTCCTCGGTCGCATCGTCGTCTTCGGTTTCGTTCTCGGCCTCGTCGTCACCGCGGTCCTCGGGCGGTCCAGCGTCTTCCGGGGGACCGCGGCGGTCGTTCTCAGTTTCGTTCTCGTCGTCCTCGGTCGCATCGTCGTCTTCGGTTTCGTTCTCGGCCTCGTCGTCACCGCGGTCCTCGGGCGGTCCAGCGTTCTCAGGCGGCCCAGCATTCTCCGGCGGGCCGCGGCGGTCGTCCTCGGTCTCGTTCGCATCGTCACCGAAGATGTCGGCCGGCGGACCCCGGCGCTCGCTGGGCTGGGTTTCGTTCTCGCTCTCGTTCTCACCGGTGACGTGTGCGGGCGGGCCGGCGTGATCCGGCGCGTTGCCGGGGTTGTTCGCCGTCACGAAGCTGGCGACGGCCGGGCCGATGCCGCCGGTCCGGTTCTCGTCGCCCAGCAGGTCGCTGACGTAGGCCGACACTTCGAGTCCGAAGGTGTCGAACTCGGTCACGTTGGTGGCGTTCGCCGGCGCGGCAGTCAGGTCCGTTGCGGTCGTCGCGGTGTGATTATCGGCCGTCGCCGTCACGTTGACCGTGACGTTCTGCTCGGGTGCTGGCAGTCCGACCGTTCCGTCGCTGTCGGTCGTGTAGTTGCCGGTCCCAGCATAGGAAGCGTTGTCAGCCGTCGCCACGGCGACAGAAGCGTTCTCGACGCCCGTCTCGTTCTGTGTAACCGATACCGTCGCGCTGCCGTCGGCAGCCTGCGAGACACCGACGACGAGAGTATTCCCCGCGCTAGTGGTGCCGGCCGAGTCCGCAGCAGCCGCCAGACCCGGACCGACGGCCAGCAGGGCCAGTCCGACAGCGGCGTACAGTGCGAAGAGTTTGGTGCGCATCGTACCCGATACGTTCGCCGAGAGGGCGATAAACACCCCCTCCCGTTCAACTCGTTCAGGCCGTTTGCGGCATCGACAACACCGCCTGAAAAATAGTTATACCGTTCAAGACACCCTCTCAGCGTTTATTCCGCTCACTCAGTCACCGGCTCGTTCGACCAGCGCGGCCGCGTGCTCGTTCGCTCGCTCGCGGACGGCCTGCTCGTCAAACACCTCGACCGTCCGGTCCCGCATGAGCACCTCGCCGTCACAGACTGTGTGGCACACGTCGCTCCCGTGGACGGCGTAGGCCAGATGCGAGACGGGGTCGTGGGCCGGCGTCAGGTGCGGCGCGTCGAGGTCGATGACGGCTAGATCTGCGTTCGCGCCGGCTTCGATGCGGCCGCTGTCGAAGCCGAGCAGGTCCGCGCCGTTTGCAGTCGCCATCTCCACGACTGTCCCGGCGTCGACCGCGCTGGCGTCGTCGGCCGCGAGTTTGCCGATCATCGCCGCGTCGCGCATCTCGTCGAACATATCGAGGTCGTTGTTCGACGCCGCGCCGTCGGTCCCGATACCGACGGTGACGCCGGCATCCAGCAGGTCTTGAACGGGAGCCATCCCGCTGGCGAGTTTCATGTTCGAGGCGGGGCAGTGGGCGACGCCGGTGTCGGTCTCGGCCAGCAGATCGATTTCGCTGTCGTCGACGTGGACGCCGTGGGCCACGTAGGTATCACCGTCCAGCAGGCCGATGTCGTCAGCGTAGGCGAGCGGCCGCTGTCCGTGCTCGTCGACGATTGGCGTCACCTCGTCGCGCGTCTCGTTGGCGTGCAGGTGGATCGAGAGGTCATCGTCGAGGGCCTGTGGGACGTACTCACGCAGGTATTTTTCCTCGACAGTCGTCAGCGAGTGCGGTTGGAACGTCGTCCGAATCCGGCCGTCGGCCGCGCCATCGAGTTCACGGGCCACGTCGAGACTCTCCTGCAGGTCAGACCGCGCGGCCGCGTCGTCCTTGCCGACGGTGACTGCAGTAAAGCCCAAAACTGCCCGCATCCCGGCCTGATCGACTGCGTCCGCGATCTCCTCGACCTCGAAGTACATATCCGACAGCGCCGTCGTCCCCGACCGAATCATCTCGACCAACCCGAGTTCTGCCCCGGCGCGGATGTCCGCAGCGGTCAGTTCCGCCTCGACGGGCCAGATGTCCTCCTGTAGCCACGCATCGAGGGGTTTGTCGTCAGCGAGGCCCCGCAACAGCGTCATCGCGACGTGTGTGTGGGCGTTGACCAGCCCGGGAATGACCAGACCGTCGCTGGCGTCGAGTTCGTCGTCACCGTCCAGTGCACGCGGTTCGTCGACCGCCACGATGTCGCCGCTGTCCTGTGAAACCAGTACGTCCGCACGCTCGACGGTCAGGTCCGGACGGAGGACCTGCCCGCCGGTGACGAGAAGTTCGCTCATGGCGGTGGCTTCGCAACCGCGGGCCTTAGTTCGACGGGTCCACAGCGCCGCCGTGTGGCGTGTTGCCACATATTCGCACAGGTAGAGCGGGCTGACCGCCGAGGCGGTGCCTGTTCCGTAGGGGTCTTTCCCCTCCGGCGCGTTCGAGAGGGCAAGAGAATGGCGGCGGTAGAGCAACTCCGACAACGGGTCAGCGCGATGCGGCACGGAAGCCCAGCCCGAATGCTGCTTGCCGTCGCTGCCGGCTGGTTCCTCGTCCTCGGGATGCGGTTTGTCGTGCCTGCGGTGTTGCCGACGATACGGGAGGAGTTCGTCATCTCGAACGCACAGGCAGGGCTGGCGGTCACGGTGCTCTGGCTCACGTACGCAGCGGTGCAGTTTCCGGCCGGAATCCTGATTGACCGGGTCGGAGAACGGACGCTGTTGGTTGCCGCGGCGTTGCTGTCTGGCGTCGGGCTGCTGGGCTATTTTTTCGCGCCAGTGTTTTCGCTGTTCCTCATCGCAACGGGCGCGTTCGGGTTCGGGACCGGCCTGTACGGCCCGACCCGTGGGACCGCCCTCTCGCGAACGTTCGACGCCCGCGAGGGGACTGCCTTCGGTGTCGTGATGGCTGCCGGCTCCCTCGGAGCGGCTGCACTCCCTGCCGTCGCCGCGTTCGTCACGACCCGCTACGGCTGGCGGCTGGCGCTTGCCAGCGCAGCGCCGCTGTTCATGCTTGTCGCCGGCGCGCTCTGGCTCTCAGTCTCGGACCGCCCGGCCGTCGGGTCCGAGCGGAGCCTCCGACGAGACCTCCAAACAGTGCTCGCCGGCTTTCGCAACCGCCGGCTCGTGCTGTCGGTCTCGGGCAAGACACTGATGCTGTTTGCCTTCCAAGCCGTGACAGCATTTCTCACCACGTATCTGGTCACGGTTCGGGACCTCTCGCAGGGGACCGCCGGGGCGCTCCTCTCGGTGCTGTTCGTCGGTGGTGCGCTCTCACAGACAGTCACCGGCCGGCTCGCCGACCGGTACGGAACGCCCAGCGTCCTGACCGCTGTCGCGCTCGTCAGTACCGTGCCACTCGCACTCATTCCGTCTGTCCGCGGCGTAGTGCCGCTGGCCATCGTCTCCGGTGTTATCGGGGTTCGAATGAGTGTCGGCCCACTGGCCAACGCCTACATCGTCGATACACTGCCTGACACCGCCGAAGGAACCGGCTGGGGACTGCTCCGGACCGGCTTCTTCGGGATCAGTTCGCTGGGCTCGACCGCTGTCGGCCTGCTCGCCGACCAGAACCTGTTTGCAGTCGCGTTCTACGGTCTCGCTGGCCTGACACTTCTGGCTGCGGGTACCTTCGTTGTCCTCCCACGCCGGGACCGCCTGTGACGGTCTCGCCTACAGACCCCGAGCAGTGAGGGGAAAGACAGTTGCCCCGCGGCCTGCCAGTACGCGTATGCGAATTGCCGTCCCCAACAAGGGCCGCCTGCACGAACCAAGCGAGGAACTGCTCGAACGGGCCGGCCTCCACCTAGTCGATGGGGCCGACCGCCAACTGCACGCTGATACCGTCGACCCGGACGTGACCGTCCTGTACGCCCGCGCCGCCGACATCCCCGAGTACGTCGCAGACGGCGCTGCCGACGTGGGCATCACCGGCCTCGATCAGGTCCGGGAGTCCGATACCGACGACCTCGTCGAACTCCGCGACCTCGATTTCGGTCGCTGTCGCCTCGTCCTCGCCGCGCCGGAGGACAGCGACATCGAGACCGTCTACGACTTCGAGGGCGGCCGCATCGCCACGGAGTTCCCCACAATCACCCGCCGGTACTTCGACCGGGTCGACGTTGCCGTCGACGTGACCGAGGTGTCCGGCGCGACGGAACTGACCCCCCACGTCGACATCGCCGACGGCATCGTCGACATCACCTCGACCGGGACCACGCTCCGGATGAACCGGCTGGCCGTCGTCGACGAGGTGCTCGAAAGCTCAGTCCGCCTGTTCGCTCGCGAAGACACTGCCGACGACGAGAAGGTCCAGCAGGTCGACACCGCGCTGGGCTCCGTCCTCGCCGCCGAAGACAAGCGCTATCTGATGATGAACGCACCCGAGAGCGCCCTCGACGACGTGAAGGACGTGCTTCCGGGCATGGGCGGCCCCACCGTGATGGACATCGCTGGCTCAGACCAGCTCGCGGTCCACGCCGTCGTCGAGGAGCGGGCCGTCTTCGAGACCATCAGCTCGCTCAAGGATGTCGGTGCGAGCGATATTCTCGTGACGGAGATCGAGCGGCTGGTCGAGTAGTCCTTTTTACCATCCGTCTTCTCGCGCGCTCTCTGCACTCAGAAGAACCTGAAGATGTTGTTCAGCGCGAACCCGAGTACCGCCGCAAACGCCAAGTGTAACGCGACGAGCGGGGCCGTCGAGCGGGTCGATAGTCGGTAGGAGACGCTAATGGCGATACCGTCGGCGACGAGAGTGAGAAACAGGACAACCGCAACGCCGAGATCCGCCGAGACAATGCCGGACTCGACTCCCCAGCGCTGGAGGACCAAGGAGACGACTGCCGGCGCGAGAGCCGCTTTCGCGGCGAGCTGGCTCGGCACGTCGCCGATGAAAAACGTCGCGGCCAAGTGAAGCGTGACGGCGTAGAAGAGCCAAGTGACGAGGACAGTCACGAGGACGGCGAGGATACCGCCACCGGTCAGGCTGGAGAACCCGGACTGGAGCATACCTGCGGTTCGGTGGCCGTTCGCTTGTGCGTTTTGTTCCCGGCCGCGACCGGCACGCTCATAGCCGCTCGCCCACACCGCTCGGGCGTGTACGTCCTCGAACTCGGCGGGCAAGACGACGCGTTCGCGCGGCGGGAAGCCGCAAGCGCCGCGAACGCCGTCGGCGTGCTCGCCCCCGGACTGGCGACAGCACGGGGCATCAGCAACCGCGTTCGCCACCTCGCGTTCACCCATCGGGCCTGTGAGCTAGTCGGGACCACCGACCCCGACATCGAGAGCGCCGCCGCGTTGCTGTCGGCCGCGACCATCGACCGCGAGGGGAGCGTCGCCGTGCGTGCGGTCGACGTGCGAGCGAGCACCGGCATCGACACCCAACAGGCCGAGCGGACGCTGGGCGGCGTGCTCACCGACCGCGGCTTCGCCGTCGACCTCGACGACCCCGACCACGTCCTCTATGCCTATCTCTCGGACCCCGACGGCGACGAGGAGGGCGGGTCCGGCGAGGCCTGCTGTGCGCTGGGCTGGCTCGCCACCGAGAGCGTGCGGGACTTCGGCGGGCGACAGCCGACAGACCGTCCGTTCTTCCAGCCCGGCAGCATGGATCCACTCGAAGCCCGAGCGCTGGTCAACATCGCCGGGGCCGGTCCGGAAACCACGATACTGGACCCGATGTGTGGCACCGGCGGCCTCCTGCTGGAAGCCGGACTGGTCGGGGCCGACGTGGTCGGCGGCGACGCACAGGAAAAGATGGTCTCGGGGACGCGCGAGAACCTCACGTACGCGCTCGGCGGGGACGGCCACCCCGACAGAGATGCCTATCCCAAGCCGGGCGAGTGGGAGGTATTCCGGTCCGATGCATCCGCCCTCCCGATGGTTGACAGTGCCGTCGATGCCGTCGTCTTCGATGCCCCCTACGGCCGTCAGTCGCGTATCGAGGGCGAACTGGCCCCACTCGTGTCCGGCGCGCTCAGCGAAGCCAACCGTGTCGCAGGGCGGTGCGTGCTGGTCGCCGACCGCGACTGGCGCGAGGCAGGGACCGATGCAGGCTGGACCGTCACCGACTACTTCCGGCGTCGCGTCCATCGCTCGCTTGTCAGGCACATCCACGTCCTTGAGTGAACATACGTCCAGCTTCTCTGGACAGTCGTTGTGATTTATTCCGGTATGAGCAAGGTTTATGCCATGACAAGTGCTAATTAGTACCAAGTATGCCAACGTGGTCAGACCCAGCCCCATGCGATGACGACGAACAACTGTTCGAATGCCCGGACTGTGGGAAGCGCCTCTGTAGCGAGCGCTCGACAGTATCCTGTGACCGCTGTGAGACAGCGATGCAGAACCTCAGCGTGCCGCGACCGGAGTAAGCGCCTGTCGCGTTTTTCCGACTAAGCCGACACGAGCGCAATCGCTCGCTCGGCATCACCGTCCATCCGCTCCAGCAGCGACCGGACTCGGTCCCGGGCTGTCTCGTCGCAGTCGGCCAGTACCATCCCCTCGTCGGGCTGGCCGTACACGACGCTGGCACCGGCAGGTGCGGCGAGCACTGCCGGGAGCGTGGCCAGATCCTCCTCGCCGTCAACATCCAACAAGGTCGTCTCGTCGCTGTCGAGACCGTCTCTGAGTGCAGCAAGCAGTTCCGCGGTGAGTGTCGCGGCCGGGTTCTCCACCGCCCGCGTCCGGTCGAAGCCACCGATAGCCGCTGACACGTCCGCGTCGACGGCCGAGCGTTTGGTTCGTTCATCGACCAGCGCGAGGTCGGGTATCCGCCCGGCCTCGATGAGATGGTACGTGACCATGTCGCCGACGGCGATAATCGGGTCGCCTGCGTCAGCGAGCAGCGCCGCTGTGTCAGTGTAGATCCGGCCGAGTGGCTCTTTCAGTTCGTGCCGAAGGTCACTCGGGAGTTCGAGAACGACGTCGGACACGTTAGCGGACTTTCAGCGCGTACTGTCCCGGCTCGGTCACTTCCATCTCCTCGGCGATGTCGGAACGTTCCGGATGCGCGATGACGACGTAGCCGGCCCAGTCCTCGGTCAGTGCGGTGCCACCACAGGCCTCACACTGGCTTTCGATCTCCGCGCTCTGGACGCGGTGACAGTCACGACAGACGAGTCGGTCCGCCATCAGCTATCACCGGCTTCCGCCGTGCCTTCACGGCGCTCGCGCTCCTCCTGAAGCCAGCCGTGCTTGCCCAGCCCGACCTGTTTCGCCGTCAGGCCGATTTTGGAGTCGCGGGGATTGCGCTCGTCGATGCTCTTGGTGACGATGCGGGCCCGGACGGCGTCACCGACAGTGAGCGTCCGGTTGGACTCGCGGGAGGCGAGCTGTTGGTTCTCCTCGTCGTAAGCCAGATACTCGTCGGAAATCTGGGAGACGTGGAGTAGCCCGTCGACCGGCCCGATGCCGATGAAGGCCCCGAAGTTGACGACCTCGACAACCTCGCCGTCGACCACTTCCTGCATCTGTGGGTCGAACGTGAGGGCGTCGAACTCGGCCTCGTAGTAGACACCGGGCTTGTTCGGCAGCACGGCTCCCGTGCCGATGTCGTGGACCTCGATGACGGAGACGACGCTGCCGACGTCCTCGTCCATTCGTCCTTCGAGCTTCTCTTGCAGGAGCCGTTTGACCAGCCCCGGACTGACCTCCGCCAGAAAGCGTGGCGGGACTTCGACCGTATCGCGTAGGCGTACCCGTTTATACATGTGTTATGGTTGAGTGATACCCAGTTTGTTCCGGCCCCTTAAACTAATTACTGGAACGCCCGCGTCCAGCAGGCGTCGTTTGAGGGGGTTGTCGTTCGTGACCGCGTGTGTCGCATCGTCCGTCTGTGCCAGTTCGAGGACGGCGTCGTCCGCATAATCCGCCGTTGTCTCCCGGACCGTACAGCGGTCGAGCAGGTCCTGCCCGACCGAGGCGGCGGTCGCTTCCGCACCGGCCCCGTCGGCCAGTTTCGCCAGTTCGTCGCGGACGGCGGCGGGCGCGACGTAGTCCGTCGCGTCCGGGAGAACCCTGTCGAGTTCCTCGAACAGTCGCACGTTGCATTCGACCGGCATCATCAGTGCGTTCGTGTCAAGCACTATCATCACCGCAGCGTGCCGACGCCGATGAGCCGCCACCGAGCGCCGACACGGCGGTTGATGGCGATCTTCGAGCCCGAGGCCGCACAGACCGGGCGTTTGAGCGCGACTTCACATTCGTCGTCGCGCGCGCTCGTGACCGAGCCGACCGTGGTCGCGGTGCCGATAGTCAGCATGAGCGGTTCGCCGGTCGAGATCTCCTCGACCTCGCCGCCGTCGTCGCCGACGATGCGTTCCAGCAGGTCCACGTCCATCGTGAACGTCTCGTGGACCGGCGGGAGGCTGCCGGGCGGGCCGGCGACCTGACCGGCGAGCGCGTCACCTTTCGTAATTGCGGGGTCGAGACCGGTCCCGACGCCGAGCAGACCGCCCGGCGTGACCGTGTCCACGAAGTCGCCGCCGGACTGGAGCGAACGGACCGTCGTCGTCACGGGCTGCCACTCCGTCTGGCCGCCTTCTTCGACCTCGCGGCCGGGACGGAGTTCGATCTCGTCGTCGACTTCCAGTTGCCCGCCCACGAGCGACCCGCCGAGCACGCCGCCCATCAGGTCGTCCCAAGTCGTGCCGGGACGGTTGATGTCGAAGGAACGCGCGACCATCATACGGGCGTCCTCCTCTGGGTCCCGGTCCGGCGTCGGAATCTCGGACTGGACAGCCTCGATAAGCAGGTCGATGTTGGCCTCTTGACCCGCGCTGATGGGGACAATCGGTGCGCCTTCAGCGACGGTGCCCTCGACGAACTCCTGAATCTGTTCGTAGTTCTGTATCGCCCGCTCTTCGTCGACGAGGTCGACCTTGTTCTGAGCGATGACGATGTTGTCGATGCCGATGATGTCGAGCGCGCTCAGGTGCTCTTCGGTCTGGGCCTGTGGGACGGGCTCGGTCGCCGAGATGACGAGAACGGCCCCGTCCATGATGGCTGCACCGGACAGCATCGTCGCCATGAGCGTCTCGTGGCCGGGCGCGTCCACGAACGACACCGTCCGGAGGTGGTCGGTGTCGACGTCGTGGTCGTCGCAGTGCTCGTCGACGGTAAAGGCCTCCGGCTCCTCGGCCTCCGGGCAGCGACGGAAGGTCGCGTCGGCGTAGCCGAGTCGGATAGAGATACCGCGTTTCATCTCCTCGGAGTGCTGGTCGGTCCATTCGCCGGACAGCGCCTGTACGAGCGTCGTCTTTCCGTGGTCGACGTGCCCGACGAGTCCGATGTTCACCTCCGGTTGTTTGTTCGATGTCATTTCGAGAGTAATCTTGGTGGAGTTTCGCCGCGTGCAACTGATAAACCTACTGTTTGCGCCCCGCCGCCTCCGGTTCAATCGCCGATCTGGTCCCTGCTAACGGCGGCACCGCCACCGTATTGCTCGGTATCGCCCGTAGTATAGCGACGCGACCCCTGTCGCCGAGCGCGAGCGACAGCCCGCTCCTCTCAGAAGTGTTACGTAACTGTATTTCTGTGAACGCTTTTGGTTACGCGGGGAGACGGTTGCGTACGATGCGAGTCGATGAGTCCCCCGAAACTGATGCCGGCATCGACCCGGCGACGGCGTTCTCGGTCATTGCGAGCGAGACGCGCCTGAACATCCTCGAGGCGCTGTGGCGCACAGATGACCGGCCGGTTCGCTTCTCGGAACTGTTCGACGCCGTGGAGCTGGCTGACAGCGGGCAGTTCAACTATCACCTGCAGGAACTCACCGACCAGTTCGTCAGCCAGAGTTCGGACGGATACGACCTCCAGCACGCTGGCGCGCAGGTCATCCGCGCAGTGCGGGCAGGGACGTTCACACGGACGCCCGATATCGACCCGTTCCCCGTGACCGGGGCCTGTACACGGTGTGGCGGCGGCCTGCTAGCCGAGTACGCCGACGAGCAGTTCGCCATCGACTGCGAGGACTGCGGGAAGGCCCACGGTGAGTACCCGTTCCCACCGGGCGGTCTGGTCGACCGGACGCCGACGGAAGTCGCGACGGCCTTCGCCGAGCGGGTGCGACACCTCCACTGTCTGGCCGCCGACGGCGTCTGCCCCGACTGCGCCGGCCGGATGGGGACAGAGATATCTCGTGATGGCGACTGCTGTCTCGACGTGTCGGTCCGCGCCGAATTCGTCTGTGAACGCTGTCGCCACGAACTCTGTTCGCCCGTCGGGCTGACGCTACTGGATAACTCCCGTGTCGCGGCGTTCTACGACGACCACGGTGTCGACCTGTCGAGTCGCCCCTACTGGACGCTTCCTTGGTGTGTCGACGACCAGTACACCACCATCGAAGACACTGACCCGTGGCGACTCGCGGTCCGGATTCCGATGGCCGAGGCGGAACTGACCGCCTATCTGGACGGTGACCTCCAGCCCGTCGAGTTCGAGCGAGAGGCCTGTAGACACTGAGCCAGCCCGCCGATTTTGACGCCGTCCTGTCCCGGGAGTTGTTTTCGCACTGACTGAAATCGTCTTCAGGAAGGTCCCCGGCACAGGGTCCTACAGAAATATCATTCAGATTATACTTATCGCGTTTCGGGACCATCGTTTCGCTGTAATGTACCAGCCTGCACCCTACGCCGACCCCGAACTGTACCGGCCGACGTATCCACCGCTGACCGTTCGTTCCCTTCTGGGAGTGCTGACGGTCTACCTCGACTTCCTTGCGATACTCTCACTGAGTCCGGTCGTCGCGCTGGCGGCGCTGACCTGTCTCTTTGTCGCCACGCGGTAACCGGACGCGAGGCTTTTGCCCGTCCCGGCCCTGTCTCCGGTCGTGCGGGAGTTCGACTTCGAACTGGCGCTGTGTGCCCACCTCGAACGCGAGGGCCAAATGGTGAGCCGCCAGCTGGGCGGGGCCGTCCACGGCCGACGCGTCCTCGACACCGTCGTCGTCGAGCCGGGTCCGGAGTTCGACGAACGGGCGGCCATCACTCCCGAACAGCTCCCGACAGCGGCCATCGAAAGCGGCGTCGGCCCGGGTCGGGCGCGGTACTGGAAGGACGCCTTCGATTGCCATCCAGACCGCGCCGAGCAGGCCGTCGAGCTGGCGGTCGAGCGAGGCTTTTTCGAGCGCGAGCGCCGCGGCGGCCGGACGTACGTCCGCCAGACGACGCGGTACCCCGACTGGTTCGGCGGCATCGTCGCCATCGAGAACAAGCCGGACCTGAGCCGCCCCGGTGACCTGCAGTCTCAGTTGCGGACCGACGTGTCGCTGGCGCTCGCTGACCGCGTCGTGCTGGCGACAGCTACCTACGTCACCGGTGCTCACCTCAACCGGATTCCCGAAGAAGTCGGGGTCTGGCGGTTCGACCCCGACAACGGGACGATAGACGTCCGCCGGGCGGCGACGCCGTTACCGACCGACGACACCGGCGTCGAACTGCTGGAAGAAGAGCCGGTCCGAACCGACGTACGGATAGTCACAGCTGCGGAGAAGGCCCGCGCGCGCCGGAAGCTGGCCGAGCGAGCGTACGGCAAGGGGTGGCGGAGTTTCGACTACCCGGCGTGTGAGCGCTGTTCGCCCGACAGCGATGGGGTTCCGTACTGTGGGTGGAAGGATCGCGCCGTCCGCGAGAGCGACGAATGCGGCCCGGACTGTGACGGATACGAGGCGGCGGATCCACCGGCCGTCGACGGCGACTCGCTCCGGGCCGAGCGGACGCCGTGGCGGGCAGACCCTGACGGCCGCCAGCGTCGTCAGTCGGGGCTAGATCGGTTCGGCTAGCCGCGAGCGGCCGTCCACTATCGGTCGCTATCGTCGCCTGCAGACGCAACATCGGGCCGGACGCCGCCATCTCCGGCTGTCTGGCGGCCGTGCTGTTCATAGTTGTCTTCAGTCACCGCTGGGGCCTCGGCCGCGACCGTGGCCGCGTGTTTTGTTCTGGCCCGATAGTTCGCCGCGGTTGCGAGTCCGACACAGGCCACCAGCCCTACCACAAGCACCCAGTCGATGCTGCCCACGATGACCCGCTGGGCGACGCTTGCGAGGACGCCACCGGCCAGCGATAACCCACCGACCTCCGCGATGCCGCGCCTGTCCATACAGCGGCATTATCCGCCATGGCCTATAAGCTACGGTCCGTTTCACGGAGCCGAACGCAGCATCAGAGCGAGAACCGCTCGCCGTCGAGTCCAATGTCGTCGGCGAAGGCCCTGTCCGCGGGGACGTAATGGGCGGTGTGGACGATGCGGTAGTCGTCGGCCTCGATGTCGGCGGCGAAGTCCCGTGCGCCGGCCAAGGTCATGTGTTTCGTACCGAAGGTCCGCGGAACGCCGTCTTCGTCGTGGTGAGCGCCGCCTTTCGGGTGGTATTCGCAGGCCTCCGGATGGACGATACCCTCGACGAGTGCGAGGTCGGCACCGGTCAGCACGCCTTTCGAGCGCTCGGGCACGTCGTAGCAGGTGTCACCGGAGATCGACAGCACCGCGCCGGTCTGTGGTTCCTCGATTCGCAGGCCGTAACACAGAAGCGGCGGGTGCGTGACCGGGACGAGCGTCACCTCGAAGCCGGCGACGGTGAACGGCTCGAAGGGGGTCTGTGCGTGGACCGACACCGTATCGAGGTAGTCATAGCGGCTCCGGACGCCCTCGGCGACACTCTCGCCCGTGACTGGGTCCGTCTCGTCAGCAGCGTGGACCGGTAATTCGTCGAACAACCGGTACGCGTTGCCGAGTCCGTCGAGATGGTCGAAGTGGACGTGCGTAATGATAGCCGCGTCCGGCAGCGAAACCGACTCGCGGAGAAACTGGTGCCGGAAGTCCGGGCTCAGGTCTATCAGCAGTGACTCGCCGGTTTCGTCGTTCGCCACGGCGACGGAGAAGCGCGACCGCTCGATGCCGCCTGTGGGATCGATACCGCGTTCGCGAACGCGAGCGCGGAGCGCCTCGTCGGGGTCACGCGCCCGCTCACAAGTGTCACAGTCGCACTGGACAGTCGGCGTTCCCGTCGTGTCGCCGGTTCCAAGCAGCGTGACATCCATTACCGTCCCTTCGGAGACCAATCCGCCTAAGCCCCTCGTTTTCGTTACTTGGTATCAGCCAGATCCGCCGGGTCGATTTCCTGTCGCTCCATCGTCGCCGCCAGCAGGGACTGTGCGCGCTCGTCGGAGAGGTCGTCGAACAGGCAGTCGAGAAAGCCTTCGAGCAAAGCCGGTCGGATACGCAGGTCAACGTATTCGACCTGCTTCTCGGCGATCACGACGTCTACGTCCCACTCGCCTTCGTCGGGGTCAGTCATGCGCACGTCGACCCACGCCTCGGCGGGGTCGTCTGTCTCGGTGAACACGTCGTCGTCAGCCATAGCTACCATAAATGGTTCCGATGCTGATAAATAAATCGCTAGTAACGACGGCCAGAACTGTGTGCAAAGACCGAAAGCGGTGCTCAGTGGTCGTGATCGTGGTCGCTACCGCCGTCGCCGGAGAAGCCACCACTGCCGGCGACTAGGGCGTCAGCGTCGCCGTCCATCATGTCCATGTTCTTGAGGTTGTCCCGCTCCTCGAAGTCGACGATGGCGTCTTCGAGGTCCTGTTGTGTGAGTGTGGTCCGCTCTTCGGTCAGGGCGTTGAGGACGGCCTCACGGAGCACGAGTCGGAGGTCGCTGCCGGTCAGTCCCTCGGTTAGCTCCGCCAGCGTCTCCGGGTCGAAGTCGTCGATCTCCATCTGCTGGGTGACGATACGGAGGATATCCGCGCGCATCCCGCTGTCGGGCTTGGGGAAGTTGACAATCTCGTCGAAGCGCCGCCAAGCGGCGGCGTCGAGCTGGTCCGGGTGGTTCGTCGCGCCGATGAGCAACACTTCGTCTTGGATGAGCGAAATCTCGTCGATGCTCTTGAGCAGGGTGTTGACGGCGCGCTTGATGGCGGCGTGTTCGTCGGACGAGCGGGTCTTGGCGACGAAGTCGAACTCGTCCATGAAGAGGATACACGGCGAGAGCCGCTTTGCGACCTCGAACACCTTCTCGACGTTCTTGGCCGTCTCGCCGAGATACTGGCTGGTAATCATCGACAGCTTCACTTCGACAAAGGGTAGGTCGAGGTCGTGAGCGAGCGCACGGGCGACGCTGGTCTTGCCGGTCCCCGGCGGGCCGACAAACAGCAGTTTCCCGATCTCTCGGAGTCCGATCTGGGCGAGGTAGTCGCGGTGCTCGATGGCCTTGACGATTTTCTGAATCTCGTCTTCCTGATCGGTGGTCAACACTAGGTCTGCCATCGTCATCTCTACTTCTTCGGGGGCACGCACGTCCACGAGGTCGAGCATCTCCTCGTCGTCCTCGTCGTCGGTATCGAACGCCTCTTCGAGTTTGGCGTCGATGAACGCGCGGTCGGCGCGGGACGGTCGGTTCCGCTCGCGGGCGCGCTCGTAATCAGCGTCCTCGATCTGCTCCTCGAAGGCTTTCGTCAGGACCGGGTTGTCTTCGAGGGCCACGGCGTCGACCCGTTCGAGGAACCACTCCTCGGCGAGGTCGCGGTCTGTCATAGAGATGCTTCCCGAGAAGTCGTCGCGGTCGGTGAACATCAGGCCGGAGATGGCCGCCCAAGGCCGCTCGACACCAGTGGCCTCGCTCGCGGTTGTGTTAGTGACCGATAGGGGCCGTTCAATCTCGCCGTCGCTCCAGAAGACGGATCGGTACGAGGCTGGCAGGTCGTCCGGCTCAAGGTCCCGCCGCTCGCTGTAGATAGTGGCCGTCAGCAGAAACTCAACGACATCCAGTTCCGGATTGCTCATTCCCACTGATGTTACCACGCAACCGGTATAAGTCACTCGAAGCCCCGATGACCGACACCAAGGTAATATACCCACTCTGTGAAAGAGCATTGTGGCAACTGATAACGCATTAATAGCGGTGTACCGGAACCGCATCGGCGAGCCGACCACCGACGACGAAGCCTACGGGTACTGGCTGTTCGTCGTCGGTATCATCCTCGGTATCGTCGGGCTCCTGCTGTTTTACCTGACAGCGTCCCGCAGCACGCCGCGACAGTTCGGCTATCTGCTGGGGGCCATCGGGCTCATACTGCTGTTTGCCGGCCCGACGATTCGGTTGCCCCTGACCCGACGCGGGCTGATACTCACCTACCTCGGTGCCGTGGTCGCACTGGTCGCGATGCTGTGGTTCACCACGTTTTATCCGTCGAACTGGGCCGGCCCCGAGGGGAACCCGGCGGTGACGCTGTACATCGTTGGCCTCGGACTGATGGCGGTCGGAGCGGTCGTCTCGCCGCTGTTGACCGGCCGGAAGGAAGCCTACGACGAAGCCGTGCGGACGGCACAGGAAGCCACTGAACTGGCCGAACAATCCACACAGGACGCCAAGCGGGCCTCGCAAGATGCCGACCGGGCGTCACAGGAAGCACAACAACAGTCCAAGGCGGCCGAGCAGGCGACGAGCGAACGGGATACGTTGGCCGAGGAACTGGCGTCCAGCGAGGCCGTCCGCGAGGAGATGGAAACGGTCACGGCGGCCACTGAGGCCGAACTCGCCGCGGCGCAGGCCACCATCGCGGCTGCGATGGACAGCAAAGCGACGTTCGAACTGTACGAGGACGCCGGGGGCAAGTACCGCTGGCGGCTCCGACACCGGAATTCGAACGTCATCGCCGACAGCGCACAAGGGTACTCCTCGCGCCAGAAGGCGATGCAGGGACTTCGCAGCGTCCAGTCCAACGCTGTGGGCGGAGCCGTCGTCTTCTTCGAGGACGCGACCGAGGACGACACCGCCGAGGACGTGCCGGTCGTACCAGCACCGGAAAGCGACGCGGCGTTCGAACTGTTCGAGGACAACGCCGGAGAGTTCCGCTGGCGCTTGCGCCACGACAACGGCAACATCCTCGCCGACAGCGGCGAAGGGTACGCCTCGAAGTCGAACGTCCGCCGGGCGCTGCAAAGCGTCCGTGCCTACGTCCCCGGCGCGGCTTACCTCAAGATCGACCCCGTCGCCTACGAGGTGTACGCCGACGCTGCCGGCCAGTTCCGCTGGCGCTTGCTCCACCGCAACGGCAACATCCTCGCCGACTCCGGCGAGGGGTACAGCTCCCGGTCGAACGCCCGGCGGGCGGCCCGTCGCGTCGGCGAACTCGCACCAGACTCCGAAGTCGACGACGGCTTCGAGGTGTACGAGGACAAGGCCGAGGAGTGGCGCTGGCGGCTGCGAGCGGGTAACGGCGAGCTCGTCGCCGACAGCGGCGAAGGGTACTCGAACCGGTCGAAGGCGATGGACGCCGTCGAACGGGTCCAGTCCTACGCCGCCGACGCCGACCTGCTGGCAATCGGCAGTGCGGCCTTCGAAGTGTACGAGGACAAGGCCGAGGAGTGGCGCTGGCGACTCCGCCACCGCAACGGCGAAATCATCGCTGATTCGGGCGAAGGGTACGCCGAGCGCAACAAGGCCGTTGCCGCCATCGAGCGGATCAAACGCCACGCACCGGGCGCACCGGCAGAAGCGTAACAGCTTCCAGCTGCTGACTCCGCGGCCCGAGAGATTCCGATTCTCTATAATGTAGAATAGCCGAACTGATTTAACCGGTTCCGGCCGAAGTTGTGCACATATGACAGTAGACACGCTCGAAGCGGCCGGACTCACGCGCATGGACGACAGCAACATCGCGGCGTTTCTGTCGAACCAGCGGGTCGGCGTGCTGGGACTGCCGACCGAGAACGGACCGTACATGATTCCCCTGTCGTTCGGGTACGATGGTGACCGCTTGCTGTATTTCACCTTCATCGGTGGATCGGCGAGTCGCAAGCAACAGTTGACCGAGGCGGCGGAGGACGCGACCGTGCTCGTGTACAAAGTCGAATCGATGTTCCACTGGGAGAGTGTCCTGCTACAGGGCGGTATCGAGGCCGTCCCCGAGTCCGAGTGGGACGAGCTCGCGGAGGTGCTTGAAGCGGCGTGGCGGCCGGAACTGTTCGCGGACGCTATCGAGGACGGCGACATCGCGATCTACCGGTTCCGCATCGACGAGAAGAAGGGGCTCAGACACGCCGGCCTGCCGCCGGGATTCGAGCCCGAGTGAGCCCGCTACCCGACTGCAGCGGGGAGCGGTTGGGCCGGTCGGCCGACAACGGTTCCCCCACTGTGTAGAGTTTGTCAGGATTTAACATAGGTGGCGACGTTCCGTTGTCCATGCCCACACCTGTCATCGTGGATGCAGTCAGAACACCTCAGGGAAAGGAGGACGGCGCGCTCGCCGGCGTCCGAAGCGAAGACCTCTCTGTGCCGCTCATCAACCAATTGCTCGCGTCGACCGGCGTCGAGGCCGAGGACGTCGACGACCTGCTGTGGGGGTGTGCCCAGCAGCGCGGGGAACAGGGCAACAACATGGCCCGGGTCATCGCGCTGTTGTCAGACCTCGGCGAGAGCGTCCCCGCATCGACGATCAACCGCTGGTGTGCGTCGTCCGCCGAAGCGCTGATGCGGGCCGCCGACGCCATTGCAGCCGGCCAGCGTGACGTACTCATCGCCGGTGGCGTCGAATCGATGTCCCGCGTGCAGATGGACGAGAACACTCACAACGTCCACCCGCGGCTGGCCGAGCACTACAACGTCGGCGACCTCCAGATGGGAATGACCGCCGAGAAGGTCGCAAACGAGATGGAGGTCGCTCGGCAGGAACAGGACGAGTACGCGCTCCGGAGCCACCAGCGCGCCGCCGACGCGACGGAATCGGGTCGCTTCGACGACGAAATCGTCCCAATCGATACCGAGGACGGACAGCTTGAGGCAGACGAGGGTATCCGCCCCGACACCACGCTCGAAAAGCTGTCTCAGCTACCGACAGTGTTCAAATCGGACGGGACAGTCACACCCGGCAACGCCTCGCAGGTTTCTGACGGTGCGGCGGGGCTGATGGTCACCTCCCGCGAGTTCGCGGAGGACCGCGGGCTCGACATCCTTGCGGAAATCGGCTCCCACGAAGTCGCCGGCGTCGACCCGACCGTGATGGGTATCGGCCCGGTCCCCGCCGTCCGCAAGCTCACCGAGCGCACTGACCGCGAGACTGAGGATTACGACCTCGTGGAACTCAACGAGGCCTTCGCCTCCCAGTGTCTGTACTGCCAGCGCGAACTCGGCTTCGACGACGATATCTACAACGTCAACGGCGGCGCAATCGCCATCGGCCACCCGCTGGGGGCCTCCGGTGCACGCCTCCCGGTGACGCTCGTCCACGAGATGAACCGCCGCGACGCGGAACTGGGTCTGGCGACGGAGTGTGTCGGCTTCGGTCAGGGTGCGGCTATCGAGTTCCGACTGCCCTGAGCGGTCGCTACCGACGCGGTTGCAGCATTTTATCGGGTATATCGGTTGCGAGTGTTGTATCGCTCGCACGAACAAGAGCAGAGAACAGACCGTCGCTAATCAGCAGCCACGTCGCCGGCTGTCGTCGCCTCGCCGGGACTCGTCAGCGAGTGAAGGTAGTCATCCAGATCGAGTGCGAAGGTGGCGTCGGTCGGGAGATCGACCCACGAGAACTCGAACTCCGCGCCGCGTTCCTCGCCCGTGCCAGTGACAGTGTGCACCCAGTGGTCTCGGGACTCGTGGACAGGGAGGTGGTAGAACGACCGTACGTACCGTTTCGGAGGCGACTGGCGGCGCGTCCAGACGTCGGTGGCGATGTGTTGCAGGCGCTCGAACGAGGCGAGACCGCTTTCCTCGACGGCCTCGCGCTGTACGGCGACCCGCGGTTTTTCGCCCGGTTCAACGGTTCCCTTCGGTATCTGTAGCCCGTCGTGGCCCGGCCCGTCGAACACCAGCAGTTCCGACCCGTTTCTGGTGATGTAGGCGCAGGCTTTCTTCACGTACGTCGCCCGTTGTGGTTGCATGCCGTTCGGTAACGACAGCAGACATATAGTAGTACCCACATATCTGCCTAAAATCATATTAGGACACCGGATGACTGGAGCGGGAGTAATTGGGAGCAGTACATCGGTAGCAAAGCTGCCGCAGTACGCTGGCCTCCTCATTCTCGGTCGAGGACACGCACTGCGATAGTGGCAGTTTCGGATGGTAGTCGAGTGTTGCGAAGATATTAATTTTACACCCGTTTGCTATAGTTTAAGTCCGGTCAAGAATGAGTTCTGTGTATGGACGGTCATATCACACCCGAAGAGTGGGAGCGAATCGAAGCGTTCGCACAGAAACCGAGCTACCTGCGTCGCCCGGAGCATCTGCTCCCAGAAGAAGCGACGGAGGGCGAAACGAAGGTAGACGAAGCGGTAGCAGGCGACTGATAGGAAGTCACGTCCTGATACTGTCGGCTGTAACTGCTGTGAGATATTTGCCACTCCCGGTGGCAGAGTTCTTGACAGCCGACAGTATGAACAACCGACCACACCTGACCCGTTGCTGTCCGTTCTCGGAGGCTTATCAGACTCGGTTCCGTGGGGACAGCCATGAGTCTCCAATCAATGTTCAACGACATCCCGTTTGTCAAGCAGTTAGGGATGGAGATAACCGCCGTCGAAGACGGCTATGCGGCAGGCGAACTCCCGCTGGAGGATGGCCATTCCTCGAATCCCGAATCGATAATCGCACACGGCGGCGTCACGTACTCGCTCGTCGACACCGTCGGCGGAGCGGCCGTCGTCTCACAATCCGGCACCGTCTCGCCGACAGTCGACATGCGGATCGATTACCTCGCGCCGGCAACCGCCGATTTACGGACTGAGGCGGAGGTGATCCGGAGCGGCGGGAGCGTCTCCGTCGTCGACGCGGAGGTGTACGACACTGATGGCCATCACATCGCGAGCGCTCGTGGGACGTACAAAACTGACGGCGACCGCGGCGAGTCGCCGTGGACAGAAGGCGTCGACGAATCAGACGTCGGACATTTCACTGACGACTAGTCGCCACTGACCATCTGCATCCCGTCGCGCACGGACTCTCGACGGCCCAGCAGCGTCACCATGTCACCCGCTTCGAGGACGTAGTCAGCGGTCGGCACCTCCGCGTGATCGTGGCGCTCGCCGCTGACCAGCGCGATGAGGCAGGCCTCGGGCAGCATCGGCCCGACCTCGCGTATCGATTTGCCGATGAGGTCCGGGTTCTCGACCTCGACCTCCTGTACGTCCCCGCTCCGGCCGATGTCGGTCATCCAGTGGGCGATGGCCGGGCGCTCTATCTGGTTGTCGATAGCCCAAGCCGTCGCCATCGCCGAGGAGATGGTCCGGACACCGAGGTCCTCGAAGGCCTCGACGTTGTCCGGGTTGTTCGCGCGGGCGATGACGCGATCGACGCCGAACTTCGAGCTCGCCAGTTGCGAGACGAGCAGGTTCGCGTCGTCGTCGCCAGTCGCCGCCACGACGGTCTTTGCGTTCTCGGCTCCGGCCGACCGCAACACGTCGGTATCCGTGCCGTCACCGATCTCGACGGCGTAGCCGTCGTTGCGGGCTCGTTCGACGATCTCTTCGTCCTGTTCGATGATGACGACGTTCTCGCCCCGGTCTTCGAGGCGCGCGGCGAGCGCTCGGCCCACCTGTCCGCCGCCGACGATGATGACTCGCATTGGTATCACATCCAGTTTTTCCGCGATGAACCGCGCCAGCCCGCCCTCAAACAGGGCGGTGGCAAAGATGACCAGAAAGACGGTCCCAAGCAGGATATCCGCCTGCGTCCCCAGTAGCTCGGCCTGTGCCCCGGAGACCTCTTCGGCCGCGTTGTGGAGCTCGACGGCAAACAGCGTGGCGACAGAGGCCGGGATAATCCCGCGGGGCCCGACGAAACTGACGAACAGCTTCTCGTTCGTGGTGAATCGGTCGCCGACGGTCGAGACGAACACAAGCAACGGGCGGATGAGCAAGGCGACCGCGAGAACGACGATGATGCCCGGCAGTCCGACGTCGATGAGCGATTCGAGTTCCAGTTGCGCCGCCAGTGCGATGAACACGAACGACAGCACCAGCAGCGTGATGTCGCCTTTGAACTCCTCGATGTCCTCCTCGTAGGGATGGTCGACGTTACCGAGCGCCATCCCCGCCGTCGCGGCGGCGGCAACGCCGGCTTCGGTCGCTATCGTGTTCGCGCCCGCATAGGCGATGAGCGCCCCCGCGAGCACGAGCAGTCGGGAATTCCGCGGTGCGTCACCGGGCGAGAGATCGACGTACTGGAGGAGGTAGTACACTACGGCGGCGACGATGAGGCCGACGAGCAGCCCAGTCCCCAGTCGAAGCGCGAACGCCCGCAACAGCCCCTCGCTCGACGCCGCTGGGTTGACCGTCTCGAAGATGACGACGGCGATGATAGCCGCGGTCACGTCGTTGACGATCCCTTCCGTCTCCAGCGCGGCGGCAACGCGGTCCCGGACCGGGACGACATTGAGAATTGGCGTGATGACCGTCGGCCCGGTCGCGACCAGCAGCGCACCGATCAGGAACGCGAGGTTCCAAGAGACAGCCGCGGAGTTGAACGCGAACTTGACGGCGATAGCGGTGCCCACGAGGGCGATAGCCGCGCCGACGGTAACAAGCCGGAACGTCGCGGCCGGGGCCTCCCGCAGACGGTCGAATCGGAGGTGATAGGCTCCCTCGAAAACGATGATCGCGACCGCTAAACCGACGATGGCCGACAATGCCCCACCGAAGGTGCCATCACCGATGATACCCAGTCCGGGCTGACCGATGATGACTCCCACCAGTAAATAAAAGATGATACTGGGGACGCGCAGGCGTGCGGCGAGGACCTGTGCAAGGACGCCAAGTCCGATGATGCCGGCGACGAGCGGAATCAGTAGCCCCGAACTACCAGCCACAGTTGGCCTCCATCTGTCGGCCCAACGTGTCGCCATCGTATAAACGCACTCACTCGGGGGCACACGAGGGCGGTGTCAGAAGCACAGGTCTACCGGGAGCCGTCCCCGCCTTCACCGGTTCCGGCTCACCGGGAACTTCACCCGCTCGGGGTGTTCGTTGAACTGTTCGAGGATGTCGGCATACAGCGCGTTTCGCATCCGGGTGCCCCGCCGGGGATGGACGAGATATCGGAGGCGGAGCTCCACCCACGACTCCTGCTGTGTGATGTTGACCGTGGGCCGTTCGTTCACGTCGAGTTCGACCGGCGTCTCCGCGAGGCGGGTGCGGTACTCGCGGACCTGTTCGGCCATCTCGTCGCCGAGGTGGTCGGTCGCCACGTCGACCATCACCTCCGACGCAAACTGCAGATCGGTCTCGTAGGCGACCTGTATCGAGAGTTCGTTCCAGACGTACTGGACGCCCTCGCCGTAGAAGTTGACGACACGGGAGGACAGCACGGTGCTATTTGGCACGGTCACGATGCGGCCCGACGGCTGGTTCGATGAGACGAGGTCGCCGTCGATTTCCCACACCTCCGTCACGAAGAAATCGACCGCGACGACGTCGCCGCGCATCTCCTCGATAGCGATGCGGTCGCCCACCTGATAGGGCCGCTTCGTCACGATGTACAGCCAGCCGATGAGCGAGAACAGCGGCTGCTGGAGCGCGAACGTGACCGCGAAGCCGAGCACGCCCAGAGAGAACAGCACGCTCACCCACTCTCGGGTGACGACGCCGAACACCGCGATCATCCCGACGATACCGAAGGTCAGTCGGAGGACGTTCCGTACGTCGTGCTGGCGACGTTTGTTCTGGGTATGGGTGACGAGATACGTCCGACAGACGGTGTAGCTCCCGTAGAACGCAAGTACGAGCGACGCCAGCGTCAGGCCCAGCAGCGTGAGCGGTTCGAGTTCGACCCCGAGTACCCGCTCGTCGAAGCCGAACCGGCGAACGAACCGCGACCCCGCGTACAGGACGAGCGCACAGAGCAGCGACAGGTAGCCAGTTCGGCGCATACCACGACACTGTGGCCCGGCCTTGAGAAACCCGGCTATTCCTCGCGGTTGTCCAGCGCCACGAGGACGCCACGGACGTTCAGCCGCATCTCCGCGCGGCCCTTGCGCTCGCCCCAGAGGTCGGTCTCGGCCCGCTCGACGAAGTAGTCGATGACCGCTTCGTCGTCGGCGAGTTCCGCACGCTTGCGCTCGACCTCGGCGACCCACTCTGGCAGAATCTCGGCGTAGGTCTCCAGTTTATCGCCGGTCTCAGCCGGCCCGTAGTGGCCGAACATGAGGAGTTCCGGGTCAAGGTCCTGCAACATTGCCACGTCGTCGAGCGCGCCCTCAAGCGTGAAGTTGACCGGCGGCGTCGTGACGTGCATTTCGTCGGTCGACGGCGTGTAGATGCCGGCGGCGTCGGCGGTGAACACGCCGTCAATGACGGGATCGTAGAAAACGACCTGATGCGGAGCGTGTCCCGGTGCGTGCATGACTTCGAGGGAGTGGTCGCCAAGGTCGATCACATCACCGTCGGTCAGCGTCTCGATCCGGTCCTCGGCGACCGGGACCGGCTTGCCGTAGTACTCGATCTGGTCGCCGACGGCATGTTTGGTCCCTTCCCAGAGCCGTTCGGGGTCGACGAGATGGCGCTTCCCGGACTCGTGGATGTACACCGTCGCGTTCGGACAGTCCTCGGCGAGGTAGCCGGCCCCGCCAGCGTGGTCCAGATGGACGTGGGTCGCTGCAATGACTTCCAGATCTTCGGGCGCGATACCGACTGACTCCATCGCCGAGAGGATGTTCTCGTGTCGTGCGCCGATGCCGGTGTCGACCAGTGCCGGTCGCTCGGCGTCGATGATGTAGACGGACCCGTACCCGGCCACGTCGTACATCCCGGTGTCGACGTAATGGACGTCTGTGCAGTCCCCAACCGTCACCTCGTAAACGTCACCGATTCCCATACACTCCCTCGTGACCGGCGGGGGCAAAACCGTTGTGCCGTGGTTGTCGTGACAGTCGGACAGCAGGAAGGGCAAAGCCATTTACCCGGAGTCAGAAACACCACTGTATGTACGACGCTGTACTCGTCCCGACCGACGGCTCCGAGGGGTCCAGCACCGCGGCCGAACACGCCATCGACCTCGCACAGCGCCACGACGCGAGTCTGCACGCGCTGCACGTCCTCGAGACGGAGCAGGTGGTCGATCAGATTCCTGATTTCGAGGACAGCAGCATCTTCGACCGCCTCGCCGACGCCGGCCAGCAGGCCGTCGACGACATCCGCACACAGGCGGAAGACGCCGGCGTAGACACCGTCACTACGGCGGTCGAGCAGGGCGTCCCCCACGAGGAGGTCGTCGATTACATCGAGCGCCACGGCATCGACGTGGTCGTGATGGCGACTGAAGGGCGGACCGGGCCGTCCCGGGAACTCATCGGCAGCGTCACCGAGTCGGTCGTTCGGGCCTCGCCGGTACCGGTGCTTGCGGTCAAGGTCGGCGGCGAGGCGTAGTGTGGGGGCGACGGTCGGGCCAGCCCCACCGCGGGACCGACACGCCTAATTTCTGCCGTCGAGAACCGTCGTCCATGTTATCGAGACAGTTCGTCCGGGAGAACCCCGAGACGGTCCGTGACGCTATCGAGCGAAAGGGCGTCACGGGTGTAGACCTCGACGAAATCCTCGAAGTCGACGAGGAGTGGCGGGAACTGAAGGCCGAAGGCGACGGCCTCCGACAGGAGCGCAACGAAGTGTCGAGCAAGATCGGCCAACTCAAACAGGAAGGCAAGGACGAGGAGGCACAGGAGGCCATCGACCGCTCGCAGGAACTCAAAGACGAACTGCAAGAGGTCGAAGCGCGCGCCGACGAGCTAGAGTCCCAACTGGAGGCGGCGCTACTGGAACTCCCGAACATCCCCCACGAGTCAGTGCCGACCGGCGAGGGCGAGGCCGACAACGTCGAGCGCTACCGCGAGGGGTTCGAGGACCTGCGGGACCTGCCCGACGAAGTAGTGCCTCACTACGACCTCGGTGAGGAACTGGACCTGCTTGACTTCGAACGCGGCGCGAAGGTGTCCGGCGGCGGCTACCAGTTCGTCAAGGGCGAGGGCGCGCGTCTGGAACACGCGCTCATCCAGTTCATGCTCGACGTCCACCGCGAGCAGGAGTACATCGACGTGCTCCCGCCGATTCCCGTCAACTCCGATTCGATGGAAGGGACCGGCCAGCTCCCCAAGTTCGACGAGGACGCCTACCGCGTCGGAGCCAGACAGGACGACGACTACGACAGCGACGACCTCTGGTTGCTCCCGACGGCGGAGGTGCCGGTCACCAACATGTACCGCGACGAGATTCTGCTGGACGACGACCTGCCGGTCAAACATCAGGCGTTCTCGCCGAACTTCCGCCGCGAGGCCGGCGAGCACGGGACGGAAACGCGGGGCTACGTCCGCGTCCACCAGTTCCACAAGGTCGAACTCGTCAACTTCGTCCGGCCGGAGAACAGCTACGACCGGCTGGAGGGGCTGCTGGATGAAGCCGCCGAGGTTCTCGACCGCCTCGAACTGCCCTACCGCGTGCTCGATATGTGTACCGGTGACATGGGCTTCACCCAAGCCAAGAAGTACGACATCGAGGTGTGGTCACCCGGCGACGACATGGAAGACGGTCCCGACCGCGGCGGTCGCTGGCTCGAAGTCTCCTCAGTGTCGAACTTCGAGGACTTTCAGGCCCGCCGCGCCGGCCTGCGCTACCGGCCTGAGCGCCACGAATCAGCGGACTACCTCCACACGCTGAACGGCTCCGGGCTGGCTGTTCCGCGCGTCCTCGTGGCTATCATGGAGTACTACCAGAACGACGACGGCACTATCACCGTCCCTGAACCCCTCCGCCCGTACATGGGCGGTCAGGAGGTCATCGAGGGCTCCGAGAAAATCGGTGAGAGCGCCGTCGGTGCCGGCGAGAAGGAGTAGGCTACCGCGGACCGGTTGACTCGGCCAGCACGCCGATTCGCTGTTTGTGGTGTGTTACACGAAACCAGATTTCAATACACTATTACGTTCCTCCGGTGGGACCGTCGAGGTATGCCGGACGACGCCTTCGGACGGATGGTGCGTGACTTCCACCGAGACGACCTCACAGCGCGGCCGCAGTATCGGCGCGACGACGATGATGTGACCGAGGCGCATCTGGCGGGCTACTTTGAGCCATTGTCTGAGTGGCATCCTATCGAGCGACGCCTACTCCCGGCGGTGACGGGGCGGGTCCTCGATACCGGCTGTGGCGTCGGCCGACACGCGCTCACGTTGCAGGAGCGGGGCCACGACGTGCTGGCGGTCGACCGGAGTCCGGGAGCCGTCGCGGTCGCCCGCAAGCGCGGGGTCGCCCATCCCGTCGTCGGTGACCTCCGGCGGCCGCCCGGCGACGGGTTCGACACGGTCACCGTACTGGGCAAGCAACTCGGCCTCGGCAGTTCGCTGGCCGACCTCCGGACAACGCTCACCGAACTGGCAGCGGTGACACAGCCCGGTGGTCGTCTCGTCGCCGACATGGACACGCTCGACCGGGCAGACCCTGAGACCGACGCAGCACACCGCACCCGGCCCGGTGTCGCCTACCGGACCTTTCGCGTCGAGTACGACGGGCTGGCCGGCCCGTGGACCGACCTCCTGCTGGTCACGCCGTCGCAGTTCCGCGCCGCGGTCAGCGAGACGCCGTGGACCGTGGACGTGCTCGTCGGGACGGAGAAAGACGGGTCGGCCTACGGCGTCCGGCTGTCGCTGCCGGCGTGAAACAGGGAATCCACAAACAGTCAGGGCTCAGCGCGTGTATGTCTCTATTCGCTCGATGTCGTCCCCAGTGAAGGTGAACACGTCCACGAAGCCGACGATGCGCTCTCCGTCGGCGTCGAGCAGGCGACCGCGGGCGACGACCTCCGCCACCGTGCTTTCGCCGTCAGTCTGTTCCGCCGTGCCGTCCTCCCGACGACAGTAGAGGCCGTCCAACGGATGTGTGGTGTCGGTCTGGGGTCGCTCCTCGCGCATGAACCGAACGAACCCCTCCCGGCCCTCGATAGTCTGGTCGGGTCGGTCGTGGACGAACGACGGAGCGAGCAGAGAGGCCAACTGGTCGTAGTCGTCACCGTCGAGGGCGTCGTAGTAGGTCCGTGCGCGCTGCAGGAGTGCGGGTCGCGTCACGTATTCGATTCGGTGTCGTCTGGTGTGTCTCTGTCGCTCTCCGCGTCGGCTGTCTCCTCAGTTGTGTCCGCGTCCGTGCCGTCATCTAGCCCGGCGTCGACCGCTGGTTCTCCCGTGTCGCCGTCGGCAGCCATCGGGTCGGACAGGTCCAGCTCGACTGCGTCGTCGGTCTCCGTTTCTGAGGCGGGGCCAGCAGCCGGCGACGAGCCGGCAGTCGACTGCTCGCCGTCCGGCGCGTCCTGTGTCGAAGCGTCGTCGTCCGCGCTGCCGACTGTGTCGGGCGGCGCTTCGACCATCGCAGTCGGGGTCTCTTCCAGCGGCTCCGTCGGCTCGTTCTCGGCCTCGCTGGCGGCCAGTTCGGCCTGTATCTCCTCGATATCGGTGTCGTCGACGTCCGAGATCTCTCCCTCCCCGTCAGCCGCCGACACCGGTTCCGGCGGCGTGTCGTCGGCTCCCGACTCACTGTCGTCCTCCGCTGTCGACGGGTCCGAGAGTGTGGTCGCAGTCCCCGGAGTTGTCGTTCCGTCGGTTGCGTCTTGCATCTCGTCAGTCTCGTCCGCACCCTCGGACGACGGTGTGGAATCCGGCGCCGACTCAGTGGCCGACGGCGCTGCCTCCGATAGTTCACTGTCTGTCTGTTCGACTTCCTCGTCGATGTCCACGTCGAGCGAGGTATCCACAGCCGTCTCGTCCTGCGTGAGGAACGCCGGTCGGTCGTCGTCGTCCTGTTCCAAGGTCACGAGGTCCGGCGGCCATGGACCGTCGGGGTCCGGTGGCTCCTCGTAGCCACGGGCCGTTTCCAGCGGCCGCTCGGCGTCGTCCCGGAGCTGCTGGCCCTCAGCTCCGTCCCCGCTAGAGTACTCGCGGGCTGCCTGCGTGAGCCAGTCGCTGGCCTGCCACAGTGAGTTCGCCTTGGTCTTCGTGTCCTCGTAAATCGGTCTCAAGGACGCATCGTCAACGAACCGGACGGCGGTGTCGAAGTGGTCTTCGGCGGCTTCGAACTCTTCGCGTGCCTGCTGGAAGTCACCCTGTGCGACCATCCACTCCGACTCGCGAAAGGCACTCATCGCCGCAGTGAACGCGCGCCGACCCTCGGTGTAGTGGGCGTGGCCGACGCGGTAGCGGGCGAACGCGGTGTCGTCGCCGCCGGTCTCGGCGATAGCGTCCTTGATTTCTCCGACGCGAGGGAGCTGCTGGAGGTCGTCAGTACTCCATGCGTACTGCACGTCGCCGTCGTGGTCGATGACGACGACGGCCCGCTCGATGAGCTGCTGGCCGATATCGTCCACAAAGTCGAGCCCGTACTCGCGGGCGACATCGTGGTCAGTGTCGGATAGGAGCGGGATGTTCAGGCCGTAGCGATCCGCAAAGGCCCGGTGGCTGTACACCGAATCCGGACTGATCCCCAAGATAGTCACGTCCTTCTGCATCGTAAAGAGGTCGAGTTCGTCTAGGTCACAAGACGTCTCGTCGCAGGCCGGATTGAAATCCGCCGGGTAGAACGCGAGGATGACTACATCCTCGCCGAGATAGTCGGACAGCCCGACTCGCTGGCAGTCGCCGTCGACGAGTGCCGGCAGTTCGAACAGTGGTGCCGCCGTCCCCTCTGAAAGCACACGTTATACAACCGAGTCCGGCTATAACAGTGTTTGCACGCTATCACAGAACGAGTCGCTTTTATCCGCCACAGTGATAGCTCTCCTGTGGAACTGCACGTCCGGTACGAAGGCGACGACGACCCAGACAAATGTAGCGCGCGGAAACTGGCCCGCATGGACGAGGCCGAACTCCACCGCGCGACGCGGTCGACGCCGCCCGGCATCGTGCTCAACCCCTTCGCCGAGCAGGCGCTGTCTCCAGCGGACCGACCGACCGCCGGTGACGGCGCTCGCCACAGCCGCCTAGTCGCGCTCGACTGCTCATGGGAGACAGCCGAGCGGGAGGCGTTCGACCTCGAAGGGGTGCACCGCTCGCTCCCCTTTCTCGTCGCCGGCAATCCGGTCAACTACGGAACGGCGTTCCAGCTCAACACCGTCGAAGCGTTCGCCGGCGCGCTCGCCATCCTCGGGGAACTCGACCACGCCGAGCGGATCCTCTCGACGTTCTCTTGGGGCCATACCTTTCTGGAACTGAACGAGGAACCGCTGGAACGGTACGCGAACTGCGAGGATTCGAGCGACGTCATCGACGTGCAGGACGACTATCTCGCCGAGGAGTAGTCACCGGGGCGTTGCTGGCTTCTCGAGGAGCGGCGCATCACAGTGTGGACAGGCCCGTCGCGCGTGTGCCTCCAGCACGTCGTCGATGCGTTCTCCACAGGCTTGACACCGCATGAGAATAGTTAGTATCCGTACAATAATGTAGCTTCGGCTTCAGTTCTCAGGGTGGTTACTGGAATCCGGTTCCGATGCCGGTCAGAGCCGCTGGCGGGGTCAGCGGACTCGGCGGCAGATCCGCGTCCGGGTCAGGGTCGTTGTACCCGGCAGGTGCGACGTCGTTGGGCCCGTCAGGATAGCACAGCGACGCCAGTGCTTGAATGTGGTCGCGGCCGACGCCGAGTTCGAACTGGCCGCCACCGTACAGGTCGATGCCGTGTTGCTCGCAGTAGTCGATAGCGGCCAGCACGGACTCGACGGTGCCACAGCGCGAGGGCTTCATGTTGAGCCACGCCGGTTCGAACGGTAGCGCCTCGATGCTCTCGACACCGGTGATTGGCACGTCCCACGTGACGCGCACCTCCTGTCCGTCGAACACCGGCCGGGTCGCGTCGGTCAGGTCCGGGTCCTCGACCAGCGCCTCCGGAAGGCCGTCGACGACGCGGCGATAGAACTCGGGGTCGGCCTCGACATCGACATCGGTCCCCTCGTACAGCCCTTTCAGGTCCAGCACCCGAACGTCGTAGTCGGTCAGTTCGTCGACGAGCGCATCGCTCCAAGACGGCGTGGGGTCGAGTTTGAACGACAGGTCGCCATAGCGCTCACACAGCCTCGCAAGCCGGTCCGCCGTCGGCGGTGTGTCGTCGTCCGGGTTCGAGAGCCGCGTCGAGACGACGAAGTTTACGGGGTCGTACTGTCTGCCGAGCGCCGACCCGAGGTCCGTGTCGGCCTGTTTCAGCGCCAGATCAAGTGCCGCGCTCTCGAATCCCCACCGCCGGTAGTGCCGAAACCGGTCCTCGTCGGGTGGCTCCGGCCAGAGATCGGCCTCGGCCAGCGCCGTCGAAAACGAGTCGAGCGTGTACTCGCCGGTCAGTACGGAGTCCCCGCCCTGCAACGCGTCGGCGTCCTGCAGCGCATCGTGGGCCTCGGTCGTGTACGTCACGTCCTCGCCGCGCCCGGTCTCGCCCGCGCCGGAGAGGTGAACGACGGTCGTCGCTCGGTCGAATCCGCTGGAGGTCGCCCGCTCCAGCCGCTCGAACTCGCAATGCTCGACGGTGACCGGGAGGTCCGCGACCTGATCGTACATACCCTAGCTTCGCATCTCAGGTATCTAAAGCCGAGGGAGTGTGTGCTCGACCGGCCGGACACAGCTCCAGACCGAAACTCAAAGCTTAAACGCGCGCACCGGAAACAACCGCGCATGGCTAGCTTCGAGACAGCGTCCGACCGACTCCTCAACAAGCAGATCTGCATGCGGTGTAACGCTCGGAACCCACAGCGCGCCCAGCAGTGCCGGAAGTGCGGCTACGGCAACCTGCGTCCGAAGGCGAAAGAAACCCGCAGCGCCTGATTTTCGGGCCCGTTTTGGAGAGATGCCGCCGGCACCCGGTGGCAGTTCGTCGCCAGTCCCCTACTGTCCAGTGTGTTCACTGTCCACGGACTGTCGGTCGAGCGTTGCCATGCGAACCGACGCGTGTGAGACAAGAAGTTCCAGCAGCTTCCGGTCTTCTTCGCCGACAGTCGTCTCGGCGGTCGTGACTGAGAGAACGACTGTCGCCCTGTCCTCGTCGTTCAGCACGACCGCCGAGACGCAGTCGGTGACGGACTCGGAGATGTCAACGGGGAACGGCCGGTCATGGACCGCGACCTCGCCCTGTTGCTGTGTCCGGACCGCGTGGGCAAACTCGCCGACGTCGTCGGCCGGCACGGTTCGAATCGTGTTGGCGAGCGTCGCCGTCCTGTCGTCGCTGATGCGGATGACGGCCGTCTCCTCCATTCCAGTCATCGTGCTGAATGCCTCGACGACGAAGGCGGCGACGCCGTCGACGCTGGGCGCGCTGGCGATGGCTCGCCCGTAGTTATTCACGTCTGCCGCCTTCCCGGCGAAGGCCTCGATACGGTCGCGTTCGGCTTCCAACTCGCGGAGCCGACTGCGGCTCTGGGCGTCGTACAGGCCGACAAGAACGCCCGCCAGCGCGCCGACAGTGACGAGGTCCACCGTCAGGTACGACGCTCGGGCGAGTGAGCCGGCGGTCACACGCTGGCTGAACAGCAGGAGCGCCGCGACAGCAGCGAACACCACAGTCCCGCCAGCGGCCCATACCGCAACACGGGCCGTGGCCCCCTCAAACGTCGTGTCGCGAACGAGCCAGACGCCCGCGTACACTATCGCAAGCCCCATCGCCGCAAAGGGGAGCCCGTCGACCGCGACCGCCACCGGAATCCGGGTCTGCTGGACTGCGTGAAGCACCTGAATAGCGGCCAGCACGACGCCGGAGAGCGCAAGGGCCATCCCCGTCAGAAGTCGCTGGTTCATGCAGTCGAATGTCGGTCCTATCACTAGAGGGTTGCGCCGGTTTCGAGTGGTCACTCGTCTGGGTACTTCGGCTCACGGCGCTCGGCCCGTTCGAGGGCACGCTCGACGACTTCGCGAACGTCGCCGTGGAAGACGCCGCCGTGTCCCGAGTACATATGTTCGACGCCTGCTGGCAGACGGTCGAGCAGGGCCTCGATGCTCTCGATGAGGCGCTCGCGGGACTGGCCGGGACGGTCAGTGCGGCCGAAGGAGCCGTCGTCGAACGCGCCGTCGTCGTGGACGACCACGTCACCGGAAAACAGGGATGACTCGGAGACGAGCGAGACGTGGTCGTCGGCGTGGCCCGGCGTGTACACGACCTCACATTCCTCGTCGCCGACCGTGAGCGTGTCGCCGTCTTCGAGGTCGTGGTCCCGCCGAGGGTGAGCAGCGTGGGCGTACAGCGGCGCGTCGAAAGCGTCGAGGACGGCATCGAGTTGCTGGACGTGGTCGCCGTGCTGGTGGGTCAACACGACGGCGTCGAGCGCGTCGGCGTGCTTGCGGATGGCGTCGACGACGCCGCGCATTGCGCCGGCGTCGATCAGTGTCGTCTGTTCGCCGGTCGCGAGATAGGCGTTGCAGGTGAACGTCTCGGCTTCGGCGGTAACGTTGTGAACGGCCATACACGAAGCCTGTGGCGCGGTCCGCTTGAGTGTACTGTCCGGCTATCGGGGCGGACGCAGGCGACAAGGCGTTCTGTCGGCAAATAAACACAGGAGGGGTGGCGAGTGATTTTTTACTGTGAACGTCATAGTTGTACACGTACCATGGGGTTCGGGAGCTACGACGAATCGGAACAAGACAATCAGGAGTACGACACAGACTTCGAGGACGAGGACGGCCTCGATGCTGAAGAAAACGCCCACGAGGGCGACATCGAATACGAGTTCACCGCGTCGAACGACGAACTGCTCGATAGACTGGAGGACATCAAAGACGACCAGAACACGTGAAATCGGGGGTACGGGCCCTCGGCATCGCGGAGTCGTATCAGGCGGAAACCAGTCAGTTCGCTGGCGCTGTCGTCCGCGCCAGCAGGGTGG